>CAJONZ010000065.1 GCA_905236065.1 uncultured Bacteroidaceae bacterium | reverse complement strand
GTGGAGTACAATGACACGGTTATTTATCCCGATAAAGTCCGACTTAATTGTTACTATTACCACCATTATTCTTTTATTAAGGACATACAGATGATTGTTTGTACGGTGCTTGGGAAAAAGATGAAGTATGCGGGAGAAGAAATATAACCCAATACATAATTGAATAGTTATGGTTATCGATAATAATCTTTTAGACAAAGTATCTGAACAAGCAAAAACGTCGCCAAGGCTTAGGATGAATTATAACTTCCATCAAAGTCTTGATGAAAAATGCCATCGATTTCTGAATGCTGTGGAGCCTGGAACAGACGTTCCAATTCATAGACATCCAACAAAGGATGAGACATTTGTGATTCTGCGAGGGAAGGTACGGGTGACCACCCATCATGATGACGGGTCAATAATAGAGGACTTTATGCTGTGCCCTGAAGAGGGTAAGTATGGGGTAAACATCCCCAAAGGCATGTGGCATACGATTGAGGCGATGGAGTCCAATAGCGTGATCTTCGAGTGTAAGGAAGGCCCGTTTGTGGAGCATGAGGTGGATGGGATACTTACGATTTAGGTTAAGGATTAAGGAGATTGTTAAAGGGGTGTGGGCGTTTTGTTCATATCTCTTTGTGCCTCAATGGGGAAGAAATAAAGGAGATAAATGAACTGAAGGAACCACGACTTTCGTTATTTAGGGAACTAATCCCTGTGCTCCCACCCAATTAAAAGCCTTAAAAAGCGTGTAAGCATCCGTTGAACTACAATCTTTCAACGGATGCTTACTTTGTTTTGTTTAGAACAATTTGTTTGGATAGACGCCGTCGGCAACGAGCTTGGCGATGCGATCAACGGTTGCCTGGCGGTCAGCAGCGTAGGTGACGCCGAACCAGACGCTGGTGGTATCGAGCACTTCAACAGTGCTGGTGCCTTCAGTGATGAGTTTGTTGACCATGAGTGGGATGAAGAACTCAGCCTTCAGGTTCTCCATGTTCTTTGGGTCGGAAAGGAATTCCTTGAAGTATGCCTCTGAGTGCTCGAAGTAGTCGGGAGTGAAGCCCCACATGTTCATACTGACGGGCACGTTCTCGTCAACGGGAATCCATTCGCCCTGCTCGTCCTTATAGCAGATGGCGTTGCCTTTGTCGGCCTGACGCATGATTTCTGTACGCTCAACCACGTCGGTAAGGTGGCGGTTGTTGTCGTACTCGCAGATGCCGCGAGCCACGGAACCGTTCTCGCTGAGTGTATTGCAGCAGCGGAAGCCTACCATTGCGTATTTGTTCTTTGAGCCTTCGGGGAGGTTGGAAAGGAATTTGCCAACGCTCATGAAGGCATCGCGACCATAGAAGTCGTCGCAGTTGATGACTGCGAATGGCTCCTTGATGACGTCCTTACCCATGAGTACGGCGTGGTTGGTACCCCATGGCTTCTGACGGCCTTCCGGACACTTAAAGCCTTCGGGCAGTGCATCGATGCTTTGGAAGCAAAGTTCGCATGGCACGACGCCCTCATATTTGGAGAGGATTTGTGTGCGGAACTGCTCTTCAAAGTCTTTGCGGATGACCCATACGATTTTGCCGAAGCCTGCCTGGATGGCATCGTAGATGGAGTAGTCCATGATTGTTTCACCGTTTGGTCCCAGACCGTCAAGCTGCTTCAAACCACCGTAGCGGCTTCCCATACCTGCAGCAAGGAGGAATAATGTTGGTTTCATAATGATTTTTGATTTTGTGAATATGTTTTTGGGTTTCTTTGATTAGTTGGCGTTTTTCATTAGTTGGCCGCAAAGTTAGTACTTATTTTTTCTTTTGCAAAATGATGAGTGAAAAAATGAGTTGATACCTACATTTTTATTCGCATCCAAACGGGAAGGTGGTCGCTGATGCCGCCATTGTAGCGGGGACCGAGGTAGGTGCGGAAGGGTTTCTGCCCTTGGTGGGTTTTGTCGGGTTCGAGGAGGAATGGGAGGGCGGAGATGCCGGCGGAGTAGTGGAGACGGGTCGATTTCACAAGTATGTGGTCAAGGATGGACCACAGACCCTGATATTTGTAAGTGCCTGGTTTTTGCCGAGTAATGACATCCACGAAGCCACGTTTTTGGAAAGGTTGCATTCGTTTGCCGTTAAACTCATCGTTGAAGTCGCCCATGACGATGATGTTTGGGTGTTGACGGGCATTGCTAACGGAGTCTGTATGAGTGAGAATATGGTTGACGACGGCCTTTCGGTGCGTCTCAGCCTGGGCACCGCCGAGTTTTGAGGGAAGATGGAGCAGGTAGATGTCGAGGGTGTCGCCCGAAGGAATACTACCCGTGGCATGAAGCACGTCACGGACAGGTTGGCGGGTTGGCGTGCGGAGACTTTCGTAAGCGATGAGGTGGAAGCGCAGGGGTGCATAAAGCAAAGCCACGTCAATGCCACGTTCGTCGGCACTGTGGGTCATGACGTACTGGTAGCCCAATTGCCGCAGGGGTGTTCGCTCGGTGAGACAGGTCAGTACGCTGTCGTTCTCCACTTCACACAGCCCAATGACTTCCACGGGTTTCATGCTATCGACCGCCACGATGGTTTTGCCGATTTCCTTCAGTTTCTTGAAGAAACGATAACGTGACCATCGGTGGTCGCCTTCCGGCAGGAACTCCTCGTCCCGTTTTCCCTCGTCGTGCTGGGTGTCGAACAGGTTCTCCACATTCCATGCCATGATGGAAAAATAATCCTGTGCCTCCGTCCTTGGACAGAAACACAGGATGAATAGTATGAAGAGGAGAGACCGCATGATGTCGTTATTCGCCTTGGTTGATGAGTTTCCACTCGCGGGGTGTGAAGTCGTCGGTTGATTCTTGCCACGATGGGTCGGGCATGTACCACCAAAACTGGTTGAAGTATTTTTGCAGTTTCTTGTCTTTGAAGACATAGCCTCGGTGAGCGTAGGGCAGGTTGCGCAGGATGCGTCTTGTGGTCTTGTCCTTTTGGGCTTCAAGAATAAAGCTGCCTGGCAGATAGCCTTCGCTGCGGTCGTAGAAGGTACCGAGTTTGAAATCATCGTAGTGCAGCCGTTCGGCAGACTGAATTGTCATATTGTCTTTGGGCCTGAAGGCTGTGGTGTGCCATTCCACGATACCGTCTCTCAGCGAAAATTCTGTGCAAACCTCGTCGTACTGTTTGGCTTTGCGTATTTTGCCAGTACCTTTGGTGACGACAAACGTTGAGGCAGAGAAGATGGAGTCGGGCACAAAAAAGTTTTTGGCCGTTCCTGGAGTCTGGATGCGCAGGGTGAAGTCGTCAATCTGCCTGTTTGCCCAACGCATGGCAGGCAAGAGCCAGTAGGGAACCTCAAAGGTGCGCCCCACGCCGTAGCTCATGCGGTAACGGTAGGTGTGATGCACGGTGTTGACTCCGGGCTGGAATCGGGCGATGAAATAGTAGGCGTATGAAAAATCGATGAGGCTGTCGAGTTCGGCATCATAGAGCAGGGCGTTGTGGGGCAGATCCTCACCGTCTGGCATCTTTACTTCGCCGTAGGATTTCCATTTTTCCAAGTCGAGCGGCACGAAGTCGCACTCGGTGTGAAATTCTGATTTTACGACAGCATTCATGTATGTCAGTGGCTTTCCGTTCATTTCTACGGTGAAGTCTTGAATGTAGGGGTGAATGCCTTGTCTGTTGAATGCTACGTCGTCGTTGTAGGGAGCGTTGGCCTCGAATCCCATTGTCACCGTCTTTGCCTTTCCCCGGTTGGTGAGTTCATACAGCACATCGACCTTGGCGTAGCCATCGTCGCAGAGGCTGATGGTCAGTACCTCCTTGGTGAGTGCGATTTCTGTTTCTTGAATGGGTACCAGGTGGTTCCCGTTCACAAAAAACACGCCGTCGTTGGCGTATGCTGCCAACGACGTGAGTGCAGTGAATATAAGAGAGAATAGATGTTTCATGATTTTTACCCAATCAGTGCTGCGGCCAGCGCCTTCAAGTCCTCAACCGTTTTTTCCTTGACCGTAGATTCCACGCTGACCATTGGCTCGATGATGGTGATGTTTTTCATCTGTTCAAAAGCCTCGCGCATCTTCTTTCCGGCAGCTGGTGCCCAAGAGCCGTTTTCGATGATGCCGACAGTGCGGTTCTGGAAAGCCTTGATGCTGAGGTGATGCAGGAAGTCTTGCATGAAGGGCATGACACCACCGTCGTAAGTCGGTGCGGCTACTACAAGGCGGTCGTAGCGGAATGCATCCTCAATGGCCTCGGCCATATCGTCGCGTGCCAAGTCGCTGACACTAACCTTCACATCGCTGTCGTCCTTGATGATTTCGGCCAATTTCAGTGCGGCCTCCTCGGTGTTGCCGTGCAGTGAGCAGTAGGCAATGAAGATGCCCTTGTCCTCTGGCTGATAGCTGGACCACGTGTTGTAGATGTTGAGATAGTAGTCCAAGTCCTTGTCGAGAATTGGGCCATGGAGTGGGGCGATGACCTTGATGTCCAGCTTGGCAGCCTTCTTCAGTACGGTCTGTACCATGGCACCGTATTTTCCCACAATATTAAAATAATAGCGGCGGGCTTCACATGCCCAGCCTTCCACGGTACCGTGCAGTTTGTCGGCAGCCATTCCCTCACTGTTGGGGTGGGCGAGTGCGCCGAATTTGCCGAATCCGTCGGCGGCAAACAGAATACCTTCCGTGCTTTCGTAGCTCATCATCACTTCTGGCCAGTGTACCATCGGAGCCATGATGAAGGTCAGGGTGTGCTGTCCCAACGAGAGCGTTTCACCCTCTTTTACCACCTGCAATCGTGCGCCAAAATCCACGTCGAAGAAACGTTTCACCATGGCCACAGCTTTCTGCGAGCAAACACCCACGCAGTCGGGATATTTCTCCAGAATCATCTTCACATTGCTGGCGTGGTCTGGCTCCATGTGGTGAATGATGAGGTAGTCTGGTGTGCGGCCATTCAGGGCAGCCTCCAGTTTTTCCACCCATTCGTTGGTCTTGCGGGCATCCACTGTGTCCAGAATGGCGATTTTCTCGTCGTCAATCAGATAAGAGTTATACGAAATGCCTTCCGGCACGTCATACTGTCCTTCAAACAGGTCAATGTCGGTGTCGTCCACACCGATATACTGAATGTTTTTTGCTATTTCCATTGTTATATTGATATTTTGAAAGTTTGTATCGTTGACTTCTTTCATATTCTAATACCGTCTCGAACAACATTATTATAGAAGGGAGTGGTGAATGGCTGATTCTCCCACCATTCACGGGGTACGATGTAGGGGCTGATATTGTAGCCGGTCTCCAGCTCTATACCTAAGATGCTGTCAGCTATTTGTTTCTGCTCGTTTCTGAATTGGTTGCCAGTGCTGTTTACCAGTACCAGCAAATCGAAGTCGGAATCCAATCGTGCATCACCTCTGGCTTCAGAACCATACAACACCACCTCAGCATCAGGATGTTTCTGGTGCATGGTCTCTGAAATCATATTTACTATTTTCGTTCTTCTCATTTTGCTTTTGTGTGCAAAGGTAAGGATATTTTGCGACTTACCATGTTAGATTAACATTTATTTTTAAGTGAAAATATACTTTCTCCACGCAAAGATTTTTCTTTTTCTTGCATAGTTTAGGTCATTCATCCTGTTGTAGGCTTCGCATTCAAAGCTAATGTTCAGGTAAGCCTTGTAGGCGTTGCGGTATTGGGCGAGGCGCACCAGCCACTCTATAATATATATAATGTAGAAGCCCACGAACAGCAATTCCCGCTGTTGCAGCGTGTGGATGTACTCATGGTTCAGTTCCTGCCGCGACAATTGATACTTTGCAAACACCAAGCCGAACAGGTTGATGGCGGCATAGCGTTTGCCAAACGGAAAATGTCTGGTGAGAATGACTTTCATTTGCGGTTCGTTTCCCCTTTTTCCTCTCATTCTATTCCCTTCATCGACAAACTCATCCTGCCCCTTTTCAGGTCCACGCTCAGGACGCGGACGGTGACGTGCTGATGCAGCTGCACCTCGCTGGCAGGGTCTTTCACAAAATGGTCGGCCAGTTCGCTGATGTGGACAAGCCCTTTCGTGTGGACACCCACATCGACGAAGCAGCCGAAATCCGTTACGTTGGTGATGATGCCGGGCAGGAGCATTCCTGGCTGTACATCCTCCAGTTCCTTCACGTCCTTGCTGAAGCTGAACGTCTCCAACTGCTGACGCGGGTCACGACCGGGCTTGTCCAATTCCTGCATGATGTCTTGCAGGGTGGGCAGTCCCACGGTGTCGGTCACGTACTGGTTGATGTCAATCTTCGAGCGGAGTTCCTTGTCGGACATCAGGTCGCCGACCGTGCATTTCTGGTCCTTGGCCATCTTCTCCACGATGGCATAGCTCTCCGGGTGTACCGCACTGTTGTCCAATGGCTGCTTGCCACCGCTGACACGCAGGAAACCCGCTGCCTGCTGAAAGGCTTTCGGCCCCAGCTTCGGCACTTTCAGCAATTCCTTTCTTGAACTGAACGCCCCGTTCTCGGCCCGGTAGTTTACGATGTTCTGTGCAATGGCAGGGCCCAGGCCCGAAATGTACGTCAGCAGATGTTTCGAGGCCGTGTTCACATTCACGCCCACCTTGTTCACGCACATTTCCACCGTTTGGTCCAGCGAATGCTTCAGGGCCTTCTGGTCCACATCCTTCTGGTACTGGCCCACGCCGATGCTGCTGGGGTCAATCTTCACCAACTCGGCCAGCGGATCCATCAGTCGCCGACCGATGGAAACGGCTCCGCGCACTGTCACGTCGTAGTCTGGAAACTCCTCCCGTGCCACCTTCGATGCCGAGTAGATGCTGGCACCGTCCTCGCTCACTACGAACACCTGAATCGTGCTGGGCAGTCCGAGGTTCCTTACGAACTCTTCCGTCTCGCGGCTGGCCGTGCCGTTGCCGATGGAAATGGCCTCAATCTTGTATTGCTTGCACAGCGTCCATATCTTGTCGCCAGCTGCCTTCCGTTCCGCCTTCGGTGGATGGGGGTAGATGGCCTCGTTGTGCAGCAGGTTGCCCTCGGCATCGAGGATGACCAGCTTGCAGCCCGTGCGGAAACCCGGGTCGAGTGCCAGTACGCGCTTCTGTCCCAACGGCGCTGCCATGAGCAGTTGTTCCAGGTTCTTCACGAAGATGCGGATGGCCTCCTGGTCAGCCTTCTCCTTGCTTTGGTTGGCAAACTCCGTCTCGATGCTGGGCTTGATGAGCCGTTTGAAACCGTCCTCCACGGCCTCCCACACCAGTTCGGCACTCTTCGACGAGTTGCGCAGGAACAGTCGGTCGAGCCGGTCCAGGCAACGCTCATCGTCGCCATTGATGCTGATGCGCAGCACCCCCTCCGCCTCGCCGCGTCGCATGGCCAGCAGGCGGTGACTGGCACAGCGGGCCAGCTTTTCCGAGAAATCGAAGTAGTCGCGGAACTTTTGCGACTTTTGCTCCCATTCCTCCGTCTCCTCCTTCGGCTTGACAACCTTACTCGTGATGACGGCATCGCGCTTGAAGTTGAAACGCACAATGTTGCGGGCCTCCTCCGTCTCGCTCACCTGCTCGGCAATGATGTCCTGCGCTCCCTGAATGGCCTCCTCGGCAGACTTCACGCCCTTTTCCGCGTCGATGAATTCCCTCACTTTCTTGTCGATGTCGGCCTGCGGATTCTGTAGCATCAGGAACGTGGCCAACGGCTCCAGTCCCTTCTGCCGGGCCACCTCCGCCCTCGTCTTCCGCTTCGGCTTGTACGGCAGGTAGATGTCTTCCAGCTCCGTACTGTCCCATGAGTCCTCAATGCGTTTCTTTAGTTCGGGTGTCAGCTTGCCTTGCTCCTCGATGGTCTTCAAGATAGTTTGCTTCCGGGCCTCCACCTCTTTCAGTTTCTCCAGACTGTCGCTCACGGCAGCCACCTTCACTTCGTCCAGCGTACCCGTCACCTCCTTGCGGTAGCGGGCAATGAACGGGATGGTACATCCTTCCTCAAGCAACCCCACCGTGGCTGTCACTTGCCGCTCGCTCACACCTGTGGCTGCGGCTATTAGTTTTGAAAAAATCGCGTTCATAACTTGTAATTCACCTTAATCACCAACACACGCAGCTTCTGGCTCTCCTCCTGCGTCTTTACCTTTGCCACGTGCCAGTCGCATGGGAACATGATATTGAATGTGCCTGGCACTGAGTTGAACCGCTCCAGACGGTCGGACTCAAACTTATAGTCCATGCGATCCTTCTCTCGGTTGTAAGGCGTGTTGACGGTTGAAGTTTCGTGGTCCAGACGGCAGAAACCCTCCGTGCCCTTCACCACGTACATAAAGTCAATCTTCTTTTCGTGGCTCTCGCTGCCCTTGCCGGCTCGCAGGTCTGCCTCCGAACACCAGTTCTCGCCGTCTTCCACGCTCACCGTTAGTTCCGTACCTGGAATGGGGATGCGTCCGCCGGGCACACTCAGCAGGTCGTTCTCCTGTAACCACCGGAACAGTGCCTTCCACTCCTCCGGGTTGCGCTGGTACTGGATGTAAAACTCCACAAGGTTCACCTGCTCTGCCGGCACAGCCTTTGTGAAGCCGTTCTTCCATTCGCCCCGCTTCACCCACTTCGCCGCCAGCTTCTGTAAATCCTTCGCATACTCATTCGTGTACTTCTGTGCCCATGTCGCCTGTATCGTCAGGCAGCACAGTCCCATCATTGCTAAAAAACGTCTCATAGTTCCCTCTTTATTTTAATTTTTAACTTCTAACTATTAACTTTTAGAATTTCGTGGGCGAAGTTACGAATAAACCCGCAAAGCACAAAGCCCCGCCTCTCATTTTTTTCCATTTAGGCCCCAACCCCCAAAGGGGGTGCTGATACGAAAGTCATCCCTCTCCCATTTTGGGGGCTGGGAACTTCGGAAAGTTAGGAGGGGGCTAAAGATATCGGAGGCGATGCGCAACGAATGTGCATCGTCCCGATGATGGGATGATTCAGACTTTTTTCATTAAAAGAAAGCTACACATTATTTCCTATTTTAGATGCAATCGAGCGGAAAATGTTTCCCCATGCCCTGCTCAAAATCTTCTCACGCTTGACATAAAATGTTCCGACGCTGGGCTGAAAAAGTTTATTCTCGACGGGAATAAAAAATATATCGCCGTCATATTTAATATTATCGTCGAGAATAAAAAATATGGCGACGAGAATAAACTTTTTCAGTTCGGCGTGGGAAGATTTTGAGTTCGGAACAAAAAATCTTCTGCTCTTATTTTGTTCTTTTTCCGTAAACTTCTTCTGTCGTAATGTTTTAAATTTGTAACTTTGCACGGAGATATTGAAAAAAAAGAGAAAATTATGGCATTGAGCGAGTCTGACATCCTGCAAAAATATGAGGAGTTGTCCGCTGCGGACTTTATTGTGTATGTAACGGATGCTTATTTGGTATCTGTCGGCGGTGGGCTGACGGCAGAGAACATGGGTATGCTGAACACCGACCAGCATACGCTGCTGGCATACAGGTATCTGTTGGAGGAGGTGATGGAGGGTGGTTTCATCCAGCTGATTCTGAATGGGTATGCGGGATATGTGCTGGAAGGGCCGTTCCCGTATGTGTTGAAGAAGGAGTGGGGGATGAAGGAACTTTCGAAGCTGATTTACAGCGTGAAGTCGGAGTATCATCGGAATCGCGAGGTGCTGGAGGCTGAAATGAGCGACGAGGAGTTCATGGCGCTTTATGAGCAGCTGGAGGAGCTGAACGAGTTGGGGGATGACTTTCTGGATGATTTCCAGGAGGAAACGACTCCAGCCGTGGCGCAATATGTAGTGGAACACAAAGAGAGGTTTATAGTTCCCCAGGGCGATGCCCAGGGTTGATGGCTCATTGCCCCTTTGGGGCGTTGTCGGATGATTGCGGATGATTGTAAAAAAAGTGAAAAGCGAAAAATGGCAAAGAAGAAGGACACGATAAAGAATGCTGCCGTGCTGATTAAGAACAAGCGGGCGGCTTTTGATTTTGAGTTTATTGATACCTATACGGCGGGGATTGTCTTGACGGGTACGGAGGTGAAGAGCATCCGTGCGGGCAAGGCGAGCCTGGTGGATACATATTGCTATTTTGTCAATGGGGAGTTGTGGGTGAAGAATATGTATGTGGCGCAGTATCTGGCGGGTTCGTACAATAACCATCTGGAACGCAGGGAGCGTAAGCTGCTGTTGAACAAGAAGGAACTGCGCAATCTGGAATCGGACTCAAAGGCACCGGGCTTTACGATTGTGCCTGTACAGTTGTATATTAACGAGAACGGGTTGGCCAAACTGGACATTGCGTATGCGAAGGGCAAGAAGGAGTATGACAAGCGGCAGACGTTGAAGGCGAAGGAAGACCGCCGCGAGATGGACCGGGCGATGAAGCATTAAGGAGGCTGTATATCAAAAAAATATTGTTTTTTGTTGGGGAAAATGATTTTTTCCGCTACCTTTGTGCCCATATAAATTTGATACATGAAAAAGCTTTTCGAGTGGTTAAGGAAACGAGCCATGCTCGTTATCGTCATCCTGGCAGCTGTGCTGTTGGAGGTTATCTCTCTCGTCCGCTACCAATATACGCGGGAGCTGATGGAGAGGGAACTGGAAAAGAGTGCTTTTTTCGAGTTGGTTACCTCGGCGCTTCGCATCCAGGAAATCATGTCGATGGCAGAAGTGGCTGTCTGTAACCAACAGTGGCATGTGGAGGCCAACTTGGATGACCCTGAACACTTGAACCAGTTGCTTTACAACATGGTGAAGGATGAGCACGACAACATCATCGGGGCTGCCCTTGCTTTCAAACCTTATTATTACCCATTGAAAGGGCGGCTTTATGAACCCTACGCCCGTCAGACGGAGGATGATGCCTGTTTGGTGCAAATCGGTTCAGAGAAGCACGACTATACACAAATGCTTCCCTATCAGTTGGCCATGAAAGGCGAAATCACCAACTGGTCGCCGGCCTATTTGGATGCAGAGGGCGCACAGACTGTCGTCACCACGTATGCTATGCCCATAAAGGATGAAAGCGGTACGCCCGTGGCCGTGCTGGCTGTTGACCTCGACATTGACTGGATTGGCGAGGTGGTGAACATGAACCATCGTTACCCTTCTTCCTTCACGTTGGTCATGGGAGATTCGGGCGAGTTGATTGCCGGTCCGGCAGACAGTTTGGCCAGTCCGCAGTTGGTTCAGCAGATTGTCAACATGGTGAATGACAGCACGGTGGTGAAGGAGGAAAGGGTTAATGGGCGTGTGACAGGCTTTCCGTTCGTTGATGAGAGAGGGGATGCGGGCCATGTGTATTATGCTGTGAAGAAGAAGAGTCCCCGTTGGCTGATGGTGGTCGTGTGCTATGACGACGAAGCGTTCGGCAAGCTGGACCAGATGCGGGGCAATATCATGTTGATGGCCTTGGCGGGCCTTGTGGTGTTAGGCTTCATTATCCAGTTGTTTGCACGGAGTCAGCGCCGGTTGCAGGAGACGGAGATGGAGCAGGAGCGGATTAGCAGCGAACTACGCATTGCAAAGGATATCCAGACGCAGATGTTGCCACGGGAGAACAGTATCATGCGGAGCGACGTCGGTGTGGCCGGTTCGTTGGTGCCTGCCCGTGAGGTAGGTGGCGACCTTTTCGACTTCTTCCTGCGCGACGAGAAACTGTTTTTCTGCATCGGCGACGTGAGTGGCAAAGGTGTTCCGTCGGCCATGCTGATGGCGGTAACGCATTCTTTGTTCCGTTCTGCCTCGGCCCATGAAAACAATCCTGCCCGCATGATGCAGGATATCAATGCGACTTCCTGTCATGGCAACGAGTCGAATATGTTTGTCACGCTCTTCTTAGGTGTGCTCGACTTGCCTACGGGACGACTGCGCTATTGCAATGCCGGTCATGACCGTCCGTTGATTGTCCGCGACTGGATGTCCCAGGGCAAGGGAACGGCTGAAGTGTTGGATGCAAAGCCCAACCTGCCTGTCGGCATCTTTGAGGATGTGAAATATGAGGCGCAAGAATACATGCTTCGGCCAGGCTCACTGCTGTTTTTATACACCGACGGACTGACGGAGGCAAAGAATCTTCAGCATAAGCAGTTTGGAGAGGAAAGGGTCAAGGGGGTGCTACAGCCATGCAGTCCTGAAAATCGTCCTCATCTTCTGTTGCAGACGATGACTGGTGCTGTGGATTCGTTTGTGGAAAACGCAGAGCAAAGTGACGACTTGACCATGCTGGCCATACTCTACTCGCCGGAAACGGAGCAGGATGTGCTGTCGGAGACGCTGACGTTGACGAACGACCTGCGTAAGATAGAGCAGTTGAACACCTTTATCAAGGATGTGACCACTCAACTGGATATGGAGGCAAAGTTGGCGGGCAATGTCCGATTGGCAGTGGAAGAGGCTGTGGTCAATGTGATGAACTATGCCTATCCCATCGGAGTGGAAGGCAGTATCACCCTCTTTGCCAAGTCTGACAGGCATTGGCTGAAGTTTATCATTGTTGATTCGGGTGTGCCTTTCGACCCGACGAAGGCGCTTCAGGTAGATACTACATTGTCTGTGGAAGAGAGACCGATAGGAGGATTAGGCATTCACCTTGTCAGGAATTTGATGGACAGCATCAATTATGAGCGGGTGGATGGTAAGAATATATTGACGTTGAGGAAGAGGATTGGAGAATGAAGAATGAAGAGTGAAGAATGAAAGCCCCCTCCTAACCTCCCCCCTTAGGGGAGGGACGCCATCCGGATTTTGGAGCGGGAACTGTGAAAACTTTTAATTTATAATATATTATGAAAACAACGATTGAAGAAAGAGAAGGCAAATTTTTTGTCAGCCTTGAGGGAGAAATGGACACGGTGGCTGCTTTGGAGGCAGAGAAGACTTTACAGCCTCTTTACAAGACCGATGGTAAGGATGTCATTATTGACTGTGAGAAGCTGGAATACATTGCTTCTAACGGTTTGCGTATTTTAATCAGCATTATGAAGGGTGCCAAGGCTGGAGGCAGCCGGGTGGTGATGCGCAACCTGAACGATGACATCAAGGACGTGTTCAAACTGACAGGATTTATTAGTCTGTTTGATTTTGAATAGGTCTGAATGAAAACACATACCATTTACCATGAAACACAACAGGTTTTTTATACGTCCCTGTTGCTTGGCCGTTGTATTGCTTTTACCAATTACGGCGTGGGGACAGCAGGCAGATAAGGAAAACCAATTTGACATTGGTTTGCAAATGCTGACTCACGGTGAGCTTCGGAACGGCGGAATGATCAGGGAAGGTGATGGGGATTCGGAAAAGGAGAACGAGGCTAAGTTCTTGATGAACCGTGCACGATTGACCGTGGACTTTCGGAAGAATTTCGCTTCGGCGGAGAAACCGTTGAACCGTTTTGCCGTGGAGGCCAAAGTCGTGGCACAGAGTTTGGGTGTCTGGGGCATGAAAGGAAACAATGCCCTCAGCCTTTCTGAGGCTTGGGCAAAGCTTTCGGACAAGACGGGCCTTTTCATGCAAATGGGTCGTCAGGCTCTGGCCTACGACGACGAGCGCATCATTGGCCCCAACGACTGGGCCATGACCGCCCTTGCGCACGATGTGTTCAAACTGGGCTATGAGGGACATGGCCATAAGGCTCACGCCATTCTGGCCTATAACCAAAATTCGAATAATGTCGATGGCGGTACCTATTATAATAAGGAAAACGGGGTGCAGCCTTACAAGACGATGCATACGCTTTGGTATCACTACGATGTGCCCAAGGTGCCTCTGGGTGTGTCGTTGCTTGGAATGAATGTGGGTATGCAAGCGGGCTATGAAGGCGGAAAGAATGATTATGCTCCCCATATAGAATACCAGCAGGTGGTGGGTGGATATATTTCCTTCCGTCCCAAGCGTTGGTCGGTAGAGGGTTCCTACTATCGGCAGATGGGCCGGAACGAGGAAGGGGCTGAAATTGATGCTTGGATGGCCAGCGGCCTGGCTACCTGGACCCCCCGGGACATGTTTGGTTTCCAAGTGGGTTTTGACTACCTGAGTGGTGACGACTACATGCCTGTGCCCAAACCGGGAACGTTAGGAATGCCCAAGCATGAAAAAATAAAATATTTCCTGCCAGTCTATGGTTCTCAGCATAAGTTCTATGGTGCCATGGACTTTTTCTACCTCAGCAATTTCGTCAATACTTTCTCTCCGGGTTTGCAGAATGCCTTTGTCGGTGCTTTCGTCAAGCCTGTCAAGAATCTGCATATCGGTGTGGCCTACCATTATCTGGCCATGGCAACGAAACTTGAAGACATGGACATGACGCTTGGCCATGAGATAGAGGTGACGGCATCTTATAAACTGCAAGACCTGGTTAGTTTCTCGGCGGGTTTCACTTATATGACAGGTTCCGAATCCATGGAAAGACTGAAACGTGATCGTGGTGACGGTAACCTTCGATGGGGATGGTTCTCTGTGAACTTCTCTCCTAAAATCTTTTCAACGAAATGGTAAAAACAGGTATCATTTATAATTTGAACCTATAAACGCAAAATCATAAAATCGGAAAAACCATGAAGACGGCAACACCTTTATCAAAATCGCAATATGGTCTCTATGTAGAGTGTGTAGCACATGCAGGGGAACCTTGTTATAATGTACCTTATTTATATATATTGGACGGAAGTCTTGATGCGGAACGGCTGCGAATGGCTATTGAAACTGCCGTTCAGGCTCATCCCACGTTGTTTACGAGAATTGAACTGAACGACGAGGGTGAACCCATGCAGACGATTGACGACACCGAGACGTTTACATTGGCAGTGGAGGAGATAGACGACATAGAGAAAGTGAAACAGCAGCTGATAGTCCCTTTCAATATCTATGGCGACCGCCTGTTTCATATTCGTCTGCTGCGTGACAAGGAACATTTCTATTTCTTTCTGGATCCCCACCACATCATTGCTGACGGTACGACGCTGAAAGTGATACTGGCTGACGTGGATGCCGCTTATCGTGGTGAGACTCTTTCCCCAGAGTCCCTTACGATGGCTGAGGTAGCCCTGACAGAGGCAGAACTGCGCAAGACGGAGGCTTTCGACGAGGGCAAGGCATGGTATGCCCAGAACTTTGACTGTGGCGATACGTTCACACAACTGATGCCCGACTTGGAGATTGAAGAACACGCGGAGGACAGTATGCTACGCACGTTGCATGTCGCAATGGAGCAGGTGGAAGCGTTTTGCAAGGAGAAAGGCGTTTTCAAGAGCAATTTCTTCACAATGGCATACGCCTATCTGCTTGCAAAATACAATAACGAGCAGGAGTCGCTTTTCACGACGGTTTACAATGGACGTTCAGACAAGCGTTTCCTCCATTCCGTCGGAATGACCGTGAAGACGCTGCCCGTCTATGCCAAGTTCGATAGTGACACGAAAGTGATTGACTTTCTGAAGGCGGGGCAAGAGCAGATGAGCGGTTGCCGGAAACATGAAGTATATTCTTTCAGCGATGTCGTCAACGACCTTGGCCTGCAAAGCAATTCCATGTTTGCTTGGCACGGCATTCTGTTTTCCCAGGAACAACTGTGCGGAAAACCGATGAAGACCGTGCGCCTTTGTAACAGTACGCTGGCCGCCTCGCTTTATATCAAAACTTTCATCTTGGGTGGCAAATATCATGTAAAGGCAGAATACAACAGCAATGAGTATTCCCAACACCTGATTGAACAGTTCCTGGAGAGTTACGAGGCCGTGCTGAACGATTTCCTCACCCAGGAATATTTGCGTGATGTGGAGCTTTCCACGGCGTCGCAGGTGGAGAAACTCGATGCGTTTAACCAGACGGATGTTCCTTACGACGATACACAGACCATCGTTTCGTTGTTCCGCCGCCAAGCCAAGGCTACAGCTCAGAACGTAGCCGTGGTCTATAAGGATAGGCATTATACATACGCCGACGTGGACGACCTTAGTGACCGCATCGCAAGCTACATTGCCGGTAAGGGGCTTGGAGCCGAAGACGTAGTTTCGGTACTTATTCCCCGCTGTGAGTGGATGGCCATTGCGTCGCTCGGAGTGCTCAAGGCCGGTTGTGCCTACCAACCGCTTGACCCTACCTATCCGAAAGAGCGCCTGAACTTTATGATGCAGGATGCAGGAGCAAAACTGTTGATTGCGGATGAAGAACTGCGCCCCATCGTGGATGAGTACAAGGGGGAGGTCTTGCTGACGAAGGATATTGAAGGTTGTGTTGCCGTGGCACAGCAACCTACGGAACCGAAGCCGGAGAATCTTTTCATCCTTCTCTACACTTCTGGTTCGACAGGGGTGCCGAAGGGCTGTCAGCTGACGCATGGAAACCTGGTGGCTTTCTGCCACTGGTATCAGCGTCGCTATGACCTGAGACCTGAGCATCGGGTCGCTGCATACGCCAGCTATGGCTTTGATGCCTGTATGATGGACATGTATCCTGCCCTTACGTCTGGTGCCACGCTTTACATCGTTCCCGAGGAGTTGCGCCTCGACTTGGTGGCTCTGAACGATTATTTTGAGCAAAACGGTATTACTCATTCGTTCATGACGACGCAGGTGGCTTACCAGTTTGCCACTGGCATTGAGAACCATTCGCTGTTGCACCTCTCCACGGGCGGTGAGAAGCTGGCTTCGCTGACACCTCCCAAGGAATACAACTTCTACAATGGCTATGGCCCGACGGAGTGTACCATCTTTACGACGACCTACCTCGTCAAGGAGAAGATGAAAGAAATTCCTATTGGCAAGCCGCTTGACAACATGCGTCTGTATGTGGTTGACCCGCAGGGCCATCGTCAGCCCGTGGGTGCAGCAGGTGAACTTTGGATTAGTGGCCCGCAGGTGAGCCGTGGCTATCTGAACCGTCCAGAGAAGACGGCAGAGGTGTATATCACCAATCCGTTTACGGAGAATGAAAAATACCGTCGTGTCTATCGTTCTGGTGACATCGTGCGCTATCTGCCCGACGGGAACATCCAGTTTGTGGGTCGTCGTGACGGACAGGTGAAGATTCGTGGCTTCCGCATCGAACTGAAGGAAGTGGAGAGTGTCATCCGTGAGTTCCCGGACATCAAGGATGCCACGGTGCAGGCATTTGATGAGGAGAATGGCGGAAAGTTCATCGCTGCCTATATCGTCAGCGACAAGCAGATAGACGTCGAAGAACTCAATCAATTTATTCTTGACAGGAAACCGCCCTACATGGTGCCTGCCGTGACCATGCAGATTGAGGCCATCCCCCTGAACCAGAACCAAAAGGTAAATAAGCGGGCACTGCCGAAGCCTGTAAGAAGTGAGAAGGGGAGAGAGAATCGTGAAGAATTTGCCGCCCCGCTGAATGTGTTGGAGCAGGAACTGAAGGACATGGTCGCCGCCATTGTCGGCAACACGGATTTCGGCATTACGACCGTCCTGGGCTACGTCGGACTTACCTCCATCTCTGCCATTAAGTTAGCTGTGCAGGTGAATAAGCGCTATGGCGTGGCGCTGGATTCAAAGACGTTTGTAAAGACGGGAACGTTGCAAAGCATCGAAAACGAAATTCTGAAAAAGATGATGGATGGTTCCTTTGGCTCTATCAAGGAAAAGAAAGAACAAAGCCGTCAAGACTCTTCGGACAGCGTAGAGGAGGCGCCGCTTTCCTACGCTCAGACGGGAGTGTATTTCGACTGCTTGAAGAATCCTACCTCTACGATATACAATATTCCTTATCTCTTGTCCTATCCAGACGGTACGGATGCCAGCAAGCTGGTTGATGCCGTGAAACGTGTAGTGGAGGCTCATCCTGAGTTGCGTGTGTATTTCACGACACAGGGCGACGGCATCGTGCAGAAGGTGGCCCTCGACACGGCTGTGGAGGTACCTGTTACGGAGATGAAGGATGAGGAATTGTCCTCCTACAAGAACGAGTTTGTGCGTCCCTTCAATTTGCATCAACCACCACTTTACCGCTTTGAAGTCGTAAAGACAGAGTGCAGCGTACATTTGCTGATGGATGTTCATCATCTGGTTTTCGACGGTGGTTCTGCCGACTTGCTCATTCGTCAGATTGGTGATTTGCTGGAAGGCCGTTCCCTGGAGAAAGAAAGCTATACTTACCTCGATTTCGTGACCGACCAGCGGCGGGCTGAAGAAGGGGAAGCATTCCGTGCCTCGCAGCAGTTCTTTGCCGAAATGTTGCAAACGTGTGAAGGAGCCAGCGAGATTCCTGCAGACCTTCCCAAAAGCGAGCAACAGGGATTTATTGGCGAGGCAGTCTGTCTGCCCGACTATGAACAGGCTACGGCTTTCTGCCGTCAGCATGAGATAACGCCTGCCCACTTGTTCCTTGCCGCCACAGCCTACGTGGTGTCGCGTTATGTCAACAACCGCGAGGTGTATCTTTGCACCGTCAGCAGTGGGCGCTCGAACCTGAAGATAGCCGATACGGTGGGCATGTTCGTCAATACACTGGCCCTGGGCCTGAATGTAGAGGACGTGACGGTTGGGGCGTTCTTGCAGAAGACCAGTGAAACTTTTGATGAGACCCTGCGCCACGAGGACTATCCCTTTGCACGCATTGCCTCCGACTATGGTTTCCGTCCTGCCATCGCATACGCTTATCAGGTGGGTGTCCTGTCGGAATATACCGTAGGTGGGAAACCTATAGGTCAAGAATTACTGGAACTAAACGTACCGAAGTTCAAGATTAACATTAAGATAGAGTCTTGTGGAGTAGTCGTACAATACGACGATGCCCTGTACTCGAAACGGTTGGCACAATCGCTGGCCGAGAGTATTGTGGCTGTGGCCCATCGGATGATGGCACAGCCGGAGGGCAAGGTGCGTCAGCTTTCTATCGTAAGCAAGCAGCAGGAAGAGGAATTGTCTCGCCTGCGCCAGACGGCCACGGGTGAGGCACCTTTCAAGTTCTTCCATGAATGTATCGGCCATTTTGCCAAGATACAGCCCAATCATGAGGCACTTGTGGCCATTGATGGTCGATACACCTATCAGGAAATGGATGAACTGACCGACCGCATCGCTGCCGCCCTGCATCAGCGTGGTGTGAAGGAGTGCGACCGGGTGGCCCTGCTCCTGCCGCGTACTAGCCGCCTCATCCTGGCACTCTTCGGTGTGCTGAAGGCGGGGGCTGCCTATATTCCTTGTGACCCGGAATACCCGGCAGACCGTGTCAAACTCATCTTGGAGGATAGCGAGGCACGTTATATTATCACTACAGAGAACTCGGAGAAGGCCACTGGTTTCGATGCTGAGAAAGTACTCAACGTCGAAGACCTCCTGGCTTCTTCTTCTACGTCCTCAGAACCCTCTGTGAACCTGACCCCCGATGACCTCGCATACTTAATCTATACCAGTGGCTCCACAGGACGTCCGAAAGGTGTGATGTTGCGTCACGAAGGTATTTGCAACTATCTCTATGGGCATCCGGCCAACGTTTTTGCCCATGGGGTGCTGACCGATGCCGACCGCATACTCAGCGTAACCACCATTTCGTTTGATGCAGCTTTGCAGGACATTGGTATGGCCTATTTTAATGGCAAGACGCTCATCGTAGCTACAGAGGAACAAGCCAACAACCCGATTGACCTGGCCCATCTCATTCAAGAACAGCATATCAACATGGTGTCGGGTACGCCTTCCCGTTGGCAGACGTGGCTCACCAGTGATGACTTCTGCAATGCCATCTCCCAGGTCAAGATATGTCGTGCTGGTGGTGAGAAGTTCAGCGAAAGCCTGTTGGAAAAAATGCGCAGTGTCACCCAGGCCCGCATCTTCAATTGCTATGGTCCGACGGAGATTACCGTGGCCTCGAACAACAAGGAACTGACCCATGCGAAGTTGGTTACTGTGGGCAAGCCCCAGCTCAACGTGAAGGAGTTTGTGGTTGACAGCGACGGCAACGAGTTGCCTGCAGGAGTGGTAGGTGAATTGTACATTGGTGGCCGTGGCGTGGCTCGTGGCTACAATAATCTTGACCAGATGACCCGTGAACGCTTTGTGGATTATCATGGTGTGCGTGTCTATAAGTCAGGCGACTATGCGAAGTGGTTGCCAGATGGAGATGTCATGATACTCGGACGTACCGACCATCAGATTAAACTTCGTGGCCTGCGTATCGAATTGGGTGAAATAGAGAATGTGATGCTGAAGGTGGAAGGCATGAAGAAAGTGGTGATTCTCATCCGCAAACTGGGTGGTAAGGAACATCTCTGTGCCTATTACACAGCCGACCGTGAGATTGCGCCGGACGCATTGAAGGCTGAAATCTCCAAGAGTCTGACACAGTACATGGTGCCAACGGCTTATTTGCAATTGAAGGAAATGCCTATGACCCCCAACGGCAAGACAGACGTGAAGGCTTTGCCCGAACCGCAATTGGCCGTCACATCGGCATACGTGGCTCCGGGCAATGATACCGAACGGGCTTTCTGTGACATCTTTGCCGACATCTTGCAGATGGAAAGGGTAGGGGCTACCGACAACTTCTTTGAGTTGGGTGGTACCTCGTTGGTCGTAACCCGTGTCATCATTGAAGCCGACAAAGCCGGACTGCATGTGGCCTACGGCGATGTCTTTGCCAATCCGACTCCACGTCAGCTTGCCCAACTCATCACTGGCGAGTCTGTACCCTCTGAGTCTTCCACGTCCGCAGTTCCTTCGGAGAAGGACTTCGACTATACTGCCATTAACGACCTTCTCCAACAGAATACGCTCGACAACTTCCGTAAAGGTGAGCTCCGCAAGTTAGGTAATGTGCTCCTGACGGGTGCCACGGGATATCTGGGTATTCACATTCTGCACGAATTGATCAATTCCGATGCAGAGCATATCTACTGTCTGGTGCGTGGCAAGACAAAGGAAAAGGCCGAGAGCCGTCTGCGCACCCTCCTCTTCTACTACTTTGCCGACTCCTTCAAGTCCCTTTTTGGTACTCGCATCCACGTCATCCTTGGTGACGTGACCGAAGACCTGACGGAGAAGTTGGCAGATATCGACTATCCGTTATCCACGGTCTTTAATTGTGCTGCGATTGTCAAGCACTTTTCTGAGGGTACGGAGATAGAGGATGTGAACATTGGCGGCGCACAGCGCTGTGTGGATTTCTGTATCAAGACAGGTGCCACGCTTGTCCATATCTCTACGGCCAGTACGCGCGGCCTGTGGATTGAAGATGGAAAATCGAAGATGAATTCATGTGCAGCCACTCTCCAATCTCCAGTCTTCACCGAACAGCGGCTATACATGGGGCAATATCTTGGAAACAAGTACATTTACTCAAAGTTCATGGCCGAGCGACTCATCCTTGATGCGATTATCAATCACGGACTGAAAGCCAAGATTATGCGTGTGGGCAATCTTGCAGCCCGTTCCTCCGACGGTGAGTTCCAGGCCAACTTCTCTACCAATTCATTCATGGGGCGCATCCGGGTTTACAACATGCTGGGTTGTTGCCCATACGCAATGCGCAACAAGCGGGTGGAGTTCTCGCCCATCAATGAGGTGAGCCATTCCATCGTGCTTTTGGCCACCACGCCATCCAACTGCACGGTCTTCCATCCCTACAACATTCACAGCCAGTTCCTAGGCGATGTGCTCATGGGGCTTTCCACTGTGGGTAATGGCATTCAGTTCGTAGAACAGGAAGAATTTGCCCAAGCGATGGAAGCCGCTAAGGACAATCCGCAGAAAGCACGCCAGTTGGCTTCGCTTTTAGCCTATCAGGATATGGCTCACGGACAGAAGACAACCGATGTGGATAGGGATAATGACTATACCACGCAGGTGCTTTATCGCCTTGGCTTTGCATTTTCACCCACCTCTTGGGACTATGTGGAGCGTATGCTGAAAGCGATTGGTGGATTTGGTTTCTTTGAATAATATTGCAATAATGATTCGCTTATGGTTACTTTTCCTTTGCTTCAATCTCAGCTTGGCGTATTTTACGATTGTCTGAAGTTTCCTCACGTCATGCAGTACAATGTCCCCTGCATCGTACCATTGAACGACGAGATAGACCTCAACCGCTTGGACGCTGCTTTGCAGACCGTTTTTGCCGCCCGCAAGGAACTGAGTTTGCGCTTCCTTATCGATGAAAAAGGTGAACCACGGCAGTATGTGGATGAGACAAAGCGTCTTACCATCGTTCGTCGTGAGATGACAGAGACAGACTTCCAAGACTATGCCCACCATGCCTTTTGCAGACCATTCGATATCATGGGCGACGAGCCGTTGATACGTGTGGAGCTCGTGACCACCCCTGAAAAGCGTTACCTGTTGGTCGATATTCATCACATGGTCACCGATGGGACAAGCTACTTGACCTTGTTCCCACAGCGAGACCTGCCATTGGCATACGAGGGTAAACCGCTTCCCGTACAGGAATACGGAATGCTGGAGGCTGCCGAGGATGAGTCTGCTTGCTTAGGCAATAAGGAATATGAGCAGGCGAAGGCGGTGATGCAAGAGAAATATGCGGGAGTAGATTTGGCGACGCTGTCGGTACGGCCCGAGAATCCTGTGGGCGAGATGGGGCAGGAGTCTGCTTACATCAACCGGGTAATGGTGGATGACTGGTGCAAGGAAAATGGCTTTGCTCCGTATCAGATATTCCAGGCAGCGTTTAGCTATGTGCTTGCCCGACTATTGCGCGAGGAGAAGGTGGCCTACACGACCATCTTTCATGGTCGTCGTGATCCGCGTGTGAAGCAGGCTTACGGCATGTTCGTGCGTACGATTCCTTTTATGATGGAGATTCGGAAGGAGCAGAGCGTGCGCGAGTATATCGCTATAGTCCATACAGAAATGAAGGCCACGTTGTCGCAATTGGCCTATCCCTTCTCTCACTTCTGCCGTGACTTAGGTGTGCAGCCTGGAATCTCGTTTAATTTTACGGCTCTGCCCGGCTGGGAAGAGGAATACCACTTTGGTGATACGCACTGTAAGTTCGTGCAGCAGGATCGTGGCGACGTATTCTACGACATGCTGGCTCATAGATTCATAGTGGGCGATAATTATGACATCCGCATGGAATCGAGCCTGGCCATGAACAGCCGAAAAACCATGCGCATGATGGCCGATGCAATGAAGGCCACGATGGAGCAGATGATGGCACATGCTGACGATGCTATTGATAGTATCAGTATCGTCAGTGACAACGAAGCGGCACATCTTATCAATCATATAGGTAAGGGTAAGGATATTGACGTGGATCTGAGCAAGACTTTCGCCAACCTCTTTACAGAACAGGTGCAACGGACTCCCGATACCCCTGCCGTCGTGGATAAGGACAGTCAACTGACTTACGCTGAAATGGATTGTTACGCTAATGCACTGGCTCATCGGCTCATCGACTTTGGTGTAAAGCCCGATGATTTCGTCTGCGTCATGCTTGACCGCACCAAAGAGTTTCCACTCTCCGTCCTTGCCATCCACAAAGCTGGCGCCGCTTATACGCCTCTTGACTTCGAATATCCCAATGAGCGTCTGAGTTATATGTTGGAGAACTCCGAGTCGAAGGTTTTGATTACTACGCATGAAGTACTTGAAGCAAAAAAAGCAGAAGGGAATTTTGATACTGCTTTAGCCAAGACTTTCTTCATTGATGACTTCATGGCTGAGGGTACTGTTTCCGACGGTTCTTCGTCGGACGTCCCCATCGACCTGTCGAAGCCTGACGGCCTCGCTTACATGATTTACACCAGTGGTTCCACAGGAAAGCCGAAAGGCGCCATGCTCCATCAGGCTGGTCTGAGGAATTTCATTGCCGTGGTCATCGATATGGAGCATTTGACGTCCGAAGACCGCATCAGTGGCCATCGTTCGTTCTCGTTCGACGCCCACATCGAGGACATGTATCCCGTGCTCACCCTTGGCGGTTCGTTCCATATCATGCCGACGGAAATCCGCAAGGATCTTAATGCCATCCGTCAGTTCCTCATTGAACACCGCATCACTGGTGGTGGCTATTCGACAGCCATGACTTGTTTGTTGCTCAACACCTTCGACGACCTGCCCATCCGCTTTATTACCGGTGGTGGTGAGAAAATGGACGGTGTTTTTAGCGACCGCATCGAAATAATCAACGTTTACGGGCCTACCGAATGTACCGACGACACTTCTTATTATAGGATTGCTCCAGGATGCCGCGTGGAAAACATTCCCATTGGCCAAAGCGTTGCCAACAACTGGAATTTCATCGTCGATACCGCAGGACATCTTGTGCCACAGGGGGTGGCTGGTGAACTCTGCTTTGCCGGAGTACAAGTGGGATGGGGTTACTGGCGACTGCCTGAACGCACGGCCAAGTCGTTTGTCGATTGTCCCTTCGTTGAGGCTGACCGTTGGGGGCGCCCAGTCCAGATGTATCACACGGGCGACCTTTGCCGTTGGAACGACGACGGACAGATTGAGTACCTTGGGCGCATAGATACCCAGGTGAAATTGCGTGGCTTCCGCATTGAACTCGGCGAAATCGAGAGCAAGGCACTGAACATAGACGGCATCCGTCAGGCAGCAGCCGAAGTTCGCAAGGTTATGGGCAACGAACATCTCGTACTTTATTATACTGTGGCTGATGGCTTTTCTCTCAGTGAGGACTCTATTCGTGCTGCTCTGTCTGCATCGTCATTGGCTGAGTTCATGGTGCCTGATGCCTACATGTGTCTCGAAACCATGCCCATGACACCCAACGGCAAGATTAATCGCAAGGCGCTGCCTGTGCCCGAATTGAAACGTGCCACAGAATACGTCGCTCCCGAAGGCGAAACGGAGCAGCTTTTTGCAAACATCTTCGCTGAGGTTCTCGGCATTGAGCAAGTGGGTGCCCTCGACGACTTCTTCGAGATTGGCGGCACCAGTCTCAATGCTATCAAAGTAATTGTGGAGGCCGGCAAGCATGGTGTGCAGATTGTCTTTAACGACTTGTTCAACCAAAAGACTCCCCGTTCTCTCGCCGTCTTTTTGGCAAAAGAGAAATTACAGCCCCAATCTGTATCCCTTTCCCAAAAGGACAGGGTTCAAGGGAAAGGAGCTGCCGCCGTTCTGCCCGCTGCGAATGATGGTACAGTCGTTTCCCTTCCATGTGGAGTAAGGGAGGTTCTGGCAGCCAATACTCTTGATGCTTTCCGCAATGGCGAGCGTCAGCCCATTGGCGATGTATTGCTTACAGGCGCTACAGGTTACCTCGGTATGCACATCCTCAATGAGTTGCTATTGCATTACGAGTGCCGCATCCTCTGTCCTATCCGGGCAAAGAGCGACGAAAAGACTTTCAGCCGACTCAAATCCTTGTACTTCTACTATTTTGGTAAGACCGAAGCTTTCCGTCACTTCGATAATCGCGTTCAAGTCTTTGCTGCCGAGGTTATCAAGCCCGAAGCCTTCGATAGTCTCAACAATCAATTGACTGTTGTCAACTGCGTCGCTAATGTCAAGCACTTCTCTGCCGGCAATGACATCGAAATGGTCAACATCGAGTCTGTGCGCCATCTCATCACTTTCTGTTTGCGCACAGGTTCCCGTCTTATCCATATCTCTACAACCAGTATTGCCGGTCTCAGTGTCGATGGTTTCCCTGGTCCTGATGTCAAACTCACGGAGCAAGACCTTTGGCTCGGCCAAAACATTGACGAGAATAAATATGTCTATTCCAAATACAAGGCAGAGGAGTTAGTCCTCGATGCCATCGCCAACCAAGGCCTAAATGCCAAGATTATGCGCGTTGGCAACCTATCTGCACGCCAGAAGGACGGCGAGTTCCAGATTAATTTCAACACGAA
Source organism: uncultured Bacteroidaceae bacterium (assembly GCA_905236065.1). Lineage (GTDB taxonomy): Bacteria > Bacteroidota > Bacteroidia > Bacteroidales > Bacteroidaceae > Minthosoma. The sequence goes on along the minus strand of CAJONZ010000065.1, from coordinate 52,036 downwards.
CAATTTCTTGGCCCTGCTCCGTGCCTACGTTATCATTGGCATGGTGCCTTACGAAGCGCTTAGTCAGGTATTCGAGTTCTCGCCCGTCGATGAGGTGGCTCATGCCATCATGCTTCTCGCAACCACTCCTCGTGAGTGTACTGTTTTTCATCCCTACAACGTCCACCGTCAGTATATGGCAGACATCCTTACGGGTTTCGCCATTGCCGGTATCAAGCTTCCTCGGGTGGAGAAGGAGGATTTCCAGAAGGCTCTTGAACAAATGATGTCCAATCCCGACCTTGTTACCCTCCTCCGTCCCTTGATGGCCTACAATCTCAGCAATAGCCACGACATGCGCTGGATTGAGTCTGACAATGACTATACCACCCAGGTTCTTTACCGTTTCGGCTTTCAATGGCCACCCACGGCGTTCGACTACGTCCGTCGTTTCGTTCACACCATCGTTGGCTTTGATTATTTTACCGTGTAAATTAGTGTACAAAACGTTGGTTATACAGGTGGGTATAGAATAACAAAAGAGGGGATGCATCGGTGATGATGCATCCCCATTCATGATTAACGGTTTTAAATCGTTTGACTATTTAGATTAGCCGTTTACCTTCTTCATGTGTGCAATGAGCTCGAGAACTTTGTTAGAGTAACCAATCTCGTTGTCGTACCAGCTTACAACCTTAACGAATGTAGGAGTAAGAGCGATACCAGCCTTTGCATCATAGATAGAAGTGAGTGTGCAGCCAAGGAAGTCAGAAGAAACAACTGCGTCCTCAGTGTAACCGAGTACACCCTTCAGACCACCTTCTTCGATTGGAGTCTCAGAAGCCTTCTTCATAGCAGCGTTAATCTCATCGTAAGTTGCAGGCTTAGCGAGGTTTACTGTGAGGTCAACTACAGAAACGTCAAGAGTAGGAACACGCATTGACATACCTGTGAGCTTGCCGTTGAGTTCAGGAATAACCTTACCTACAGCCTTAGCAGCACCTGTAGAAGATGGGATGATGTTGCCAGAAGCAGCACGACCACCACGCCAGTCCTTCATAGATGGACCGTCAACAGTCTTCTGAGTAGCTGTTGTAGAGTGAACGGTTGTCATGAGACCTTCTGTGATACCGAAGTTGTCGTTCAGAACCTTTGCGATAGGTGCAAGACAGTTTGTAGTACAAGAAGCGTTAGAAACGAACTGAGTACCCTTTACATACTTGTCGAAGTTTACACCGCAAACAAACATAGGAGTAGCGTCCTTAGAAGGAGCAGACATAACTACGTACTTAGCACCAGCCTCGATGTGAGCCTGAGCCTTCTCCTGAGTCAGGAAGAGACCAGTTGACTCAACAACGTACTCTGCGCCAACCTCGTTCCACTTGAGGTCTGCAGGATTGCGCTCTGCTGTTACGCGTACCTTCTTGCCGTTAACGATGAGCTGAGAGTTCTCAACGTCTGCCTCGATAGTGCCGTCGAACTGACCGTGCATTGTGTCATACTTGAGCATGTATGCCAAGTAGTCAACTGGGCAAAGGTCGTTAATACCTACAATTTCGATATCATTGCGAGTCTGAGCTGCGCGGAAAACGAAACGACCGATGCGGCCGAAACCGTTAATACCAACTTTTGTTGCCATTGGATTATAAAATTTTTAAGGGTTAAAAAATATGTTATTTATCTCATAAATAGCTTTATCCTCTGAAAGGAGGCTTTCACTCTCTTTTTGGGTCTTGACTGACCTGATGTTTGGTGGAGCTATGGGCACACACCTGAAATTAACCGCAATTACAATAGTGAGCCGTCTTGCACGAAACGATGAGTGCTAAAGTGACACATATTATTATATATAATAAAATGCGGGTTTTCATCATTTTTTTTCTATTTCAACGACAAAGTTACAAATAAATATTTTAACTTTGCAAGTGATTTGGTAATTTTTTAGTGAGAAAAATATTTCTCTTAAAACAATTTAGCATCTTTGGGGCTTGCAAACGGGAAAACGTAAAATACATTTATCATTATTATAATTTAAGACTTTAATTTATTATGGGAAAATTCATTGATGATTTCAAGGCATTTGCACTGAAGGGCAATGTGGTTGACATGGCTGTCGGTGTTATCATCGGCGGTGCTTTTGGAAAAATTGTTAGTTCGTTGGTGAACGACGTGATTATGCCTCCTATTGGAGTTCTTACAGGTGGCGTTGACTTCAAGGACTTGAAGATGGTTCTGAAGGATGCTGCTCCTGCAGTTCTTGATGAGGCAGGGAACGAGGTGGCTGCGGCTACAGAGGCTGTCACGCTGAACTATGGCATGTTCATCCAGAATGTCATTGACTTCCTGATTATCGCATTGGCCATCTTCTTCATGATTAAGGGTATTACCCGTTTGACGGAGCTCAAGAAGAAGAAAGAGGCAGCTGTAGCAGAAGCGGCTCCCGAGCCCGAACCATCCCATGAGGAAGTGCTGCTTGCTGAAATCCGCGACCTTTTGAAAGAGAAAAAGTAAGATTTGTCTATGCTGACCTATAGGTTTGAGCGTGGGTCAGCTGAAGGAACTTATTCAATTTGTTGTACTTCATTTGAGCCGTAAACAGGAATCAAAGTCTGATGCCGACAGCTTTTTGTACAATAAATCTTAAAAATACACGTTTGAATGCACGGGTATGGATGTTTTTTCGTACCTTTGTACTTCAAACGTGTGTTGTGTACATACGTATGCGCCACATGTAAATCATTTTATCTTTTGTATGAGACAATTAAAGATTACGAAAAGTATCACGAATCGAGAGAGTGCATCGCTTGATAAGTATTTGCAGGAAATCGGTCGTGAAGACTTGATTACGGTGGAAGAGGAAGTAGAGCTTGCCGGTCGTATCCGTAAAGGAGATCGCCGTGCGCTTGAAAAACTGACCAGAGCCAATTTGCGTTTTGTCGTTTCTGTAGCAAAACAGTACCAGAATCAGGGTTTGAGTTTGCCCGACCTCATCAACGAGGGAAATCTGGGTCTTATCAAGGCAGCCGAGAAATTCGACGAAACCCGTGGTTTTAAGTTCATCAGTTATGCGGTTTGGTGGATTCGCCAGAGCATCCTTCAGGCTTTGGCCGAGCAGAGCCGCATCGTCCGTCTTCCTTTGAATCAAGTTGGTTCTCTTAACAAAATCAGCAAGGCATTTTCAAAGTTTGAGCAGGAAAACGAACGACGTCCTTCTGCAGAGGAACTGGCGGAGCAGTTGGAACTCCCGGTTGACAAGGTGGCCGACACGATGAAGGTCAGTGGCCGTCACATCAGTGTTGACGCACCATTTGTAGAGGGAGAGGACAACAGCCTGTTGGATGTGCTGGTGAACGACGATTCACCGATGGCCGACCGCTCATTGGTGAGCGAGTCGCTGGCCAAGGAGATTGACCGCACACTCGACACGCTGACCCCTCGTGAGAAGGATATCATCCGCATGTTTTTCGGCATTGGCGAACAAGAAAAAACGCTCGAAGAGATTGGCGACCGCTTCAATCTCACCCGTGAGCGTGTAAGACAAATCAAGGAAAAAGCCATCCGCCGTCTCCGTGCTAATTCGCGGAGTAAATTGCTCAAGTCTTATTTGGGTTAAGCTGTGCTTTACATCTAATCGGGGGATTCCAATCCCCCGTTTCCTGTTTTTAAAAGAAAATATAAACCACAGAGACACTTTCACACACAATACCGAGTGTTCTGTTTCTTACAATACATCATGATGCATATAAAATACAAATCGCCCCTTTTTGCCCTGATGCTGTTCGTAACGCTATTGCCGCTCCGGGCACAGGTTGCCGGTCAGACGAATCCTGACGGAAGGATGCCAAACAGTCTGGAAGGTAACGAAAAGATAAAAAAGCAGAAAGCCAAGGCGCAAAAGCAAGAGGTTAAGAAAGGCAAGAGTTCCAAAGAGACAGTGAATGAGTTCGCCCTGGAAAAGACGAACGGAAAAGTCTATGTCTTTGGCGTTTCCCTCACGTTGGGGAAAGATGAAGTTTATGTAACGGACATCAATGAGGTAGATAGCATCTCGTTGCAGAAAAAGACTAAGTTCCTTCCGTTTCGCTCTTTTTTCAGCATTCAGCTTCAGCAATATACGGAAGGAAAACTGGGCCTGGTCAAGCAGACGACCAGCGTCTTTTTTGATACGAACAAAAAGAAATTACAGAAACGTTTGACGAAAGTTAAACACCGTCTGCTATCCAAGCCCAACAGCGTTGTCACAACCATTTCGACCGACCAGTTTCATTTCATCCATCCGCTTGATTTGATGAATCAAGACAAGGTGGAGGCCGCACAATAACACACGCAGTTGTTTACTATCGGTCAATCTTGATATAAGCCATGCTTTATGAATAAGACAAATCAATATATGACATCCTTGCCGCTTCTTCGCAACGCTGCGACGGAAGTTTTTGCCAGTCTGAAGTTTTTCTTGTGTCTTTTGCTGCTGGTTTTCGTGGCTGTTTCCTGCAAGAATGACGAACAAGAGGAAGAACCCAATCCCCAAATCGGGAAGGTAGTCATTGTTTATATGGCGGCAGAAAATTCTTTGGCAGGAAATATGTCCAAGGACATCAACGAAATGCTGGGAGGCATGAAAAACGTCGGCGAGACAGACCATCTGATTCTTTACACCGACAACACGGGACTGCCTAAAATCTATGACATAACCGCCGCAAGCCAAAATGAAAGTTTCAACAGTCTTACCCCTGTAAAAACCTATGAGCAAGACCTCAACTCTTGTTCATACGAGGTGTTGGACAGTGTTTTGCAATACATTAAAGGCAACTATCCTTCGCAGAACTATCGCTTGGTGTTCTGGTCACATGGCTCCGGTTGGCTTCCTCCCCAACCGGAAGCTGATGCCAATCATTCAGAGTCATGGGGTGCCAAACCTCGTCGTGCTTTTGGCTATGATAATGGCCTGAATACCGTGGCCAATGCTGGTTCGCAGCTTTCCATCGACGACATGCGCCGTGCTTTGCTGAATTTCGGCCCAGTTGATTTCATTCTTTTTGATGCTTGTTTTATGCAGAACATAGAGGTGCTCTATCAGCTTCGCAACTGCACACGCTATATCATTGCTTCTCCGGCTGAAGTGCCTGGAGAGGGGGCACCATACCATCAGATGATTGGCCCGATGTTCTCAGACAGTGGCTACGTAGAGGGAATGACCGATGCCTATTATAATTATTATGCCACCGACCAACTCTACGGAATCCTGTTGTCCGCTGTGGATTGTTCCAAACTGGAGTATGTGGCAAGCATCACGCAGCCATACCTTGAGCAATACAAGGAAACCTTGCTCAATATGGACTATTCCAATGTGCTGAACTATTTCAAATGGGATTATTATTACAGAAATCCTTACTCCGATTATTATGACATGCGGGGCGTAATGAAGGCTGCTCTCAGTGAGGAGGATTTTGAAACCTGGAACGCTCAGTTCTCTACCATGTTCTTGAGTCAGGCGCATACCGACCATTGGTATTCCGTATTTAACAATCGCTCAGACAATAGGGTTGACCCTCTGCAATACAGTGGAGTGACCATGTACATACCGCTTCAGAAATATGCCCTGAGAAACAAATGGTTTGCTACCGGATACTACGAAACCGACTGGGCAAAGGCCGTCTGGCCTACCAAGCGCAACACCACGGAGACAGGGAACTAATGACACACTCACGCTTCCTTTGATATGGAAAAAGAAAAAGACATTCAAGCGACGACCGCCTATTATCGTGTAGGCGGCCATCATTATAAAATCAGTTTCAACGACGGGAAAAACTCTTCTCGTCTCCTGCCTTCCAGCGAGCCGTTCCGTGTGGATGAGCCCGCTGATGGCAACTACCTTTTCACGTTGACCGTTGACGACGCATGGCGTCCAGCATCCAAAGGCATGGAAATCGGCCAGTTCGACTGTGGTGGCAACAATCATGGTGTCTATCGTTTGCCTGATGGCACTTATCAGATTCTGGTTTCCGACGTTCAGGGCCGCCAGTGCTGCCTATTGGAGTTCCCTTCCAACTTCTCCACTGCAAAGGTCTGTCTTAATGGTAATTACGACATGTGTACCTTTGGACTCAACAATGCGCTCATGATGATGTACGCCTTTGCCGGTTCCCTTCAGAACACCCTGCTTGTTCATGCCTCTGTTGTTCGGAAGGACGGTTATGGGTATCTCTGCCTCGGTGTGAGTGGTACGGGAAAAAGCACACATACAGGGCTCTGGCTCAAGCACATTCCCGGCACCGACCTGATGAACGACGACAACCCCGTCGTGCGTCTCACGCCTGAAGGCATTGCGACGGTCTATGGCTCTCCGTGGAGTGGAAAGACTCCCTGCTATCGTAATGTGGAGGCACCGATTGGCGCATTCTTGCAGTTGCAGCAGGCTCCCTATAATAAAATCCGCCGTCAAACGGTCGTGGAGTCTTTTGCCTCCATCTTGCCCTCTTGTTCCGTGATGAAATGGGACGATCGCAACTACGTTTGCACCTGCGATACCGTTTCTGCCGTCATGCAGCGTGTTCCGACCTATCTTCTTGAATGTTTGCCCGATGAGGCAGCTTGTCGCTTGAGCTACGAAACCATCCGTGCCGTATGATTCATCGTCTTTGGTCAAAACTGTTGCGTCTATGTCGCCGTCTGCGGAGATTCGGGTCGGCTCGCCCAAGGAAGGAACCCGAGTACCCCGTCAAGCTTTTTCCCAATGAAAAATTCATCCCGCTCTTTTTGGCACAAATGGCCGAGGAAGGCGCTACTGGCACCATCATTGCCCGTGGCTATAGCATGATGCCCTTCATTGAGCACAACCGCGACCGTCTGGTCTTTGCGCAGGTTGACCGTGTCAGGGTGGGGGACGTGGTACTGGCGGAAATCTCCAAGGGTGTTTTTGTCTGCCATCGAGTAGAACGTCTTGATGGCGACCGCTTAACGATGCGAGGTGATGGCAACGTACAAGGCACAGAACAATGTCGGCTTCAAGACGTTCGTGCCCGCCTCATTACCGTCATTCGGAAAAACAAACCTTACAACCTCGACACCTCCACCGCCTGGAAAGTCTATTCTTTCCTCTGGCCCCGCCTGTTTCCCCTTCGTCGCTATCTCTTAGCCCTTTACCGCCTGCTTTGGCAGCATAAATTACCCCGTCGTTTCATGCGAGGGTAGGGATTCTTTCTCCACTCTTTCACGTTTCTCATGCTTATTTCAATTCGAAATTTACTGCATTTTTACACAAAATTTCGGATTACTGATGTCTTTGCCATGTAAATGCTTCTTCAACTATTAAATCACGGATATGGCCAAATTGCAGATTCGTATTATAGCGAACCTGCTGGTCTATGAGTTCATTGCAAAACTGTTTAATTGTAGTATTTGTAACAGTATTGCCATCCTTGGATTCAAAGACTACTTCTACGTTATTATCTATTGATTGTTGATGGATGTAAAAGAGGTCCGTAAACTTGTAACACGCCGCTACGAGAGATTCTTTTGCGTATAACGACATATCTACAATGACCTGAAATTTGTCATTGTCAATTTCGTTGACAGGGAATTTTAAATTAATCATTGTTATCGTATTATTTTTTATAATTCCATAAATTCTTATCCACCTCAGACTACACGCTGTCCTCCAATTCATATAGTAAATTGGGGAAGGTTATGGTAAAATTGTGGTATAGCCCTTCCATTGTCAATGCGCCATCAATAGAATCAGGAATGCTCACAGAGAAATATCCAAAAATGGTTGTGGGCACGCCACTATTTGTATTTGGCTTCATGCCTTTGCCACGGATTGTGACTGCTTGGGTGATGTTGACAGGAGCAAAAGAACCCCCCGACAAGGTAATCACGTCGCCATGCAGGGCATCAGCATGGGCATTGACAAAGGTCTGTGCGCCATAGAACGTTGTGAATTTACTGCCGTGGCTCAAGGTCGCTACTACGTTTTGGGCAAAGCCTTGGTTGTCAGTACGGCTGCAGCCATAGAAGGGAATAGCTTTTTCATAGTGAATAGAAATAAAAAAGGCGGAACTGCTCTGATGCATTTCCGTTCATCTGGGCTTACCGCCAAGTACGCCTCACGTATAGAAAGCAAGAACAATCCACGCCCAACGGACGTGAACTTGCAATGCCTGTCCTCATACGTGAATAATTGGCGGTAATTCAGATGAACAAGAACAAGGACACGAAGTCCAAGTATTATGTTAATATGTCATTCAGCTCAGTGCCACATGGTTAATGAAATGTTTTTAAATTGTTAATATTGAGTTTATTGTTGTTCGTCATACTTCATGGGCATAGTTTTGATAGTTGCCCAGAATCTGTTCAATGTGAATGACTTCTGGACAGGAATCCCATGTTACGCCTCCGCCCATGAGATACCATTTTGGACGTTCACTGACGGGAACACGCTTCAGGGAAGGAAATGCAGAGAAGGGCATTACGATGCTACGACCATCTTGCAAATCGACCTGAAACTTTCCTCGTTTGGGGAACGAAAGCCGCTTTATCTTCGGCACCACATTCCAATATCCTTCTGTTTTGTACATAGGCTATTTATTTTTCTTTATTTTATATGCTCAGAAGTTGAAGAATTTCCGTTGGTGGAGCAGCTTTTCTTTATAATCGTTTCCAATGTGCAAATATACTAACTTTATTCTGAAATGAAAGCAATAAATATTTAATTTTTTTGTTGAAATTTTGGCATAACCCCTTCTGAGCCCCAATAAATCTGTTTCTATTTTCACGCAGAACTCTTTTCGTTTGTAGAGTTCTGCGTGGAATCGAGAAGAGTTCTGCGTTGTCTTCGATAGAGTTCTGCGTCATTTTTGCATGTGTGAAAGGCGTGTGGGTGTGGGGAAAAGGGACGTGAACCAAGATTTTTCTTTAAAGTTTTGCGGATTTACGGGGAAGTTGCTAATTTTGCAAAAAATAAAAGAAACTCAAAAGAATATTATGAGAATTAAAGAAGGTTTTGAATTGCGCAACATCTGTGGGGAGAACATCGTGGTTGCCCACGGTTTGAAGAACATCGATTTTACGAAGTTGATTACACTGAACGAGTCGGCAGCCCTGGCATGGAATGCCGTGAAGGACAAGGATTTCGAGTTGCAGGACATTGTCCGCGCCCTGTTAGATGAGTACGAAGTGGATGAGGCAACGGCAACGGCTGATGCCGAGACACTTGTTGCTCAGTGGAAAGAAGCAGGACTCATTTAGGCCATGGATGTAAAGATAGAACAGAGTTGGAAGCAAGTCTTGCAGCCTGAGTTTGATAAACCCTATTTTGCCGACTTGATTGCTTTTGTCAAAAGCGAGTACAGGTCGTACAAGGTCTATCCGCCGGGTCCCCTGATTTTTAACGCTTTCAACTCATGCCCGTTCAACCAGGTGAAGGTGGTGCTCATTGGGCAAGACCCCTATCATGAGCCTGGGCAGGCGCATGGCCTTTGTTTCTCCGTGAACGACGGGGTGCCTTTTCCGCCCTCGCTGATGAACATTTTCACGGAGCTGAAGGCAGACCTCGGTGTGCCCATTCCTGTGACGGGGAACCTGAGCCGCTGGGCAACCCAGGGTGTGCTGCTGCTCAACGCCACGCTGACCGTGCGGGAACATCAGGCTGGGTCGCATCAGAAACACGGCTGGGAACAGTTTACCGACTCGGTCATCAGTACGTTGAGCCGTCAGCGTGAGCACCTTGTCTTCATTCTGTGGGGCAGCTATGCCCAGAGCAAGGCACAGCTCATCGACGGTTCCCGCCATTGCATCCTGCGCTCCGCCCACCCGTCCCCGCTGTCCGCCTATCGCGGATTTTTCGGGAATCATCATTTTTCGCTAACTAATGACTATCTGATAAAAAATGGAAAAGAACCCATCAAATGGTAAAACTGTAGGGCAGGCCGCTCGGAAAACTCACCTAAAGGTCGTGCTGGCATTTTTGTGGACGGGCGTGTTCCTGTTGTTGCTTTTAGGTGCCGTGGCCGTCTATGGCATCTCGCAAGGATGGCTCGGCCAGTTGCCGCCTGTGTCGGAGTTGGAGAACCCCATCAATAAATATGCGTCGAGGGTCTATACCGCCGACAACAGCCTGTTGGGTACCTGGAGCTATGCCTCGGAAAACCGTGTGATGGTGAGCTACGACTCCCTGCCGGAGAACCTGGTCAACGCCCTTGTTGCCACGGAGGACGAGCGTTTCTACAGCCATTCGGGCATCGACATGAAGGCATTGTTGCGCGCGGTGATTAAGCGTGGCATCATGCATCAGAAGTCTGCCGGCGGTGGCTCCACCATTACGCAGCAGTTGGCCAAGCAACTCTATTCGGACGTTGCAAAAGATGAGAGTAAACGACTGTTGCAGAAACCAATAGAATGGTTTGTTGCAGTGCAGCTTGAACGCTTCTATACAAAGGAGGAAATCCTGACAATGTACCTCAACTACTTTGATTTCCTGAACAACGCCGTCGGCATCCGAAACGCCGCCAAGACGTATTTCGGACGCGACCGGGTGAAAGACCTGACGCTGACGGAGTGTGCCACCCTGGTGGGTATGTGCAAGAATCCGTCGCTCTACAATCCGCGCCGGTTCACGGAGCGCAGCCGGGAACGCCGCAACGTCGTGCTTTCGCAGATGCACAGGGCGGGCTACCTGAGCGAGGCGGACATGCGGGCTGCACAGGCCGAACCCCTGAACATGGGGCGTTTCCACGTGCAAGACCACAAGGAGGGCTCTGCACCTTATTTCCGTGAGTACCTGCGTCGCATCCTGATGGCCAAGAAGCCCGACCGCGACAACTATGCCAGCTGGCAGTATCAGCAGTTCTACGACGACAGCCTGCTGTGGGACACCGACCCGCTTTTTGGCTGGTGCAACAAAAACGTGAAGAAAGACGGAAGCCATTACAACATCTATACGGACGGCCTGAAAATCTACACCACGATTGACAGCCGCATGCAGGAGTATGCCGAGCAGGCAACGAAGGAGCATGTGGCCGGCTACTTGCAGGGGGCGTTCGATGCCGAGCAAGCGGGCAATCCCCTGGCTCCTTACTGGGATCTCACCCGTGCCGATGTCGATAAGATTCTGCGCCGGGCCATGCGCCAAAGCGAGCGTTACATCATGATGAAGAAGGCCGGGCGCTCCGAGGAGGAGATTGAGACAGCCTTCAACACCAAGGTGCCCATGACGCTCTACGGCAAGGAAGGCGAGGAGGTGGAGATGACACCGCTCGACTCCATCCGCTACTACAAGCACTTCCTGCGCACGGCCATGATGGCGATGGATCCCCATAATGGCCAGGTGAAAGCCTACGTCGGCGGTCTGAACTACAAGTACTTCCAGTATGACAATGTGCTGGGCGGAGGTCGCCGTCAGATTGGCTCCACGATGAAGCCCTTCCTCTACACATTGGCCATGGAAAACGGTTTCACGCCGTGCGATGTGGCACCCAATGTGCAACGCACTTATGGCACGGGCCCCACGGCCTGGACGCCTCGCAACGCTTCCAAGGCCCGCTATGGCGACATGGTCACGCTGAAATGGGGACTTTCGCAGTCGAACAACTGGATTGCCGCCTACGTCATGGCGCAGCTCAATCCGAACGCCCTGATTGACCTGCTGCATCTTTTCGGCATCACGAACCAGAACATCTACCCCTCGTTGCCGCTCTGTCTTGGGCCTTGCGACGTGAGCGTGGGCGAGATGGTCAGTGCCTACACGGCTTTTGCCAACAACGGTGTGCGTTTTGCCCCGCTGTTGGTCACACGCATTGAGGATGCCGACGGCAACGTCATCGACACGTTCACACCCCGCATGAACGAGGTGATGTCGCAGGAGTCGTGCTACAAGATGATTGACATGCTCCGAGCCGTCATCAATTCGGGTACGGGTATGTCGCTCAGAGGCTCAAAATATAATATTACGGCAGACATGATTGGCAAGACGGGTACCACGAACTCCAATGCCGACGGCTGGTTCATGGGTGTGACGCCCAACCTGGTCGTGGGTTGCTGGGTGGGCGGTGAAGACCGTGACATCCACTTCCGCAGTATGGCCTACGGACAGGGTGCACGTGCGGCTCTTCCCATCTACGGAAAGTTCATCAACAAAGTGTATGCAAACCCAAAACTCGGTATCACGCAGGCAGATACGTTTGACATACCAAGGGACTTCCCCATCTGTTCCAGTGAATTGGACGACCTTACAGAGGTCGAAGAGGAGGGTACGCACCCGAAACCAAGTCCTCGCCGCAAGGAATCCAGCAAATTGGATGCCAATTTCAGATAGGCCAATAGGGAAAGCCGACCCATCGCCAAAGGATTTGAAAACTTCAAAAAACAGACTATACCGATATGAGAATCATAGGAATCATCCCTGCTCGCTATGCTTCCACGCGCTTCCCGGCCAAACCGCTGGCCATGCTTGGTGGCAAGATGGTCATTGAACGGGTCTATCGCCAGGTGGAAGGAACGTTGAACGACGTGGTCGTAGCCACCGACGACGAGCGCATAGAAGAGGCTGTCCGTCGGTTTGGCGGAAAAGTCGTCATGACGAGCACCAGCCATCGCAGCGGCACCGACCGTTGCTATGAGGCGCTGACGAAGGTGGGTGCCGACCGCTTCGACGTGGTGGTGAACATTCAGGGCGACGAGCCTTTCATCCAGCCTCAGCAATTGCAGGCCGTCAGTGCTTGCTTCGACGACGAGACTGTTGACATCGCCACGCTTGTGAAACCCTTCACCGTGGCCGACGGCTATGCGGCCCTGGAGAATGCCAACAGCCCCAAGGTGGTGGTCAACAATCGGATGGAGGCACTTTACTTTTCCCGTTCCATCATTCCCTTCATGCGTGGAAAAGACCGTGAGGAATGGTTGCCTAACCATACGTATTACAAGCACATCGGCCTCTATGCCTATCGTACCGACGTGCTGCGCCGGATTACCGCCCTGCCACAAGGAACATTGGAGAAGGCCGAGTCGCTCGAACAGCTCCGCTGGTTGGAGAATGGTTACAAAATCAAGGTCGCTCTCACCGACGTGGAGACCATTGGCATTGACACGCCCGAAGACCTCGCCCGTGCCGAGGCGTTCCTGAAGAGCAGGTAGCCATGCCAAACATCCGGAGGCTTGCTTTTTCCTGTAAATAACGGACTGAAGCCTTATTTTGCCTTAAAAAAGCCTTGTGGCGAATGAGGGTGTTGGGCACGATACCCCCTCGGAAATGAATTGAAAATGCGAAAATAAGCCTTTTTGAGGGCGTTTTCGCATTTTTTAGCATTTCGGAGGGGTTGTTGGAGGGTGTGGGTGTTGTGTCTCTCGGAGATTTTTCGTAACTTTGCCACGTAAACGCAACGGATGGGTGTCCGTGGCTTCTATAATATAATAATGTATCATCATAACTAAATATAAATGGAAGATCAAGACAGAATTATTAAAGTCGATATCAATGAGACCATGAAGCAGTCGTACATTGACTACTCAATGTCGGTGATTGTGGCTCGTGCGCTCCCTGATGTCCGCGATGGCTTCAAGCCTGTACATCGCCGTATCTTGTTCAGCATGGACGAGAACGGCATAACCTCAGACAAACCAACCCGTAAGTGTGCGCGTATCGTGGGTGACGTGCTCGGTCACTTGCACCCACACGGCGACTCCTCGGTCTATGGTGCGTTGGTACGTTTGGCACAGCCGTGGGCCATGCGCTACACGCTGGTTGACGGCCAGGGAAACTTCGGCTCGGTGGATGGCGATGGTGCCGCTGCGATGCGTTATACGGAGGCCCGCTTGTCGAAGATTGGCGAGGCCATGCTTCAGGACATTGACAAGGAAACGGTCGATATGGAGGACAACTTCGACAACTCTCAGAAGGAGCCCACCGTGTTGCCGACGCGCATTCCAAACCTTTTGGTCAACGGCGCTACGGGTATTGCCGTGGGTATGGCGACGAACATCCCGACGCACAATCTTGGCGAAGTGATTGACGGCTGCGTGGCTTATATCGACAATCCGGAGATGACCAGCTTTGAGCTGATGCAATATGTGAAGGCACCGGACTTTCCGACGGGCGGCATCATTTGTGGCATTGACGGCGTGAAGGAAGCTTACGAGACCGGACGTGGACGTATCGTGGTGCGCAGCAAGACGGAGATTGAGAACGATGGACAGCACGACAAGATTATTGTCAATGAGATACCCTACAACGTCAACAAGGCGGAACTGATTAAGAAGATTGCCGACTTGGTGAACGAAAAGAAGATTGACGGCATTAGCAACGTGAACGATGAGTCGGACCGCGAAGGTATGCGCATCGTGATTGACGTGAAGCGTGATGCCAATGCCAATGTCATCCTGAATAAGTTGTATAAGCTCACGGAGTTGCAGTCGAGCTTCTCGGTGAACTGCATTGCCATTGTCAACAAGCGTCCGAAGCAGCTTTCGTTGCGCGATTGCATCAAGTGTTTCATCGACCACCGTCACGACGTGACGATTCGACGCACACAGTTTGAAAAGCACAAGGCTGAAGCTCGTGCCCACATCTTGGAAGGTTTGATTATTGCCTGCGACAACATTGACGAGGTGGTACACATTATCCGTGCCTCACGTACTCCGAGCGACGCACAGCGTGCCTTGGAAGTCCGCTTCAATCTGGATGAGTTGCAGTCGAAGGCCATCGTGGATATGCGTCTGAGCCAGTTGACGGGGCTTCGTGTGGATGAACTTCACGCTGAGTACGATGAACTTTTGAAACTCATTCAGTACTTGCAGCAGATTTTGGACGACCCAGAACTTTGCAAGAAGGTGATGAAGGATGAGTTGCTGGAAGTGAAAGAAAAATTCAACGACGAGCGTCGCACCTATATTGATTACACGGCGAGCGAAAACTTCAATCCAGAGGACTTCTATCCCAATGTGCCTGTGGTCATTACAGTAAGCCACTTGGGTTACATCAAGCGTACGCCGCTGACGGAATTCCGTGCCCAGGGACGTGGTGGCATCGGCGTGAAAGGTGGTTCTGCCCGCGAAAGCGACTTCATCGAGAACATTTATCCTGCCTATACGCACAACACCTTGCTCTTCTTCACGCAGAAAGGTCGTTGCTTCTGGATGAAAGGCTATGAGATTCCGGAAGGTGGAAAGACGTTCAAAGGACGTGCCATCCAGAACCTGTTGAACATAGAGTCGGATGATAAAGTGACCGCCATCTTGTGTGTTCAGAAGTTTAACGATGCAGACTACGTGGCTTCCCGCAACATTGTCTTCTGTACGAAGAATGGTATCATCAAGAAGACGAGCTTGCAGGATTACTCACGTCCACGCTCGAACGGTTTGAATGCCATCAATATCAACGAGGGCGACCGAGTGATAGAGGTGCTTCTTACTAACGGCTCGGACGAAATCATCATTGCCAACCGTGGCGGTCGTGCCATCCGCTTCAATGAGGAAACGGTGCGCAACATGGGACGTAACGCTACGGGTGTCCGTGCCATCCGACTTGACGACGAGGAAGACGATGAGGTTGTTGGCATGATTTCAATCCGCAAACCTGAAGGCTTCGACGAGGTAATGGATGAGATTGACGCCATTGAGAATGAGGAAGAGCGTCAGGCCGCTTTGGATGCCAAATTGGCTGAATGGCCTGAAATGCCAACCATCCTTGTGCTCTCCGAGAAAGGTATCGGAAAGCGTTCGGCCTTGGACACCTACCGCATTACGAACCGCAACGGAAAGGGTGTTAAGACCATCGCCGTTACGCCGAAGACGGGTAAACTGGTTGCCATCAAGAAGGTGACACTCGACCAGGATATTATGATTATCAACAAGTCCGGCATCACGATTCGCGTGGCTGTCTCAGACATCAAACTCTCTGGCCGATTGACGCAAGGCGTGAAGATTATCGACATACAGAAGCGTAACGATGTTATTTCAAGCGTTTGTGTAGTTGAACATGAGGATGAGCCTGAGACTGAAGTAGATGAGAATGGAAATCCCATCATCCCTGCTGAGGAAGGTGCTGCCATGAGTGAGCCTACCAATATGTAACTATTTTTCGTTCCGTCCCATTGAAACAAGAAATAGTTTCTTTGGGGCGGGATGAATTTTCATATCCTTAAAAAATCAGTATTAACCTTTTTATATCAAAGAAAGTCATGAAAAAAATTCTTTTAGTATGTACGCTTTTTGCTGCCATGACAGCAAACGCACAAAAGCCACTCAACAACAAGGGTGTCATGAACAAAGCTGACGCTGCTTTGACAGCTTCCAAGTCCGACCCTAAGAACATCAACTACGAGAAACTTGCCGAGGCGCAGGAGTTGATAGAGTCCTGTATGAAGGAAGGTGTAGCCAAGGATATGTCAAAGACCTGGTTCATTGCCGGTAGCATTCAGTCGCTCTATATGAACAAAATGCTGGCCGACCGTGCAGCAAACGACGGTAAAATGGACTTTGAGGCATTTTTCGATAACCAGTACAAGATTGTGAAATACTTCTCAGAGTGCGACCGTTTGGAGCATACTCCCGATGCCAAAGGCAAGATGCCAAAGGAGGAGTACCGCCCATCCATTCAGCCCATTGCAAAGAACTGCCGTGGCAATTTGCGCAATGCGGGCGGTATGCTTGCCAACACCAATCCTGATAAGTCTATTTTCTATATCAACTTCTACATTGAGTCTGCATCCTTCACCATCTTCCAGGGTATGGACGACGTGAAGATTGAGAACGACTCCACTATGGGCGACGTGTATTACTATTTGGCAACAGCCTACAAGACAAAGGGCGACACCATCAGTTCGCTCCCAGCTCTTGACAAAGCTCTCGCTTCCAAGCAGTATGGCAAATATGCCTGCGGTGAGCTGGCACAGTACTATCAGCACAAGGGCGACAAGGCCAATGCCCGTAAATACATCGACCTCGGCTTTGCCAACTATCCCGACCTTCCACAGTTTGGCAAGTGGCTCCTTGCCGCACAGAACCAGGAAGGCGACAAGGCTGGCGCACTGGTTACCATCGAGAAGCTGAAGGAACTCTATCCTGACGACGATTATGCCTACCTCATGAAGGGGCAGATTCTCTTTGAACAGGAGAAGTTTAAGGAGGCTGAGACTGCTTTCACAGAGGCCAGGGCACAGTTTCCCGACAACACCAACTGTTTGGTCATGGCCGCACGTTCTTCATGGATGTACGCCAACCGCAATTCCAGCGACAAGGCTGCCATGAACCACACCATCGATTTGTTCAAAGAGGTTGAGGCTGCTGCTCCTGAAGATCCATCACTCTGGGGCGAGTCTCTCTATATTCTTTATAACAATTCAAACCAGCTGGACAAGGCAAAAGCCTATAAGAAGTATTACAATCCTTCAAAGTGAAAAACAGCCTCTATTTCCCTGTCCCCTCTCCTTTTATTGGGTGGGGGAAAGGCCATTCGGATGGCGTTCTTTCCCTATGGAGGGAGGTTAGGAGGGGAGTGTTCCTCCTCCTAACCTTCCTCCTTTCTCTGTCGGTAAAGGCACAGGGTGTTGATTCTACCTATTTGTCTTCGCTCGACTCCGTGATGCAGGTGCAGCAAATGGCGCAAACGCTCATCCAACGGTACGAAACCCTTCGACTCCGCGAAGAGATGCAAATGTCATACGAGGGTACGCAGTCCCTGATGAGAGGCATCACCCTTTATTTTACCGAGCGGGGTTACCGGGAAAGGCCCGCCGTTTTTCGTCCTTCCGATGCTCACGTCAACCTGATTGACTATGTGCCAGCTGCCACCCCCTTGGTGGCGGCATGGGCGTTGCGATTGTCTGGCATCGAGTCACGCAGCACCCTGCGGCGTATGGCTACCTCTTCCGCTTTTTCCATGGCATTGACTGCCGGCCTGACCTGTTCACTCAACGCAATGGTCAACGAAAGCAGCCCCGACGAATCTTCCTCTTCCTCGTTTGTCTCGAGCCATGCCGCCCTTGCCTTTGCCTCCGCCACCATTTTGAGCCGTGAGTATGGCCATTACTCTCCCTGGGTTTCTGTCGGAGGCTATGCTTGTGCCACGACGACGCAAATGCTGCGCATTCAACACGACAAACACTGGCTGAACGACGTATTCATGGGTGCTGGCATTGGCATTCTTACCACCAACTTTTCCTATTTCCTGACCGACCAGATTTACGGTGTTGACGGTATCAACAAGATAGAGCTTCGCCGACATGACATTCTGCGCACCATCCGTTTTATGGACAATCCGACAGGTCTGAAAATTCTTTCTGGCACCGAGGTGGGCAACCGCAATGCCGACCTCTACACCGAGGGTGCCGAGGCGCAAATCGTCACCTCTGCCGCCTTTTCCACGGGCATTGACTTCAACTTCTATCTGAATCCCATGTTTTCCATTGATGCGATGTTTCGTGCGGCCACATCCAGCGTTAAGCTGGCCTCGGTCAATGGTGTCGCTCCCGATCCTCTGCAGTCTTCTGTCCCTGTTTATGAAGGCGATAAAATCGGCATCTACCATGCCGACGTGGCAGCCCATTTCTCCATGCCGCTCAGTCCCACCGTTCGTATGGGATTCCGTACCTTTTTCGGCGTTCGCCATACAACATCTTGTACCTTCTCCCCCCTCCCCCCTCACCCTTCATCCTTCCACCTTCCTTCCCAAACCCGTCCCGAATTGGGGTGCGGCCTTGACATCGAACTTCTTTCCAGCCATAACTACCTCGTAGGCATCACGGGCGACTACAGCCACACCTTCAATGCCCTTTTCCGAAACCGCTACAGCATCAGCAGTTTCTGGAAAATCTTCTTTTGATGCTACCTCCCACTTCCCATTTTTTACTTTAACTGAAAATCCCGGAATGCTTCGGTGTGAGAGTTTATTCTCGGCGGGAATAAAAATATTCTCGGCGGGAATATTTGTTTGCTCTTAACTTTTTTGTTATCTTTGCCCCTGTTTTAGAAAACAAATTGCATGTCAATAAAAAAAAATCAGCGAATTAACACTAAAATCCATAGACTATGCCACTGAATTACATTTTGCAAGAGAACACAAGTATGTACGGCGACGGAAAGCGTCACTTCTATCCACGTACCGATTCGATTCGCACCATTGACACGGAAACAATCCTCAACAGCCGGGAATTCGGCCACGTGGGCGAGTTGGGGTTTGCCGTGTCGGCGTTGGTTCAACGGATGAGTAAGTATCTGAGTATGGGCCATTCCGTGAAGATTGACGGACTGGGCATCTTCTCTCCGGTGCTGGCCTTTGACGAGAAGGGCATTGGCACGGTGGAGCAGGGGAGCAACGAGCAGGTGGAAAAGGCATTCAATTACAAGCCAGTGTCGATGGACACGGTTTCCTTCCGCATTGACCCGGCTTGGCGTCAGAACCTGCGTGAGCTTACCCGTTGCGAGAAGGTGGGCTTCAACTATGAGACCCGTTCGGAACGGACGTTTGAGGAACGTGTGGCCCTGACCCGTGACTACGTGCGCGAGCAGGGATTCATCACTGTTGCTGGCTATGCCCGTCTGCACGATTTGAAGTGGTCCACGGCGCAGAAGGAGATGGACATGCTGAAGCGTAACCCAGAATATGGGTTCCGTGTCGGGCCTTCGCGTCACATGGTGTTAGGGACGATGAACAGTGAAGAATGAACGATGAACAGTGAACAACGAAGCGTAAAAGACAGATGAAGAATATACGAAACTTTTGCATTATTGCACATATTGACCACGGAAAATCTACGTTGGCCGACCGCTTGTTGGAGCGTACCAAGACCATCCAGATTACGCAGGGCCAGATGTTGGACGACATGGACCTGGAGCAGGAGCGTGGCATTACCATCAAGAGCCATGCCATCCAGATGGAGTATGACTACACGCCCGTCGGTGACTCGGCACGGGGACTGGAGGCTGGTAAGTATGTGCTGAACTTGATTGATACTCCGGGGCACGTGGATTTCTCCTACGAGGTGAGCCGTTCGATTGCTGCCTGCGAGGGGGCATTGCTGGTGGTGGATGCCACGCAGGGTGTGCAGGCGCAGACCATCAGTAACCTGTATATGGCCATTGACCACGACTTGGAGATTATTCCTGTGATTAACAAAATCGACATGCCGAACGCGATGCCGGAGGAGGTGGCCGACGAGATTGTTGACCTGATTGGCTGCGACCCAGAAGACATTATCTATGCTTCGGGCAAGACGGGCGAGGGGGTCGATGACGTGTTGCGGGCGGTCGTGGAGCGTGTGCCCCATCCCGTGGGCGACGAGCAGGCTCCGTTGCAGGCGCTGATTTTCGACTCGGTATTCAACTCGTACCGAGGCATCATAGCCTACTTCAAGATTATCAACGGTGTGATGCGTCCGGGCGAGAAGGTGCGTTTCATCAATACCAAGAAGGAGTACCTGGCCGAGGAAATCGGTACGCTCCGCATGGACATGGTGCCGAAGAAGGAGTTGCGCACGGGCGACGTGGGCTACATCGTGACGGGCATCAAGAATGCCGTCGAGGTGAAGGTGGGCGACACCATCACGACGGTGGCTAATCCGACGGATGAGGCCATACAAGGCTTCCAAGAGGTGAAGCCGATGGTGTTTGCGGGCATCTATCCCATTGAGACGGAGGACTATGAGAATCTGCGTACCAGTCTGGAGAAGTTGCAGTTGAACGATGCCTCGCTGACGTTCCAGCATGAGTCGTCGGCGGCCTTGGGCTTCGGCTTCCGCTGTGGATTCCTCGGCCTGTTGCACATGGAGATTGTGCAGGAACGTCTCGACCGGGAATTCAACATGGATGTCATCACGACGGTGCCGAACGTGTCGTACATGGTCTATGACAAACATGGCGAGGCGGAGGAGGTACACAACCCTTCGGGAATGCCAGACCCCACGCTGATTGAGCATGTGGAGGAGCCCTACATCCGTGCAACGGTCATCACGACGGCGAACTACATCGGCCCCATCATGACGCTTTGTCTGGGGAAGCGGGCTGAGTTGGTGAAGCAGGATTTCATTGCGGGCAACCGTGTTGAGATTGAGTATCTGATGCCGCTGGGCGAAATTGTCATCGACTTTTACGATAAGTTGAAGAGCGTGAGCCGTGGCTATGCCAGTTTCGACTACCATCCCGCTGGCTTCCGTCCCTCGAAACTGGTGAAGCTCGACATCTTGCTGAACGGCGAGTCGGTGGATGCCTTGTCAACGCTGACGCATGTAGATAATGCCGTGACGTTGGGTCGCCGTATGTGTGAACGCTTGAAAGAGTTGCTGCCCCGTCAGCAGTTTGACATTGCCATTCAGGCGGCCATTGGCGGCAAGATTGTTGCCCGCGAGACGGTGAAGCAGGTTCGGAAGGACGTGTTGGCAAAGTGTTATGGCGGTGACGTGACTCGAAAGCGGAAGCTGCTTGAGAAACAGAAACGCGGAAAGAAGCGCATGAAGCAGATCGGCAATGTGTCTGTGCCGCAGAAGGCTTTCCTGGCGGTGCTGAAGCTGGATGATGATTAATATGTAACTTTAATAATACCTTAACTTATGAGACGATTATTTGCTTTTTTTATCACGGCGTTGGTTGTGGGGCAGGCCATGGCCGACCCGATTGATGCCGTGCGTGCCAAGCAGATTGCGGAAGCGTTCCAGGTGCTAGGCCACGACTTGACGCTGGTGAAACGGGCTACCCGCAATGCCGCAAAGGCAAGGAAATTGTCTGCAAGGGTTGCAGCCACTTCACCTTATTATATATATAGCCGTGGCGAGGGACAGGGATTTGTCATCGTGGCCGGCGACGACTGTATGCCACAGATTCTCGGCTATACGGATGCCGGAGACTTTGACGAGGCCACTGTGCCGCCAGCCTTGCAGGACATGCTCACCGTGTGGACGCAACAGGTGGAGGACGCCCAGATAGCCGGAACGAACCAGCCTGTCATGGAGGCGAAGCGGCGAGCG
The DNA here is from genome assembly GCA_905236065.1 of uncultured Bacteroidaceae bacterium. Taxonomy (GTDB): domain Bacteria; phylum Bacteroidota; class Bacteroidia; order Bacteroidales; family Bacteroidaceae; genus Minthosoma. The sequence continues at coordinate 30,110 of CAJONZ010000065.1, read as the reverse complement.
GCCTCATCGGGGCGTACCAGCATTGCCCCTTTGATGACAAGTCATTGGCACCAAAACAGCCCCTACAACGACCAATGTCCTTTCTTGACAGGAACCACCAACCGTGCCGTGACGGGTTGTGTGGCCACGGCGGCCAGTCAGATTTTGTATTACTGGCGCAAGGACTTGCCCTCTACATTGCAGGCGACGACCCCAACGTATGGCTACGGAGATGCCCCTGTGACGGAGAGTGTGCCAAAGGGTACGGAGATGCGTTGGGATTTGATGCGTGACAGCTATTCGGGTGGAGAATCAACAGCCTCAAGGGCGGCTGTAGCAGAGTTCGTCTTTGCCACCGGTGCTGCGACGTGGCTGACTTACGGAAGCAGTACTTCGGGTAATATTGAGAAGATACCGAATACCTTCAGTGGGTATTTCGGCATGAGAGGCGGCGCGGTTTACTACCGTGACTCCTACACCCAGGAGTATTGGGTGCAGTTGCTGTACAAGGAACTGCAGGCCGGTCGCCCCGTGATGTACACGGGTGTCCACAGCGAAAGTGGCGGACATGCCGTGGTGGTGCATGGCTATCAGGCAACGAACGATTTGTTCTACTTCAATTTCGGTTGGGGAGCCGGCAATGGCTATGACGGCTACTACACGGTGGACACGGAGACGGGTATGAACGGCTTCAATGGTTATCAGTCAGCCTTAATAGGGGCTTATCCACGGAAATGGAACATGACCGCAAAAATCAATGCGCCGAATAAAGTCTATGCACAACGTACCAACACGTTTGAGGTGGTTGTGGAGAATGCCTCCACTTTACCTCAAAGCGGTTTCTACCTGTTTGCCGCAACGAACAAGAATAATCCTTCCTCATTGACCAGTGCGAAGTCTTCGGAGACAGAGACCGTGATTGCCCAGGGAAAGTCGGCTACATTTGAATTGACTTGTAAGCCTACTAACACGAAGCCATGGTATATTACCGTGACCGATGCCGACCTGAATGTGCTTAATCAGATTGAGGTTGTGCCAGAGGTTGCGTCGGCAGAGCTTGCCATGCACTCGATTGTAGCCAACGGCTCGGCGGACGTGGAGGAGATAGACGGCATCAGCTATGCGAAGTTCTACAACAACAGGGCCATGGTGACGGTGAATGTGGCCAATGAGGGTGCCATTGATTATGAGGGAACGGCCAAGATAAACATCTTAGTGTATGATGAAGTGCTGGGAGAATGGGTGCTGAACGGGACGAAAAGTCTGAGTAACACTGTAATTCCCGCCCATGAGAACAGAGACCTTGTCTTCAATGTGTCGAACGTTTCCACTTGCCCCATCGCTGCCGGAAAACGCTATTGTGCGGAAATCAACAGCCCGTGGAAGAGTCTGGTTGCATCTGACAGCATTGACACTTCAAAGGCGATTTCCCAGAAGGCTTACTTTGTAGTGACTGGCGAGAGCGACTTTGCCATTAATACCTTTGAGGATGGCATCCTGAGTTTCACAGGCCATTGGGATCGTTATGCCTTTGAGACTTTTGTGAAACGTGCGGCCTATAATTCGGCCATTGCCTACGACCTGACGCAGGTGGAGGCTTTGTCCGACGACATTGACAACACGATGCTCCCTTCGCAGAATGCATTGATTTATGTTGCTGGCCAGCAGATTTTCCAATCGCCCAATGTGGTGAACGAGAATGGCGTCTGTGGCAACCTGCAACTGGATGCGGATTACGATTTCCAGCCCAAGGCTGCGTTCTCTGCCCAGCAAGGAAGCCTAACCATTGGCTCGGAGATAGCCCGTTGGTATTTGCTGACCACGCCGTTTGAGGCATCTGTGCCTGATGGAATCATTGCCCGCCGCATTGACAGCCACAAGAGCACGGGTATTACGGTTAGTTCCGTAACCGACGTTGATACGCTGGAGGCCGGCCATACCTACCTCGTCATGTCGTCCGCCTATCGCAACCGCCAACTGACGGCCATCAATGAGGGTACGTCCGTATCAGTGCTGGCTGCTCCACTGGAGAATGCAGACACGGCAGTGGTCGGCATATTTGCCTCGACAACCATCCCCGTAGGTGCCCAGTTGCTCAACGATGACGAACTGCAGAAATTCGTGCCCATCACCGAAGCGACCGTTGTAGAAGGTCTTCGTGGCTACTTTTACGATTCAAAGCTGAAAAAGCAGTTTCGGGCTTATCCCAGTTTGTCGCTCGACCCCGCATACGTCACACTGGCAAAGACTATTCAGCAGGCATACGACCTTCTGGACGAATACAGGGACAGCGTGACAATCAATTCCTACAATGCATACGCCGACAGCATCCATGTCGCTGAGTATGAATTTTCGCACCGTGCCACGACAACTTTGACCACGGCCAAGCTGATAACCAACTATGCCGCTCACCTGATTGAACTGGCCGAGGACTACAAAGCCGGTCGCTTGGACGAGCAGCAACGCTACGACATCAATGCTGACGGAGCCTTTGACCTTGCCGATGTCGTTGACCTCATCAGCATGTACCTTGCCGCCACGGCGGAATCTCCCGCTACGGTCGATTTGGACGGTGACGGCATCTTGACGACTGCCGATATTACTTTACTGATACAAGCCTATATGAAGAAGTAAATTTCAACGGCTTTACTCAAAAGACGTGGGCACCACAGTGTCGATTGGCTCATACTATGGTGCCCTGTTTTTGTATAGGTACATAAAAAAGACCACACTTTCAAGTGCGGTCTCATTTGCCTTTTTGCTTGATTTGCCTTATGCTTCTGCGGCTGGTTCCTCAGCAGCTTCTGCTGGAGCCTCAGCGGCTTCGGCCTCAGCCTTTGCGGCAGCAGCGGCAGCCTTCTTCTCTGCAATCTTGGCAGCGAGAGCAGCGTTTGCCTTCTTTTCTGCCTCAAGACGAGCCTTGGCATTCTCTTTCTGTGACTTTGCCACAGCCTCAGCAGCCTTGGCAGCCTTCTGTGCCTTCTCTGATTTCCATGCAGTGAACTTAGCCTCTGCAGTAGCCTCGTCGAATGCGCCCTTCTTGACACCACCTTTCAGGTGCTTCATCAGATAGACACCCTCTTCTGAAAGGATGTTGCGAACGGTGTCCGTTGGTTGAGCACCTGTCTCTACCCAGTAGAGTGCACGCTCAAAGTTCAGATCAATCGTTGCAGGGTCAGTGTTAGGGTTGTAAGTACCCAGTTTCTCGATGAATCGTCCGTCACGCTTTGCATTTGCGTTTGCAATGACAATGCTGTAGAATGCGTAGTTTTTACGACCGTGACGCTGAAGTCTGATTCTTGTAGATCCCTTTTTCATAATAAATGTTTTTGCAGAAAGGTTTTTGTCCTTTCTTGGGGTTATTGAATGTGTCGTCAGCTCGTGACGACGTGAACTGATGCTTCCAACACGTGAAAGCGGTTGCAAAGTTACGACTTTTCCATCAAAAAAAGCGCTTGGCTGCGACTTTTTCTTCGTGCCAAGCGCTTTTTTATTGTTTTTTTGCGTAAAAATAGTGTGTTTCTTACCTCTACAATTTGAATTTAAGCACCTTTCCGCCGTTTGCGGGCACCTCCAGATAGGTTGTGCCGTCGGGTACCAGAATGTGCTTTTCGGTGGAGTGGGTGAGTAGCTCCTTGCAGGAGGTCTTCTCCGTGAAGGCTGGAATGTCCAGCGTTTCGAAAGCATGAGCAGGAATCTTCACCCAAGTGCGTTGCAACTCGTCGCTGAAGTTTGCCACCACAAGGATAAGCTCCTTGCCGGACTTGCGCAGGAAAGCATACAGCTTGTTGGTGTCCATCAACTCGTTGTCGTAGTTTGCATACATGATGTCGAAGAAGCGTCCCTCCCTGATGGCCTTGTCTTTGTTGCACATGCCCAGTACCTTGTCGTAGTAGTGGCGCAGCTTCTTCTCCTCCGCAGTCAACAGGGCACCATCGAACTTGCCACCATTTCTCCATCTGCGGATTTTGTCAATCGTCCAATAGTCAAAGATGGTAGTCCGTCCGTCCTCGCCAGAGAATCCTTCTGCGTCCATGCCCGGCTCGCCAAATTCCTGGCCGAAATACACCATCATGGGGTTCGTATTCATCAGAGCTGAGACGAGCAAAGCCGGCTTTCCCTTCTCAGCATTACCTGCGAAGAAACGGCTGGCAATGCGTTGCTCATCATGATTCTCAAGGAAATTGACCATCTTGTCCTGAATGTCCTCCACCGACTGCCAGCAACCGGTAATCAGACTGGCCGACTGTCCGCCGACAACTGAGCGCAGTGTGTCGTACAGGCCCACCTTGTCGTAGAGATAGTCGAATTTTCCGCGCATGATGTAATTGCGGTATTCGTGCGGATTATAGATTTCGGCAATGAAAATGACGTTCGGGAACTTCTTCTTCACAATTGGTATCACCCATCCCCAGAAATCTACGGGTACCATCTCGGCCATGTCGCAGCGGAATCCATCGACGCCTGTCTCTGCCCAGAACAGCAGGATGTCACGCATCTTTGTCCACGTGCTGGGCGTGGAGGGCGAGAAAACCATCTGGTGGTTTCCTTGATAGTCAACGCCGTAGTTTAGCTTCACCGTCTCATACCAGTCGTTTCGGCTCACCCAGGGCGTAAAACAGTCGTTGCCTGTCGCCTTGCAAGGTTTCTCCTTGTAAGTGCCCAGTTCCGGATCCTTCAAGTCGAAATTCGGCGAGAACTTTGAGCCTGGTAGGTAGTAGAAGTTGTTTTGCATGGAGAAAGCCCATGAGGGTTCGTCGTCCTCACCCAGGTCGCGCACCAACTCCGGCTTGGCATCGGAATGATACTGGCGAGCCACATGGTTCGGCACAAAGTCGATGATGGCCTTCAGCCCCGCCTTGTGTGTACGGTTCACCAGGTTTTCAAACTCCTTGAAACGGTCGGGCACTTTTGTAGCCAAGTCGGGATCCACGTCGTAGTAGTCCTTGATGGCGTATGGCGAGCCGGCATTGCCCTTCACGATGGCCGGGTGGTCGCGGCGGATGCCATATTCCGAGTAGTCCGTCTTCGTGGCATGTTCGATGATGCCCGTGTACCAGATGTGCGTGGCACCAAGTCCCTTAATCTCAGCAAGGGCCGCTCCTGTGAAGTCTGCCAGATGTCCACAGCCGTTTTCTTTCTTCGAGCCGTTCGGCACACACTTTACGGAGTTTGCGCCAAACAAGCGGGTGAAGACTTGGTAAATAACTAATTTCTCCATGGTATGAATAATGTTGTGATTTACGTGTTGAAAATTAGAAGTTAAAATCGCTAACGTAAAACTTTTAGCTTTTAGCTTTTAATTTATCCGATTCCGTGCGCCGTGACATTCTTGTCAATCTTGGCAATCATGCCCTGTAGTGCCTTGCCCGGTCCGCACTCAGTGAAGTCTGTGGCACCTGCTGCAATCATGGCCTGCACCTCGTATGTCCACTTCACGGGAGCTGTCAGCTGGGCGATCAGATTCTGCTTAATTTCCTCCGGGTTCGTGTGAGCCTTCGCGTCCACGTTCTGATACACAGGACATTTGGGTACAGAGAATTCCGTGGCCTCGATGGCTGCCTGCAATTCGTCCTTGGCCGGCTGCATCAGCGGAGAGTGAAACGCACCGCCCACAGGAAGCGGAAGCGCACGTTTGGCACCTGCGGCCTTCATGGCCTCGCAAGCCTCGTTGATGGCATCTACATTTCCCGAGATAACCAGCTGTCCTGGGTTATTATAATTTGCAGGAACAACCACATAGCCTGGCTTGTTGATGCCTGCGCAAATCTCCTCGATTTTCTCGTCTGGCAGACCGATGATGGCGGCCATGGTCGATGGGGCAGCCTCGCAAGCCTTCTGCATAGCCTGAGCACGTTTTGACACCAGCTTCAGGCCGTCCTCGAACGACAGCGCACCGGCGGCTACCAATGCCGAGAACTCACCCAGCGAGTGGCCACCTACCATGTCGGGCTGGAATGCCTCGCCCATGCAAATGGCACTGATGACCGAATGCAGGAACACTGCCGGCTGTGTCACTTTCGTCTGCTTCAATTCCTCTGCTGTGCCTTCAAACATTATCTTGGTGATGTCAAAGCCCAGAATCTCGTTGGCTTTGTCGAACAACTCTTTTGCCTTAGGATTAGTCTCATACAAGTCTTTGCCCATACCTGAGAACTGGGCACCCTGACCTGGGAACACGAATGCTTTCATTTCTTTCTGTTTTATAATCAACGTTTATTTTCTGAAAATCAAATTGCCCCTCTTTTTCCAGAAGAAAAGCAAAATAACGTATGCAAAAGTACAAATAATTATTAATTCTTCCAAACGAAGAATAGAAAAAATGTGTGTAGGTACACAATCCCCCCATGAAGTGTGCAATAATCATTGGAGTTTTATGCCCACAGGCCGCTCCGACACCTATCATTCTTTGATGTATCCCGCTTGCTTCAATTCCCCGTAGGCAAGGTGGCATTCGTCCCACCATTCTTGTCCGAAGCGTCGGATTAAAGGCTCTTTCAAAAACTGATAGAGTGGCAGGCCGAGTTTCCTGCCCAGCTCGACCGCAGGTTTACATACGCTCCATCGGTGATAGTTCAATGCCGGAACGCCGCCTATCGAACTGATGCGAATGGGGTAGAGTGCGCAGCTGATGGGCTTTTGCCAACGTAAACGCCCTTCCCGGAAAGCACTGTCGATGGCGCAGAAGGCGCATCGTGGTCCTCGTGTCTTTCCGCCGTCGGCAGACAGGTTTCCGTATTTCACGAAAACGCAATCTTTCCCATTGATAATTGACGTGGCCAGTTCTCCTTCACGGTCGGGATAGACCACACCGTTCCGTTCTATTTCGGCCCGTGCCTTTGCGGGAAGCTCTGCACCTACGACCTCGTAAGCGTTCTCCAGTTCCTCCACTTCGTCCATTGCCACAGGCGCACCTTCGTCACCCTCCACACAACACATACCGTGACACTTCGTGAGGTCGCAGCAAAAACATTCTGAAAAGATGTCCAACGAAACCAACGTTCCTTTTATCTCAATCATGATTTAGTGTAATTTTGTTATTTTGACCCAATGAAGAGGAAGAGCATGGAAAGTAGTACAAGCAGTAGGTCAACGACTTTGGCTTTCAGGTTCTTCTCCCGGAAGATAATGGCCCCGAAGAGGAAACTGACGAGGACGCTGCCACGGCGCACCATGGAAACGATGGAAATCATGGCTCCGTCGAGACCGAGGGCGTAGAAATAGGCAAAATCGGCAGCAGAGAGGAAGATGCTGATGAGGATGATGCACCAGTCCCAGTGGAAGGGAGTGGTCTTCTTGTGGGTGGGCCACCACAGCAGGAAGAGCATGGCCAGCATCATGAAAAATTGGTAGATGTTGTACCACGACTGTACGGCCATCTTGTCGAGGCCCACGCCGTGGTTGGCGGGACTGGCCATCAGGAACTTGTCGTACAGGCCACTGACGGCGCCGAGCACGTTGGCCAGCACCACAAAGACAATCCATTTGTTGTGGCGAAAGTCTATGCCTTCTTTCTTGCTGGAGCGGGATAGCATCCAGAGGCCGACCATGGCGATAATGACACCCAGCCACTGCCACAGGTTGAGCCGCTCGCCGAAGAAGGTGAGCGCACCGATGAGCACCATGACGGGGCGGGTGGCGTTGATAGGGCCGACGATGGTGATGGGCAGGTTTTTCAGTCCGAAGTAGGCAAAGAGCCAACTACTGAGCACGATGCAGGATTTCAGCAGGATGTAGCGATGTTCAGCCCAACCGTACTGATGGGTGTAGAAGAGGGAGTCCTCACTGATGAGTCCTTGCCGTGAGCCGATGATGAAGGGCAGGAAGATGAGGGAGGAGAACAGGGTGTTGAGCAGCAGGACGGGTATGACGGCGTTGCCTTTCAGCGATTTCTTTTTGAATACGTCGTAGAAGCCAAGCAGACAAGCCGACAGGAATGCGAGGATTAACCACATGGGAAAGGAGAATTTACGTTTTGATTAAATATGTCCTCTGGATAGGTAATGTTGCTAAGGAACAGGGCGTTGCCTGGGACGGAAGTGCCAGCGGAGCATCGGTCTTTCTGTTCGATGATTCCACGGAACTGTTCAATGCTCAGTGTGCCTCGGCCCACGTCAAGGAGTGTTCCGACAATGGCGCGTACCATGTTGCGGAGGAAGCGGTCGGCGGTGATGGTGAACTGCCATTTGTGGGGAGCGACCTGTGTCCAACAGGCATGCATGATACGGCAGTTGTTGGTCTTCACATCAGTATGGAGTTTTGAGAAGGAGGTGAAGTCCGTGTAGTCGAAAAGCGTCTGTGCCGCCTCGTTCATCTTGTCGAAATCGAGTGGTTGGGGGAAGCGGTAGGCGTATGGCTCAAAGGGCGTTTTCTCCGTGATTATATAATAATAGTACGTGCGCGAGGTGGCAGAGAAGCGTGCATGGGCCTCGGACGTCACTGGCACAATCTTCTGGATGGCGATGTCTTGGGGCAGGTACTTGTTGAGACGATAAACCAATTGTTCGTCAGCCTCACGTCCTGTGTCAAAGTGTGCCACCATCATGCTTGCGTTCACTCCGGCATCCGTCCGTCCAGCCCCTGTCACTTCAATCGGCTCATGCAACAGCGTGGAGAGTGCCTTGTTGAGCACTTCCTGCACACTGATGCCGTTGGGCTGAATCTGCCAACCGTGATAGCGTGTACCGTCGTAGGAGAGGTAGATGAAAAAGCGCATGTTTTTATGGTGTTACGCGGTTATGGAAGAACACACGTTTCAGGGTACTCTCCATACGGATTTTCGGTATGCGGAGAGTTTCCTTCTGGTGGTAGAACTGCCACAGCATGATGGCTGCGGTGATGGCGGCCACGCCGTCGGCAGTGGCAATGCTAATCCATACGCCATCGGTGCCCCATATTTCAGGAAAGACGAGCAGGAAAGGCACCAGGAACACCAACTGGCGGCTTACGGACATAAAGATGCTCTTCTTCGCCATACCGATGCTTTGGAAGAAATTGCCCGTCACGATTTGGAATCCCACGACGGGCGAAAGGCTACAGATGATGCGCATTCCCCTTTCAGCCAGTGCCGAGAGGGTGGGGTCGCTCGTGAAGATGAACACCAGGTACTGCGGGAAAAAGACGCACACGACAAAGTCCAATGTCATGATGATGGTGGCCAGCCAGATAGCTTTTCTGAGCACCTCGTTCACACGGTCGGGCTGTTGTGCCCCGAAGTTGTAGCCCGCAATGGGTTGCATACCCTGACAGATGCCCAAAACCACCATGACGGCCAGGAACGTCACGCCGTTGATAATGCCGTAGGCCGCAATTGCCAGGTCGCCGCCGTGACGTGTCAGTCCCTTGTTGATGAGGATGACGACCAGGCAGGCACAGAGTTGCATGGAGAACGGGGAAAGACCAATGCCGAGAATGTTCTTCACAACCTGTCGGCGTAGTCCGTAGATGCCGCTGTGCAAGTGGATGAGGTCTCGTTTGTTGGAAAGCACGGTGATGACATAACATAGTGCTGCAATCTGTGCCAGGACGGTGGCGTAGGCGGCACCCTTGATGCCCATGCCCAGCGAGAAGATGAACAGCGGGTCGAGGATGGCATTGATGGCCACCGTGGCGATGGTGGCCGACATGGCTACGTGGGGGTGTCCCGTACTGCGCAGGGCACTGTTCAGTCCCAGGTAGAGGTGCGTCACCACATTGCCCAGGAGGATGATGAACATGTAGTCGTGGGCATATTGCAGGGTGTTTTCCGAGGCTCCGAAGAAGAGTAGCAGCGGGTCGATGAAGATGAGACCCAGCGCACCGATGATGATGCCGATGATGACGTTGAGCGAAACGAGATTGCCCAAAACCCGCTCGGCGCTCTGGTAGTCCTTCTGTCCCAACTTGATTGAAATCATCGTCGAACTGCCCACGCCCACCATGGCACCGAAAGCGGCACTCAGGTTCATGATGGGGAACGTGACGGCCAGTCCACCCAGCGACAGCGTACCCACCTCGGGGATGTTTCCGATGAAGATGCGGTCAACGATGTTGTAAAGCGATGAGGCCGTCATTGCCACCACCGCCGGCACTGCATATTTCATCAGCAACTGTCCGATAGGTGCCGTGCCTAACTCTTTTGTCCTGTTATCTTGCATGTTATTTCTGTGTTTTCACCTGCAAAGTTACGGACTTTTTGCCGTATGCCATGTTTTTTCTTCCAAGTTTTTTCATTTTCTCCACGAATGAGTGTACCGCTTTGGAAAAACTTCGTACCTTTGTACTACGAAAACAAATCAGACTGTTTACAACTAAAACAAATAATTTGTATGATGAGAAAACCGATTTTTGTATTACTCTTGAACATGTTACTCTTCTGTGTCTCTGCCAGCGCACAAGAGACTCAGAAGAGCGAATTTCAGCAGCGTGCAGAGGCTGCAAGCCAAAGCGGTGGCAGTATTGGCGCTGCCCGCTATCAGTACATTCGTGCCTTTGAGGATTATGCAGCCAAGGGGCAGATGAAGGAAGGTGTGGAGTGTGCCGTAAAGGCAGCGGCCATGTACCACAAAGAAAATTACTACAAGGAGGCTTTCGACCTCCTTCGTCGTGTTGACCAGGCCATCAATGCCGCGAAGCAGTCGCCAAGTGCCGCAGCCGCCCAGCACTACGAAGTGACCAAGGTGCGGATGGATATGTATATGAAGATGCGGAAGGGCTCCAACGTCAAGGACCAGCTCGACATCATGGAGGGCCATGCCAATGCGGCAGGCAACGAAGACCTGAAAAACGACCTGCTCTACAACAAGGCCATCTACTACTATTCCTTCGGACTGAACGCACAGGGCAACGCCGTCTTCAAGGAGATGGTCGGCAAACTGACCGGCAAGAAGGAGTATGACAAGGTGGACGGGGTCTATCAGACCCTGATTGGGAATGCCCGCAAATCGGGCAATGCCAACATGGTGGCGCAGTCCTACAGCAACTACATTGTTTGGAAGGACTCGGTCAACGCCCTGAAAGTCGCCGACAAGGTGAATGCCCTGAAACAGCAGATTGCCGAGAACGAGGCCGTCATTTCGGAGAAGGACAGCAAGCTGACCTCCCGTCAGGCCGTCATCATCACCCTCAGCATCGTGGCCATCATCTTGGCTGCCGCATTGATTCTGGGCGGCTTTGCATTGATGTATTACATTGTCCTGAACCGCAAGCAGAAGAAGACCATCCAGATGGTGAACGATAACAACGCCCTGAAAGCCAAGTTTATCGGAAACATCTCTGCCCAGCTCGAACCCTCGTTGCGCAAGCTCGACACCCGCACTCCCGAAGTGAAAGCGTTGCTCGACTTCTCCCAGCACGTACAGACACTCGCTGAACTGGAGAACACCCTCGTCACGAAGGTTGAGACAGAGGAAACCTCCGTTCAATCCTTCTGCGAAGGTTTGATGAACGAAATACGTGGCAACGTGCCAGGCAATGTCACCCTGACTGTCAATGCCCCCAAGGTAAGTGCCAAGATAAACAAGGAATACGTTTCGCACATCCTGCTCCACCTCTTGCAAAACGCATCGTGTTTCGCCTCCGAGGGCGGCACCATCGTGCTGGAATTCAAGAAGCGCAACGTACACACCTGCCAGTTCCTCGTGTCCAACACAGGTCAGGTCATCCCGGAGGAGAAGCGTGACGGCCTTTTCAAGCCCTTTGCCGAAATCCGCGACCTCACCACGGGCGACGGTCTCGGCCTGCCCATTTGCCGATTGATGGCACAGAAGATGGACGGCGACCTCACCATCGACCCCACCTTCACCCGTGGCACCCGCTTCGTCCTGCAGCTTCAAATCTGATTCTGCCCCCACGGCTTGTCTGAAAATCCAACAAAGGCTCCTTCCGGCTTACAGCTTGAAGGAGCCTTCACCGTTTAAAATCAAAGAGTAGAGATTTTTCCTAAGACTTTTTGTCTGTACCTCGTTTTTAATTCGTAACTTTGCACCCTCAAAACTAATATTAACAACAAGCAGATGAGAAAAGTGTTTTTGATGCTGTCGTTCGTGATGATGACGATGACGGCGATGGCTGTTCCGGCCAAACGTGGTGTGTGGAAGATGTTGCCCTTGAGCGACGGCACGGAGGTACGTGCGCAGTTGATGGGCGACGAGCATGGACATTACTGGCGCACAGCAGAAGGTGTGGTCTATGTGAAAGCGTCTGGTGCCGATTACTATGAGGTGGCAGACGGGGAGGCGTTGGTCAAGAAGGCCCGTGAGCGTCGCCAACGTGTGAATGCAAAGCGCACAAAGCGATTGCTGACGTCTCGCAAAGAGGGCTCTATTGGAACCTACTTGGGAAAGAAGAAGGGATTGATTCTGTTAGTGAATTTTAGTGACCAGAAGTTTAAGACGGCGAACAACAAAGCCTTGTATGAGCGCATCGCCAACGAGGAGGGCTTCTCGGAGGGAAATTTCAAGGGGTCTATGTGCGACTACTTCAAGGCACAGAGTCGTGGACTGTTTGAGCTTGATTTTGATGTAGTCGGCCCTGTTACACTTCCGAAGGGGGTGGCCTATTATGGAGCCAACGACAGTGATGATAACGACAAACATCCGGGCGAGATGGTGAGTACAGCCATCGGGTTGGCAAAGTCTCTGGTCAGCGACTGGGGGCAATATGACTGGGACAACGACGGAGAGGTCGATCAGATTTATTTGATTTATGCTGGACAGGGTGAGGCTGATTCGGGTGTTGAGAACACGATTTGGCCCCATTCGTGGGCTTTGTCGGAAGCAGTGCAGTATGGGGATGGAACGGGCGCAGTGACGGTGGCTCCGGGTCTGAAGGCAAACTTATATGCTTGCGGTTCTGAGTTGAACGGGGCTGGGATGATTGATGGCATCGGTACGATGTGCCATGAGTTCAGCCATTGCCTGGGCTTTCCTGATTACTACGACACGGACTACTCCGGTGGTCAGGGCATGGAGTCCTGGGATTTGATGTGTAGCGGTAGCTATAATGGCGATGGCTACCAGCCGGCGGGCTATACCAGCTACGAGCGATGGATGGCCGGATGGATGGAACCCATCGTGTTGGAGGATGAGGACGTGAAGGTCGAGAATATGAAATCGTTGCAGGAGGACGGTGATAGCTACGTGATTTACAACAAGCGCCAGCGCAACGAGTTCTTCATGCTGGAGAACCGTCAGTTGACGGGTTGGGACGCTTCGCTGCCTGGTAAGGGTCTGCTGATTCTCCACGTGGATTATGATGCAAAAATTTGGGAAGAAAATACGCCGAACGACGACCCCAATCACCAGCGCATGACGTGGATTCCGGCTGACAATGCCTATCAGTATGAATGGTACGACGGTTCAAAGTATTATACGGATGAGGGACTCAAGACAGACCCCTATCCCTATAAGAATAACAACGCCTTCAACAAAGACACAAAGCCGGCGGCGAAATTCTATAACAAAAACTCAGATGGCACCTATTTTATGAACTCTTCGGTGGAAGCTATCACGCAGAATGCCGACGGCACGGTGAGCTTCAACTTTGTGGCCGACCACACGGGCGGCGGACAAGGCGAGGATCCCTACGTAAAGCCGTCGATTGAGGGTGCGCTGTTCTACGAGTCATTCGATCAGTGCGACGAAAAAGGTGGCAACGACGGTGCCTGGAGCGGCTCAGTTGCCAACGGCGATTTCCTGACGGACAATTCCGGCTGGGTTGCCGACAAGGCTTTTGGTGCTGCTGGCTGTGCCAAGTTTGGCACAAGCAAGCAAAATGGCGAATGTACGACCCCCGCATTCCCTGTGAATGGCACAGTGATTCTGACATTCAGGGCTGGTGCCTGGAACAGTCCGAAAGACGGCACGACGCTGAGGCTTTCGGTCAGCGGCGGAGAAATCAGCAACACCTCCCTGACCATGAAGCGGGGTGAGTTCACGGACTACACGGAGGTCATTACGGCCACGGGCAACGTGAAGGTGACCTTTACGGCTGCCAAGCGTTTCTTCCTGGACGAAGTGCTGGTGATGGAGTTCCCGAAGGCCGTGACGGTAGAGGACATTACCACGCTCATCACGACATACTTGGACGGTAGTCAGACGGACGTGAAGATTTCCGACATCACGAAGAAGATAGAAGACCTTCAGAAGTAAGACATAATCAGAAAGAATGCAAAAAGGCTCTCCGCAAGAGGGCCTTTTTTTCGCAGCCTTACAAAGGTTTATGCTGTTTGATTTTCCAACCGATTGCGGCGACGAGGATGGTCATGAGCGGACTGAGATAGTTGAAGAAGCAATAGGGCAGATAGACGAGGGTGGGAACGCCAAGCACGGTGGATTGCGTCATGCCGCAGGTGTTCCAAGGAATAAGGACGGAGGTGACGGTGGCGGCATCCTCTGCCGTGCGACTGAGCAAGCGCGGTTCGAACCCTTGCTGGCGGTATGCCTCGCGGTACATGTCGGCGGTCAGGACGATGGAGATGAATTGGTCGCCGGTGGTGAGGTTCAGGAAGAGCCCCGTGCCGGCAGTGGTGGTGACGAGGCTGAGGCGGCCACGGGCAAAGCTGAGAATGAGGTTGGTGACGCTCTCAATCATGCGGCTGGCCACCATGACGGCTCCGAAGCACATGGCGGTGAGGATGAGCCAGATGGTGTTGAGCATTCCCGCCATGCCGCCCGTGGAGATGAGTTCGTTCAGGCTGGGTGTGCCGGTATCGATGTGGGTGGCCCCGTAAAAGGTGACGGCCAGTCCGCTGACGAGGTGTGTCCATGCCGGATAGCTGTCGGGAAGGCTGGTAGCATCGAGACTTACCTGAGTGAGGATGTGGGGCTGGAGGATGAGGGCGGTGATGCCTGCGAGGATGGCGGATGAGAAGAGGGTAATGAGGGAAGGCAGCCTTAGGGCGATGAGGATGCCAGTGAGGAGGGGGACGATGAGTGTGAGCGGAGTGATGTGGAAGGTGCTGGTAAGTCCTTCTGTATATTGGTTGATTTGCAGGGGAGAAAGGTCGGTGTTGCCCAGTCCGGCGATGAGGAAGATGGTGAGCGTGATGAGGAAGGTGGGTGTGGTGGTGAGCGTCATGTAGCGGATGTGGGTGAAGAGGTCGGTGCCGACGGCAGAGGATGCGAGGATAGTGGTGTCGCTGAGTGGGGACATCTTGTCGCCGAAGTAAGCTCCGGAGATGATGGTACCGGCAGTCCATGCCTCAGAGATTCCGAGGGCCGTACCGATGCCCATGAGGGCCACGCCGATGGTGGCGATGGTAGTCCATGAACTGCCTGAGAGCAGGGAGACGATGGCACAGATGAGGCAGGAGGAGACGAGGAAGAACTGGGGCGACATGATTTGGATGCCATAGCAGATGAGGGTGGGGACGACGCCACTGAGCATCCAGGAGCCGGAAATCATGCCGACGGCCAACAGGATGAGGATGGTGATGGATATGTCGCCAAGGGTGCGGTTGATTTGACGTTCAAAAGTCTTCCACGGTGTCTTGTAGCAGGTCATGGAAATGATGATGCAGACGGCCATGCCGAGGATGAGGGCGGTCTGGCTGCCACCGTTGAGCGAGTCGCTGCCAAAGAGGAGAATGGCAGTGGCAAGGAAGAGAATAAGGGCTATGAGTGGAATGAGGGCAACGAGCGGATGAGGTGTCTTCATGTCTTGTGGCTATTATAAATATGTGCAAATATATACACTTTTTTCGGAACGCCGGGAGTAAAAAGGCGATTTTTTCTGTGTTCGTTCGTTTTAAATCCGTATATTTGCGGCTGTATCTGTTTTTTTTAGAGTCTTATGATTAAGGATTACGAACGAATTGCGATTATTGCCGGCGAACGGAAGGTCTCTTTTTCTGATATGTTGGGACGTGTGGCCTGTTTTGCCGAGGCTGCCAAGCAGCAGCGTGACGGAAAAACGGTCATCTTCAGCGAGAACAGGGAAGGCTGGGTCTATGCCCTGTTCTCTGTGTGGCTGAATGGCGGCGTGGCCGTCCCCGTGGATGCCATGTCAACGGCGGAGGATGTGGCCTACATCCTGAACGACTGTCACCCGGACTGCGTGTGGGTGTCGAGGAAACGGCTTGATGTACTGAATGCAGCCGTTCGTCTGTCAGGTGTGGATTTGAAGGTGATGCTGATGGATGAGTGGGAGTCACAGGTGCCGAAGGAAAGCCTGCGTGTGGAGGGGCTGGAGCGTCTGTTTACGGACGACGAGGAGCGGATGGCGCTGATTGTCTATACTTCGGGCACGACGGGAACGCCAAAGGGCGTCATGCTTTCGTTCAGGAATCTCTTTGCAAATGTGCGTTCAGTATCAGAGGAAGTAAAGATTTATGGAGAACAGGTCAGAACGTTGATTCTGTTGCCATTACATCATGTATTGCCGCTGATGGGCTCGCTGATTGCTCCCATGATGAATGGGGCGGGTGTGACCATCTGTCCGTCAATGACGGGGCCGGACATCATGAAGACGTTGCAGGAAGGCGACGTGCATCTGATTATCGGTGTACCTCGCCTGTGGCAGACGATTTATAACGGCATCAAGGCTAAGATTGACGCTTCGCCGGTGGCCCGGTTCTTGTTTTGGGTCTGCAAGAAGGCGGGGAGCCAAAAACTGTCAAGGACCGTATTCAAGGCCGTACACGAGAAGTTGGGCGGCCATCTGCAATTCTGTGTGAATGGTGGTGCGGCGTTGCCTAAAGAGGTTGCCGAGGGCATGAAGACGCTGGGACTGGATTTGCTGGACGGCTATGGCATGACGGAGATGGCACCGATGATTTCGTTCACGCGCCCTGGGGAATTGGTGCCCGGAAGCGTGGGCAAGGCGATGCCTTCGGTGCAGGTGAAGTTTGTCAACGGCGAGCTTTGCGCCAAAGGTCCCAACCTGATGATTGGCTACTATAACCGTCCAGAGGAGACGGCTGACGTGGTGGATGCAGACGGATTCATCCATACGGGCGACTTGGGCCACGTTGATTCCGAAGGACACATCTTCATTACGGGTCGCACGAAGGAAATCATCGTACTGTCGAATGGAAAGAATATCAACCCGACGGAGATTGAGTTTAAGTTGGAGAAGTTCAAGGAGCAGGTGAAGGAAGTGGGCGTTTGCCAGCATGGCGACAAGCTCTGTGCCGTGATTGTGCCCGACGCTTTGTGGGCACGGGGAAAGGCCGAGGACGAAGTGGAGTCCCTGCTCAAACGCGAGGTGATTGAGCCTTACAACGAATCGACGGAATCCTATAAGCGTGTTTTGGAACTCTTTGTCTATTACGGCGATTTGCCCCGTACACGAATGGAGAAGCTGCAACGCTACAAGTTGGCGGAGTTGCTGAAGCAGGAGGTTCACACCGAGCAGAAGAAGAAAGACTATGTGGAGCCGACGTTTGAGGAATACAAGATTCTGAAGCGCTACTTGGAGGAGGAGAAGCATGTGACCGTGAAACCGACCGACAGTCTGGAGACGGACTTGGCGTTGGACTCGCTGGACAAGGTGGGCTTGCAGTCGTTTGTGGAGTTGACGTTCGGCCTGAAGATGACGGCTGAACGGGTGGCCACTTTCAAGACGGTGCAGGAAATGGCCGAATATATCAGCGACTATAAAACCCGCATCGAGGTGGAGAAGACGGATTGGAAGGCCATCCTGAAGGCAGACACCAGCCAGGTTGAGCTGCCAAAGACGTGGTGGACGGCTTGGACGATTGTAAGTCTTGCCCGGACGTTCAGCCGTTGGTATTTCTCTCTGGAGGGAAAAGGCTTGGAGAACATTCCGGCCAAAGGCCCCTTCATCATGGCCCCGAACCATCAGAGCTATTTCGACGGCATGTTTGTCATGGCGTTTATGCAGAAGGAAACGGTGCTCGACTCCTATTTCTATGCCAAGCAAGACCACGTGCGCACCGGGTTTGCCAAGATGATGGCCAGCCACAACAACATCGTGGTCGTGGATTTGAACAACCTGAAGGAGAGCATTCAGACGTTGGGCGAGGCATTGAAGCGAGGCAAAAACGTCATTGTCTTCCCCGAAGGAACGCGGACGAACGACGGAAAGCTGGGCAACTTCAAGAAGATGTTCGCCATCCTTTCAAGCGAACTGAACGTTCCCGTCATCCCCGTTGCCATCAACGGTGCATACGAGGCCATGCCGAAGGGAAAGCACAGGCCTGTCCGTACAAAGGTTACGGTGGAATACCTTCCGGCGGTAAGCCCGGAGGGAGAAAGCTACGACACTTTGTCAGACAAGGTTCGCAATCACATCGCGGCAGTCCTCCATTAGCCATTTCGGCGTGGAGGTTGCTCCGCAGATGCCAACCGACTGCACGTTCTGAAACCAGTTGGCATCAATTTCTTTTGGATCATCAATCAGATGCGTGTTTGGATTAACGGTAAGGCACTCGCCATAGAGTACCTTGCCGTTACTGCTTTTCTTTCCGCAGACAAACAGGATGAGGTCGTGGCGGGCGGCAAAGGTACGGATGTTGGGAATGCGGTTGGCCACTTGTCGGCAGATGGTGTCGAAGTAATGGAACTGCGCGGGGGCGACAATGTGTTCCGAAATGTAGCCGACGATGCTGCGGAAACCCTCCAGCGATTTAGTCGTTTGTGAATAGAGTTGGATGTCACGGTGGAAATCCAGTTGCTTGGCATCGTCCAGCGACTCGATGACGATGGCGTGTCCGTCCGTCTGTCCCACCAGACCGACTACTTCGGCATGGCCCGTTTTTCCGTAGATGACGATTTGGCGCTGATGCTGCGGGTCGGAGTCATAGTCGGCCTTGATGCGCTTTTGCAGGTTGAGCACGACGGGGCACGTGGCGTCAATCAGCTTGATGCCCTGTTCCTCGGCCATGGCGTATGTCTTTGGCGGTTCCCCATGCGCACGGAGTAGCATTTTTGTGTTGTGGAGCGAGCCTAAGTTCGAGTGCTCCACGGTAATCAGCCCCATCTTCTTCAGCCGTTCACATTCACGTCCGTTGTGAACGATGTCGCCCAGGCAATAGAGCGAATCGCTCTTCTCCAATTCTTCCTCAGCCTTGCGGATGGCAGTGGTCACGCCAAAGCAAAATCCTGACCCAGTGTCGATTTCTATTTTCATGTTTCCTTATCTTGCAGACTCTTCGTACCGTTTGATGAGCCACTCCTTTTGTTCTTCCTTCGTCAAGTTTGAGTTGTCAAGCACCAGGGCATCCTCAGCCTGACGGAGCGGGGCCGTCTCTCGGTGCGTGTCGATATAGTCACGCTCTTCCACGTTTTTTAGGATGTCGTCGAAGTTCAGTACCTCGGCCTCCTCCCGGGTCTTTGCCTTGCCCAGCAATTCGTCGTAACGGCGTTGGGCACGTACCTTGGCCGAGGCTGTGACGAAGATTTTCAGTTCTGCCTCGGGGAAGACGGCGGTGCCGATGTCACGGCCATCCATCACGATGCCCTTCTCCCGTCCCATGGCCTTTTGTTGCTCGGTGAGCAGCTCACGCACAAACGGCAGGGCAGCGATGGGGCTGACACGGCTGGAGACTTCCATCTGGCGGATTTCGCTCTCTACAAGCTGTCCGTTCAGGTAGGTGTCTGGAGCACCGGTCGTCTGATTCACTTTGAACGTGATACGGATTTTACCTTGGTGGATGGCGTTTTTCAGTTCAGGCTCGTTGATGAGGCTTTGTCCTGAAACCTTGTCCTCCTTGAACATTCCGTTCTGCAACGCATAGAGCGTCACGGCACGGTACATGGCACCCGTATCTACATACACATAGCCGATGGTCTTGGCCAAGTCCTTCGCCATCGTACTTTTCCCACACGACGAATAGCCGTCTATGGCAATGATGATTTTCTTCATGATGATTTGTCCCCTTTTTTTTAGAAAGCGTATGACAGGTTTGCAATCAGCGAGCTAGCCGCAATATGATATTTTCCCCAAGCCACGCCTACTTTGATTTTCTTGATGTTCAGTCCGGCACCCACGCTGAATCCCGCCCAGTGTGACGAACCGTTTGCCTTCATCTCATGGCTGCGGCGCAGGTTATATCCCAAGGCCACCCACGTATTGTTGGAAGGGAAGAAATCCACGCCGAGAATGAAATGCTGGAAGAAGTTGATGTTCTTCCATCTCGTCAGGTCGTCCAACGTGATGTTCAGGCGGATGGGCGCGTTGGCCAGCGTCTGCGAGTAGCCGAGGGCAAGGTCAAAGGGCAGCTTCTCATGCTTCTCGTACAGTGCTTTGATTTGTCCGCCGAGATTCTTGCCCACGAGGGAGACCGACGTACCGATTTCCTCGTTGTAGTAGTTTAGTCCCAGGTCAACACCCATGGCGAACGCATTGTAATTGGCATAGTTCGAAAACAGGAACTTGGCACTTACGCCGCCGCTCCAGTAGTCTGAGAGCATGTAGGCAAAGGAGCCCTGTATGTCAATGTCCGAGGCCGAGAAGGTGCCAATCTCCGCACCCGTCTGGTCTGTCTCGGTCATTTTTCCGTAGGTCAGGTATTGTGCGCCGACAGCCCACGTGCCTCGGTTCCCGATTTGACGGACGAAACCCGCACTGAGCTTCTTCGTACCGGCAATAAAGGACGTGAAGTCGAAGTTGGCGGTTAAGTCCGACACGTTCGACAACAGCGCCGGGTTCTCAAACATCAGCGTGGGGTCGTCCTCGCCCATGCTGACATTGCCACCGCCTACCGCCGCAGAGTGAGCCGAGACGGGAATGTGCAGATACTCATAGCCCGTGGTACCGCTTTGAGCCATCAGACCGAGCGACCCGACGCTCATGGCTAGCAGCAAGGCTGTGCGCAAGAGGTGTGTTGTTCTCATCTATTTTAGCATTGAATAATATTCGTCCAAAAGTTTCTTGGCCGCAACGAAAGAAGTGATTTTACCGCCTAACACATCATCCTCCATTGGTTTAATCAATTCTTTTATCGTCTTGTTATAGTAGAAGTTATTCTTTAAGTGCTCGTTGATGCTTTCGTACATCCAGTACTTCGACTGCTCGTTTCGCTTGTATTGGAAGTAGCCGCTTTCCTTCACCTTTCCGATGTGGTCGAAAATCATTTTCAGCACCTCGTCGATGCCCAGTTCGTAGAATCCACTGTAGCACAGCACCTGTGGCATGACCCCGCTTTCGGGCATGGGGAACAGGTGCAGGGCATTGCGGAAGTGACTGGCCGCCAACTTCGCCTTCTCCACGTTCTCGCCGTCGGCCTTGTTGATGACAATGCCGTCGGCAATCTCCATGATGCCTCGCTTGATGCCTTGCAGTTCGTCGCCCGTACCCGCTAATTGAATCAGCAGGAAGAAGTCCACCATCGAGTGGCAGGCCGTCTCGCTCTGGCCCACGCCCACAGTCTCCACGAAAATATGGTTGTAACCTGCGGCCTCGCACAGGATGATGGTCTCTCGCGTCTTGCGGGCCACACCGCCCAACGAGCCGGCTGTGGGCGAAGGGCGGATAAACGATTTCGGATGTACGGCCAGCTTCTCCATGCGCGTCTTGTCTCCCAGGATACTGCCCTTCGTCTTCTCCGACGAGGGGTCGATGGCCAATACCGCCAACTTGCCCCCGTAGTTGTTCAGCAGATGCACACCAAAAGCGTCTATCGAAGTGCTTTTTCCTGCGCCTGGCACACCGCTGATACCGATGCGCACCGAGTTGCCGGAGTAGGGCAGGCACTTCTCTATCACCTCCTGTGCCAGGACCTGATGGTCGGGGTGTACACTTTCAATCAGCGTCACGGCCTGACTCAGCATCGAGACATCACCCTTCAGGATGCCTTCCACATATTCCCCCGCCGTGAACAGCTTGTGGCGCTTCTTGCGCATACTGCTCAGGTAGGGATTCACGATGGCAGGCTGGGCAACGCCCGCATTCACCTGCAGTCCTGCATATTCCGTACTGTTTTCTGGATGTTCCATACAAGTATTTTTCAGCCCTTTCCAAACCTTCCCTCTCGAAGGGGAGGAATGCCATTCGGCAGGCCGGCCATTTTAACTTTTGACTTTTAATTTTTACCTTTTGGGGGTTGCGCTCGTTACTTCTCAAACACCACGTTTACCACCTCCTTGCAGTGCTTCGGGTCGTTCGTGATGAAGAGGATGCGAGGCTGCGCCTTCGACAGTCCCAAGTATTTTGCCTCCACCGTCACGTTCATCGTCATGCTCTCGCCCGCCTTCAGTTCTCGCTGTGGGAGACTGACGGAAACGGCTCGGTTGAACGACTGTATGTTGCTAAGGTTCAGTGTGGCAGTACCCTTGTTTTCGATGATTACTTTACCTTTAAGTTTCGATTTCTTGCCCAACTTCCCCAACTTCAGTTCCGTCGTCGAGAGACGGAAATCAGGCTGTTTAGCAGCTTTCTCCGCCTCCTGCATGTCGGGCAACAACACCGCCGACACGGTCAGGTCATTGTCCGTACCCACGCGGTCGCCGCTGTAGCGGGCCACGTATATCTGAGTCTGGTTCAGGCCCAGGCTTGGCATCTGGTCGCCGTGCAAGGTCAGTTCAATCTTTCCCCTGCGTCCGCGAGCCAGCATTTCGGGCACGGCCTTCGCCGTGATGTAGGCAGGCAGGTGCATCAGCTGGGGCGTATAGACCTCCTTGCCGTCGTTCAGCACCTCCAGCACCACCTTCGTGGAGTCGTTCGCATGGACATCGGGAAACTCCACGTTGTTCGTGTTCAGGCAGACATTGTCAATGCGGTAGGGGTACAACTCCTCCACCGCTTGCTGGTTGCTGTCGGTCACCCAGCCTTTCATCCTGATCCTGACGGGCCGCTCGGAGGCATTGGTATAGACATCGATGAAGCGGTCGAAGTGGCCGAGCATCTGGCAGTCGTAGGTGACGCTGATTTCCCCCTTCGCCCCCTTGGCCATGGCATTCTTCGGCCACACCACATTCAGGCAGCCGCATCCTGCATCCACCTCTTTGATGAGGAGGGGCTGACGGCCATCCCTGTTGGTGAACTTGAACGTCGCCGTCACAGGCAACTTCCAAAGCACATTCCCCACATCCACGGTGCTCCGTTCAAAATGAATCCGTTGCGCCCGTCCAGTGAGTACAGAGAGGGTTAGTATAAAAATGGTTATATATCTGTTCATTATGATTCAAAAACGTTCCATCTGTCTTTTAAATTACAAAGGTACATCATTTTTTTCTTATTTCCCCTCAATTTTAATGTTTTTTCAGAATATTTTCCCGTGCTCCGCTGAAAGTTTTTCCACGCTTCGCCGAAAATCTTCCCACGCTTCGCCGAAAAAGATTATTCTCGTCGAGAATAAAAAATATATCGCCGTCATATTTAATATTCTCGGCGATAATAAAAAATATGACGCCGAGAATAAACTTTTTTACTTCGGCGTCAGGAAATATTCTCCCCTGTGTTATCTTGTTCAGGGCGAATCACACGCTCAGATAGCCTTTTTCAAATGCGCTGGGGTAGAGGAACTTCGATTCGCGGTCAACGAATTTGACCAACAGATAGTTGGCATCGAGGGCGACAATGCGACCCACGCCTAGGCTCTTGTGCGTCACTTTGTCGCCGATACCAAGGCGTTCCCAAGGTTTTGCTTTCGGCATCGTGGGTTCTGGGCGAGGCTTTTGAGTTTGTAGGGGTACAACCGTCTCTGGTTTAGCCTCTTCCTTTGTGGGGTACTCGATGCTCGTGTCCCACAGGCCGATGACCTTGCCGGTGTGCTTGTCGATGCCCGCATATTCCAGTGAGGAATCTTCGTACCGTTTGAACTTATAGACGGCATCGTTCATCAGGTCGCTGTTGAACACACCGAGACTGACCAACAGGCTGAAGTCGGCCAGGGTGAGTCCCGTCACTTTTCGGAAGAGTTCCGGCTCCAGTTGCATGATGACGTCCTTCAGGCAATATTCGCGGAAGTCGGTGAGGTACATGAACACGGGGATGCGGGTGGCGAACTTGATGAGTTTTTCCTGTATTTCCTTGCGCTTGCTCTTGAACTCCTTCTCCTCGTCCGTCAACTGCTTTTTCTCCTTGGGCGTCAGGTTTTCGCCTTTTTCCTTCTTTGTGTTTTTCACGTGTTCCGACTTGTTGATGATGGTCTCGATGTCGGCGTTGAGGTTGCGGAAGCCCTCGATGTTCATCAGCGCCTGCATGGCCTCCGGGCTGTTCATCAGGCGTTGCAGCGTGGCGTTATCGACATTCACCAGCACGGCACTCTCCCAGCGGCGGGCCAGCAGGGTGGCGGTGGTGCCACTCATGGCCATATCCAGCACACCGGCGGCGTCAATTTCCTTCATTGACGAGCCGTCGAAGGCCAGGATGGGCAGGAACTTGATGAACTCCTCCACCTTCTTCTCCGGGTTGCTCTCTTCCACATTCAACTGGCAGCTGTATTCCTCCACTTGACGCAGTGCCCGGTTGGGGGCAAAGTCGAAGACGTAGCAGAAGGGTTTCAGAATCACTTCCTCACCCCATTCATCCTTGGTGGTCCAAGGCGACTGCACACGGAAAGCCGCCTGGAAATAGGTTTCGGGCGAGGTGGTGTTGCGCAGCATCAGGATGCCTGTCCAAGGTTTCACGGTTACGCCCGTCGAAAGTTTTCCGCAGGAGAGCGTGATGGTCTTTGTTTCCTGAGGGTCGCCCATCGCATGATAGACAGGTACTACGGCATTGGCTCCCATGCCTGCCTCGTTGCCTGCTGCCACGATAATCTCATAGTCGTCAAAGAAACGGTTGCAGCGTTTCTTCAACAGCGTTTTCATTGCCTTGCAAGCTGCCACGGAGGGCAGGAACCAGTATGTGTGCTGCAAGTAACTTAAGAGTCGGCTGTCAGAGAAAGGCATGGGCGGCTTCTCCGTGCCGAGTTTGAGGTCACGGGCAATGGTTTCCGTATAGCTTCCCCTTATCAGTTCCAGCCACTTTTGCACATATTCCTCATGGATGAAAGCGTCGTCTTCTGCACGGAAAAACTCGTTGAGGTCAAACTCGTCAAACTCTCCCTGCGAGGCGATTTCCCTTATGCTGTCAGGCAGCTGATAGGTCAGCATCACCATCTTGGGCAGCTGGGCGTATGGGTTATTGGGGCCTTGCCACTTCTCCTTTTCCGATTGTTCGTCAGAGTAGGTCCAGTTGTATATCTGTTCTTCTATGAACTCGCCGGTGGAGATGGCCCGGAAGGGGGTGCCCGACAGATAGAGATAAGCTTCGGTTCGTAGCGGCATCAGTTCCTCGTCATACAACTCGCGTACTTCCACTTCGCGGGCATTGTAGGCATCTTCCGTAATCAGTTCACCCACTTCCTCTGCCCGCCTCAGGGCAGGGTCTTTCTTGTCATAGAAACTCTTGGCATTCTTGCCCCAGGCTCCGTAGTGGTATTCGTCCAGCACGATGCAATCCCAGTTCACCGTCTGAATCCACTCATTGGTGGCCTTGATGCCGCCCACGGCGTTCTTGCCCAGCACATCCTGGAAAGAGGCGAAACAGACGAAGGGCTTGCGCTCGTTCACATAGTTAAACTCCCTGTCCTCCTGCTTCTGACAGAACTGCCAACCGTCAAAGTCCTTGTGCGTCAGCAAATCCTCCTCCCAAGCGGTCTTCACGGCAGGCTTGAAGGTCAGCACCAGCACCTTCGTCCACCCCATACGGAGTGCCAGCTGATAGGTGGTAAACGTCTTTCCGAACCGCATCTTGGCATTCCAGAGGAAGTGAGGGGTCAGTCCTCGGTTTGTGGGGTCTTTCCGGAAAGCCGTGAAGTAGGCAGCAGTCTTCTCTACAGCCTTTTTCTGTTCAGGCCGCATGGGGAAATCGTAGATGCGGTCGGTCATCGTCTCATGCCCATCAGCTACAGAGGCGATGGCACGTTCTACAGTCCTTGCATCGCAGACAAACCATTCACCTTCAGGGTTGCGCACATGGTTGCGGCGCAGTATCTTATGGATAAGGTGGTCATCAAACGATGTGCCGTCCTTGCGCATAGCCGGGCGCACAAGGACAATCTTGTATGGTATGTTGCCAGTCAGGTTCTGCTCCCTGACGCGGGTTTCCACGTCGCGGGTGGTGTAGCCCACTTTGAGCATCCCCTTATGGGCTGGCACTCCTATATGCTCATAGGCATAGATAGTCGGAGTCTGCTCCGACTTCTTAGTGAAAAAGTTCGTTACTGCCATAACTTTTTATTGTTATGGCGCTCTATCATTTGGGATTGATTTATAGTCCTTCTAGCCTGGCTAGTCTTGCTAGATTGTCTAGTTCTTCTAGCCCGCCTAGTTTTTCTAGCCGGACTAGTCTGGCTAGCCCGGCTAGATTGACTAGAAAAGCTAAAAACCCTATCCTCTCAGCTTCGCTTCCAGCTCTGCTATCCTTCTGTTTGCAGCCTCCAGCTCGCGTTTCAGCTTTTCAATTTCTTCGCGTTGGTTGGTGCGATAGCCAAGACGGGCAGCTGTCATCCGCTCCTTGATGCCTCCTTCCGTGACAAACTGATTTTCCAGTTGTTTTTGGTAGGTGGTCATCATTCTATCTACTATGTGGCAGAGGGTGAGGGCTATGTTTGCCATCTCTTCATCAGTCCATTTCTCGAAGAACGGCTGATAGGCTTCTAATCGATTGTGACTGCGACAGAACTTCAGCATTCCGTCGTATCGTGCATTGTCTGCCGACCATCTTGTCAGATGCCGAGAGACGATGTAGTCCTCGTAGTCTTCTTTCAACTCCTTAATGCTGCTTCTGGCAACGTTTAGGAGTTTCAATTCCATCTCTGTTGAAGTGACACCATCGGCAGAGCCTTCCACGATGTTCTGCTTGCCGCTACGGGCAGCTTGCACCATTTGGTCGATGGTGCGGTCGCCTTTCTGAAGGAAACGCTTCGTAAAGACAAAAGTCAACTGATAAAGGACAGTTGCTTTCTGATAGAAGTATAGTCCTTCCCAATTTGGTTGCTTACGAAGCACTTCTGTAGTCTTATTGTCCATCTTGCATTGTCATAGTTGATGCAAAGATACACAATAGTTGCCAAACTATCCTATAAATCAACCCACATAATATCAAAGAGCGCCTTTATTTGTTTTTTCTATTCCATTGGGCGAATCATAGATTCTATGAATGCAATCTCCTCTGGGGTCAATCCGTACTTCTTGTAAAGCATCTCGTCCGTCCAAGGATGAGAGAAGTCTTGAATGGGGACGAATTGAAATGCGTCTTTATTAATCATTATTGAACTCATTGCTTGAAGCATTAAGAATCTTGCAAAGCGAGTGGTTATGTATGACATCAGGTTTTGAGCTTGCTCTATTAAATCATAGTGTCCTATACAAATGTATGTTTCAGCACATATTTCGTTGGGGTTCATAACACGTATTGTGGATGGAACGACTTGATACATTCCGTCTGAGCCAGGTTTGTTCCCTCCAGACATAGCTCTGGTCAAAATAACATTATATGTATCAATTGCATCAACACTTTTTCCTATAGACGCTCGTTCCACATAACCAACGCCATCGCTCGTAATTAATTTTACAGATCCATAGAAAGGCTTTTTTTCGCCTTTTTCATAAGTTCTAAATCCAAATGGATTAGAAGGATATACTTTATCAGAGAGACTGATGTTATCTTTTAATCGTATCTTTCTAATAATATTGATAGCAAGGTTTGAACGCACAAATACTGAAAATTCGGCGAGACTTCTAGTCATAGTAATACGTTCACCACGAGATATATTGCAAATATCACATTGTCCAGAGTATTCTTTCTCCCATAGCAGATAGCATATTCCACCTGCAATGTTAACTCCAGGAAAACATTCACTGCTATCAGCATAATCTACGATGTGGCTTATATGACTATCAGAAAGCATTGTCGCTCTAAAGTCATCCAATCCACGTCCTCCGGTATACCATCTTGCTGGAATTATTATACACAAATAATTGGGGTTTAATTTTTTTGCCTGTTCAACAAATAGATGATATAGTGGTATCGCGCTCGCTGCATTTCCTCCGTCACTCATCTGATATGGCGGATTACCGACGATTACGTCAAATTTCATATTTGGAAAGAAAATATTAGGTTTGTTTGTATGAATAAACATGTAGGCATACTGCTCTGCCTCGGAGCCTCGGTCGTAAACGGATTGGGAAGCACCACAATATTTGCACTTCCCGTTTACCCAAGTGTGCTGGATGTTCTTGTAGAGGATGTTACCACTCTCTGTATCGAACTTTGAGATGCTGTATTTGCTGTTTGCATGTTTTGAACAATAGACAGAGCGACGGGCCAGCAACGAGGTCAGTTCCGTGATGGCGATACCAAAGACCTGCTTGTGCAGGATGTGGTCGATGCGTTCCAGTCGGTCAGGAATCTGTTTTTCCAGTCCTCGGTCAAGCCGCTTGACGATTTCACGCAGAAAGACACCGCTTTTGGTGAATGGGTCGAGGAACGTGGTGTTGGGATTGGTGAATAATTCCTGCGGCAAGAGGTCAAGCACCTTATTCGCCAATTCGGGTGGCGTAAACACCTCATCATTGCTCAGGTTGGCAATGCAGTTAAGTACATCGGGATTGTAGCTGCGTTCTTTCATACAAGATTATTTGATAAGGTCAACATATCGGATAGTTTTATCGTCCTGCCAGTCGTGGATGAGACAGTAGGTGCCGTTGTGGCTGTGGAGGTCGTCCTTCTTGCAACCTGGACAGGGGCATAGCTTGCGCTCTTCCCTTGCCGGTTCGAATAAGGTGGCTGGAATCTTGGTGACTTCCTCGTATTCGTGGCAACTATCAGGTACCACGCCTTTCAGCCCGTCCATTTGCCAGAGGTTCCAGCTGACGATGCGGGCAATGGTGAGGATGTCTTCGTGTGAGGGGGCTTTCCCGAATTGGGCTTGATGATACTCGATGAAGGTCAGGAGCAGTGCCTCGCGGGCCAGCAGCAGGTTGTCGCCCTGCCACTCGTAGCCGTAGGTGTTTTGGTAGGCCACTTGCACCCATGCGAACCATTCGGTGCTTTCGTGGACGTGCTCGCAGACTAGGCGCAGTTTGCGGTCGAGCAGGCCGATGCGCTTGGACAGGGGGATAGGCTCACCCGTGGTGGCATCGTAGCGGCTGACGAGATAGGGAGCTTCGCCGCAGGTCATCTCCAAGCAGGTGAGGCGCACGTAGGCTTGCCAGTTCATGTCTTCGGGCAGGGCTTCATCGACCAGATTGTTTTGGGCGTTACAGAGCCATGAAGGTGTGAAGACCTCAGCCATGTCCTTCGCACGGTCGGTCTGCAACTCCTTCGATTTCAGAACGCGGGGCTTAATGAGCTGTCCATGCTTGCCCGTAATGTGCTCAGGGCGGATTTCGTCGGCATACTGATAGCCCTCGCCCAATTGCTCGTAGTCGTGGGTGGCCCATAGGATGTTCCGTTGGGTGGTGTGGTCGTGCAGCAATGTTTCCAACACGTCGGGTTGGAAGTCGTTTTCTAAAATGTCAACGGGGGTGTCGGGCATCGGTCGGCAGTAAAAAAACTGACGGATACCCAAGCGTCAGAGGGGTGTTTTTCCGGTTGCTGCTACAAGGCAGAAAAAAACGAGGGTATCTCCTGCTGCCCGTCCCGTTACTTAGGCCCTGAGATAGCCCCCTCTATAGAACGAACAGATTTGATACCCTCGGAGGAGTATATACAATGCACCCAAAAGTGTGCGTGAGGGCACAAGACCCTCGGCACACTCCGGCTGCGCATACTATACACATCCGTAGGCGTCACTCCTGCGTTTGTCTTTGATAGAGGTTGAATTTCTCAGGTTCAAGTAACCAAAAACAAAGCTGACAGTGTCGCTTTTCCACTATGTAGTTGCTACGGCAGAGGCCGCAAGGCGTACCGTCGCTGATGCAAAGTTACGATTTTATTTGTGAATGGAACGTAACAATGAAAAAAAATGTTGAAAAAAGGATTTTTTATTCTCCTATCATTTTACTTAGGCGTACTTATCACTTGTCACCCGAAACAAAGGTCGAAACAATTCTGTGAAATAATTATAGTGCCGCTACGACATTTGGGAACTGCAGGATTCTCTCTGCGTTCTGCTCATTGAAAACCAGATGGGAGAAGTCGCGCTTCTTATGGTTTAAGTCAATGTCCATCAGCCATTACAGAATGGCTCATGAGCAACATGCCGCCCATGAGGGTCAGCACCTTCAACGTAGAAAATTTCATAG
The DNA here is from genome assembly GCA_905236065.1 of uncultured Bacteroidaceae bacterium. Classification (GTDB taxonomy): domain Bacteria; phylum Bacteroidota; class Bacteroidia; order Bacteroidales; family Bacteroidaceae; genus Minthosoma. Next base: position 12 of record CAJONZ010000065.1, on the reverse strand, counting down.
TTTTAATTAGTT
>CAJONZ010000064.1 GCA_905236065.1 uncultured Bacteroidaceae bacterium | reverse complement strand
GGATCGCATCCTGGTCAACTCTCCGTAGGTTGCTACCTACGACCTGAAACCGGAAATGTCGGCCTTTGAGGTGAAAGACAAGCTCGTCGCTGCCATCAAGGAGAACAAATATGACTGGATTGTGGTGAACTTCGCCAACGGCGACATGGTGGGCCACACCGGCGTCTATACTGCTATTGAGGCTGCCGTGAAGGCCATCGACCAGTGTGTCAACGAGGTGGTTGAGGCTGCCAAGTCGATGGACTATGAGACCATCATCATCGCCGACCACGGCAACGCTGACAACGCCCTCAACCCCGACGGCACCGTCAACACGGCTCACTCGCTCAACCCCGTTCCTTTCATTTACGTGACCGAGAACAAGAACGCAAAGGTTCAGAACGGTGTGCTGGCCGACGTGGCACCCTCCATCCTCCACATCATGGGTCTGGAGCAGCCAAAGGAAATGACTGGCAAGTGCCTGATTGAGGACTAATCGCCGCATTGTATCATCCTCCCCTCGCCCCTTTACAGATAGGGACAGGGGAGGATTTTTTTTTCATCTTGCATTCTTCACCATGCATTGCGCTTTATTTAAAAAGGTTTTCAACCTCTATTACGACGGCTTTCGCAACATGCGCCTGGGCAAGACGCTGTGGCTCATCATTGCCCTCAAGCTGTTCATCATGTTTGCCATCCTCAAGGTCTTCTTCTTCCCCAACTACCTGAAGACCCATGCGGAACAGGGACATGAGGCCGACTTCGTGGCCACCCAGCTGTTGGGGAAACCGTAGGGGCATTTACACTTTTTTCATGAAGCGTTTTTCACCGTGCTTTAAACTATAAATCTATGCTTGAAAACATGTTAGACATCGATGCCGTCGGCATCAACTGGGCAAGGGCACAATTTGCACTTACCGCTATTTATCACTGGCTCTTTGTGCCGCTCACGCTTGGGTTGGCACTCATCATGGGCATCGTGGAAACCATTTATTACCGCACTCGCAACGTTTTCTGGCGCGATGCCGCACAGTTCTGGCAGCGTCTCTTTGGCGTCAACTTTGCCATGGGCGTGGCCACGGGCATCATCCTCGAATTTGAATTTGGCACGAACTGGAGCAACTATTCCTGGTTCGTCGGCGACATCTTCGGTGCGCCCCTGGCCATCGAGGGCATCGTGGCCTTCTTCATGGAGTCCACCTTCGTGGCCGTGATGTTCTTCGGTTGGAAGAAGGTCTCTCCCGGCTTCCACCTGGCTTCCACCTGGCTCACGGGGCTGGGTGCCACCATCTCCGCCTGGTGGATTCTCGTGGCCAACGCTTGGATGCAGTACCCCGTTGGCTGTACGTTCAATCCCGACACCATGCGCAACGAGATGACCTCGTTCCTCGACGTGGCCCTCTCGCCTTTTGCCATTAACAAATTCTGCCACACGGTCACTTCCTCGTGGATTATCGGCACACTCTTCGTCGTTTGCGTCTGCTGCTACTATCTTTACAAGAAGCGTGACCATCAGTTGGCACTTCAAAGTCTGAAAATTAGTTGCATCGTCGGCCTTGTAGCCTCTGTGCTTGCCATGCACACCGGCGACGAGAGTGCCTACCAGATTGCGCAGGTGCAGCCCATGAAGTTAGCAGCGATGGAGGCCCTGTACAACGGCGGCACAGACCAGAGCCTGACGGGTATTGCCTGGGTTAATCCCTGTGGCCAGCCCGATTATGAGAACGAGCAAGAGCCTCCGCTTCGTGTCGCTGTGCCCTATGCTCTTTCCTTCCTCGCCACCCACGACATCCACGGCTACGTGCCGGGTATCAACGACATCCTCCGTGGCGACTATACCAATGCGGCTGGTCAGAGGGAACTTTCCACGGCTGAAAAGATAGCGCGGGGACAGAAGGCCATCACCGCCTTGCAGGAATACCGCCGTCTGAAAGCCGCTGGCAGTCAGGACGCTGGATATCTTGCCGGCCTGAGTGAGATTATCCAGACGAACATGCCTTACTTCGGCTATGGCTACATCAAGGACACTGCCGACCTCGTCCCCAGCATCCCGCTCTGTTTCTATGCCTTCCGCATCATGGTCGGACTGGGCACCCTTTTCATCCTCTTCTTCCTCGTAGCCTTGTTCGTGCTCTACCGAAAAGACATCACCCAGATGCGCTGGTTGCAGCTGTTGGGCATTGTCCTCCTGCCTTTGGGCTACGTCGCCTCCGAAAGCGGATGGTTGGTGGCAGAGTTTGGCCGTCAGCCCTGGACCATTCAGGACCTGATGCCTACGTGGGTGGCTGTCAGTGAGATACCTTCCTCCAGCGTGATGCTCACTTTCCTCCTCTTCGTCGTCCTTTTCACGGGACTCCTTGCCGTCGAAATCAACATTCTCTGCAAGCAAATCAAACGCGGGCCGGAATACAGTAATGCTAATGCATAATTCACAACGCGTGATTCCCCCCATTTTAACTTTTAACTTTTAATTTTTCACTTTTCACTTACCTCTCCCATGACATACACATTTCTTCAATACTACTGGTGGTTCCTCGTCTCCCTGCTTGGGGCCCTGTTGGTCTTCCTCCTTTTCGTGCAGGGAGCCAACTCACTTATTTTCTCCATAGGCCACACCCCGGAGGAGCGGCGCCTGCTCATCAACTCTACAGGTCGCAAATGGGAGTTCACCTTCACCACGCTGGTAACCTTTGGCGGTGCATTCTTCGCCTCCTTCCCGCTGTTCTATTCCACTAGTTTCGGCGGTGCCTACTGGCTGTGGATGCTCATCCTGCTCTCCTTCGTGTTGCAGGCTGTCAGCTATGAGTTCCAGAACAAGCTCGGCAACCTGCTGGGCACACGCACCTTTCAGGGCTTCCTCGTTTTCAACGGCATCGTCGGCCCGCTTTTGTTGGGTGGTGCCGTGGCTACCTTCTTCAATGGCAGTAACTTCATTGTCAGCAAGGACCTCCTGATTGGTCAGTCGGCAGGTGCGGCCCTCACGCCGGTCATCAGCCGCTGGGCAAACGCCTCCAACGGCCTCGACGCACTGCTCGACCCCTGGAATCTCATCTTCGGTTTTGCCGTCTTCTTCCTGGCTCGCGTTCTCGGTACGCTCTATATAATAAATAATGTGCGCGACGAGGCCATCCTTCCCCGCGCCCGACGCCAGTTGCTGACGGCTACTGTGGCTTTCCTCATCTTCTTCCTCGCTTTCTTCATCCGCACACTGCTCAAGGACGGCTATGCCTGTGACCCCGCTACGGGCGTCATCTTCATGGAGCCTTACAAGTACCTCAACAATTTCCTCAGTGCCTGGTACCTGCTCGTGCTCCTCTTGGTTGGCGTCGTGCTCGTCCTTCTCGGCATCGTCAAAGAAGCCTTCAATCTTCACTTTTCGTTTCTCGTTCTTCCTCCTTCCGGTATTTGGCCCACCGGCATCGGCGTCGTGCTCACCGTCCTTGCCCTGTTCCTCTGCGTCGGTTGGAACGACACTGCCTACTATCCCTCCAATACCGACTTGCAGTCGTCGCTCACCCTGGCCAATTCCTGCTCCAGCGAGTTTACCCTCCGCACCATGGCCTGGGTCAGCCTGCTCATCCCCTTTGTCCTCGCCTACATCGTCTATGCGTGGCGAGCCATCGATAGCAAGCCCATTGATCATCAGGAGATAGCCGAAGGCGAGGCATATTAAAAGACACATACATCCATCAACAGAATCCGGTCGGGGCGACATCGTTCCCGACTGGATTGTTTTTTGTTGCTGTCCGCTAAAACTTTTTAATCCATACATCGCTTTTCAACTTTTAGCGGACAACAATAATTTTAAATACTCTTAAAATAGGGGACTCTCAACCTTTTTTAGCAAAAATTAAGCCTCCCCTGTTGATTTAAAGTGTTAATTTTGCAGCCGAAAAACAAATTGACACTTTAAAAGTATGGCAGAAGCTATTGATATTCGTGCATTAAACGAACGAATTGAAAGACATAGTGCTTTCGTGACAAACATTATGACTGGCATGGAACAGGCCATTGTCGGTCAGAAACATTTGGTGGAGTCGTTGCTGATAGGCTTGCTTTCCGACGGGCACATCCTGCTTGAGGGTGTGCCGGGCTTGGCGAAGACAAAGGCTATCAAGACGCTTTCATCGCTGATTGATGCGCAGTTCAGCCGCATTCAGTTTACTCCAGACCTCCTTCCCGCCGACGTGATTGGTACGATGATTTACAGTCAGAAGGATGGCCAGTTCATTGCAAAGAAGGGTCCCGTCTTTGCAAATTTTGTTTTGGCGGACGAGATTAACCGTGCGCCGGCTAAGGTGCAGTCTGCGTTGCTGGAGGCAATGCAGGAGCGTCAGGTGACTATCAGTACGACGACCTATGAGTTGCCGAAGCCTTTTCTGGTGATGGCGACGCAGAACCCGATTGAGCAGGAGGGTACATATCCGCTGCCGGAGGCGCAGGTGGACCGTTTCATGCTGAAGGTGGTGATTGACTACCCGAAGTTGGAAGAGGAGAAGAAGATTATCCGTCAGAACATTACGGGTGAGCAGGTGGATGTGAAGCCTATCATGACGACCAAGGAGATTGAGGAGGCTCGCGGAGTGGTTCGCCAGGTGTATCTGGACGAGAAGATTGAGCAGTATATTGCGGATATTGTGTTTGCAACTCGCTATCCCGACAAGTATAACCTGAAGGAGTTGAAGGGCCTGATTGGTTTTGGTGCTTCTCCCCGTGCGTCCATCAATCTGGCTTTGGCTGCCCGTGCGTTTGCGTTCATCAAGCGTCGTGGCTATGTGATTCCAGAGGATATTCGTGCGGTGGCTCACGATGTGCTCCGCCATCGTATTGGCCTTACGTATGAGGCTGAGGCCAGCAATGTGAATGCTGAGGAGATTGTCAGCAAGATTATTAATAAGGTGGAAGTACCTTAAACAATGAATAATTAACAATTAACAAATAACAATGAATAATTAACAATGGACAATTGGGCTACCGCATACATTGCAGTGATTATTGTTGATGTTAGGTGTTAATTGAAAAAAGGATGGAATACGAAGAACTTTTACAGCAGGTCCGTAAGATTGAGATTAAGGCGCGTGGACTCTCGAACAATGTGTTTGCGGGAGAGTATCACTCTGCTTTCAGGGGACGTGGTATGGCTTTCAGCGAGGTGCGTGAGTACCAGTATGGCGACGATGTGCGCGATATTGACTGGAATGTTACTGCCCGACTGGGGAAGCCTTATATCAAGGTGTTTGAGGAAGAGCGTGAGTTGACGGTCATGCTGCTGGTGGATGTGTCGGGCAGTCTGGATTTTGGTTCACAGGTGCAGATGAAGCGGCAGATGGCTACAGAGATTGCGGCGACGCTGGCGTTTTCGGCGATTCAGAATAATGACAAGATTGGCGTGATTTTCTTTTCGGACAAGATAGAGAAGTTTATTCCTCCGAAGAAGGGACGTAAGCATATTTTGTTCATCATCCGGGAGTTGCTGAGTTTTGAGCCGGAAAGTAACCGGACGGATATCGGCATGGCGATTGAGTACATGACAAATGCCATTAAGAAGCGTTGTACGGTGTTTCTGTTGAGTGATTTCTTCGACCATAACGATTACACGAATGAGCTGACGATTGCGAACCGGCGTCACGACGTTGTGGCTGTGCAGATTTATGACCAGCGCATGACGGAGTTACCAAATGTGGGCATCGTGAAGATGCGCGACTCGGAGACCGGAGAGGATATGCTTGTAGATACGAGCAGCAGGGAGGTTCGTCGGGCCCATCATGAGTGGTGGATTCAGTATCAGGCATGGTTGAAGAATATTTTCACGAAATCGAATGTGGATAGTGTTTCCGTGAGAACGGATGAGGATTTTGTGAAAGCGTTGCTGGGACTGTTTAAGAAAAGGAGCTAAGGCATCATTCATCATGCATAATTCTTAATGAAAAGATAGATGATAAGGATAGAGAATAGACAATGTGGGCAACAGGGAATGGGGCGAGTGCTACGGTATGTGGCATTCTTCATTCTTAATTGTGCATTATGCATTCCTTCGATGGCGCAGGTGACGGTGGAAGCCACGCTTGATTCGGCGGGCATCTATATTGGCAAGCGTATGGGCATCACGCTGGAGGTGAGTGCCGATGCGAAGTCAATCGTTGAAATGCCACAGTTCGATTCGTTGCAGATGATAGTCCCCGGAGTTGAGTTCTTGAATGGGACTCCTGTCGATACAGAGTTCGTGAACGATGGAAAGCGGATGGTTCTGAGGAAGAAGTATTATGTAACGTCGTTCGATACGGCATTGTATAATATCCCGCCGATGGAGGTGAAGGTGGATGACAAGGTACACCGGTCGAAAAATCTGGGCATGAAGGTCATCATTCCTTTTGAGGTGGATACGGTTCATGTTGATAGCATCTTTGGTTTGAAGGGCGAGATGGAGCCGCCGTTTGTGTGGGAGGACTGGAGTTTGGTGCTCTGGCTTTCCATTCTTTCTGTGATTATTACCGTGATGCTGATTTATGTGGCTGTCCGGCTGAAGGACAACAAGCCTATCATCAAGCGTATCAAGACGAAGAAACGCATTGCACCTCATAAGGTTGCCATGCAGAAGATTGAGGAAATCAAGGAGGACAAACTATGGCAGAGTGAGGACTCGAAGGAGTATTACACGCAGCTGACAGACACCATCCGTCAGTACATCAAGGAACGTTATGGTTTCAATGCCTTGGAGATGACGTCGTTTGAGATTATCACGAAGTTGCAGGAGGTGAATGATGAAGAGGCTATCAATGAGCTTCGTGAATTGTTCCAGACGGCAGACTTGGTGAAGTTCGCAAAATACAGCACGATGATTAACGAGAACGACCGCAACCTGGTGACGGCCATTGCGTATATCAACCAGACGAAGCAGGAGGAAACGGAGGAGCAAAAGGCACAGCCCGAAGAGATCGTGGTGGTGGAGCCTCACTCCCAGATGACGAAGCGTTTGCTGATTGCTGGTGTCGTTCTGGCCGCTGGTGTGTTGATGGGTGTGGTTGGATATTTATGTTACCGAATTTATATGTTGACGCTCTGATATGGAATTTAAGAATCCACTCTTTTTCATATTGCTCTTTGCGCTCGTACCTTATATATTATGGTATGTGCTACGCTACAAGAAAAGCCTCCCTTCGCTGAAGGTGCCGGAGACCATGAAGTACAAGATGGCTCCGAAGAGTCTGAGGCTTTACTTGTTCCATGTTCCCTTTCTGTTGCGCTTAGCCTTGTTTGTGCTGGTTGTCTGCATCTTGGCTCGTCCGCAAAGCAAGCATACGTGGAGCGGCACGGATGTGGAGGGCATCGACATCATGCTTGCCGTGGATGTCTCGACCAGTATGTTGGCACAGGATTTCAAACCCAACCGTGTGGAGGCCCTGAAGGTGATTGCGGAACAGTTCATCGAAAAACGACATAACGACAACATCGGTCTGACTATTTTTGCGGGTGAGGCCTACACGCAGTGTCCGCTGACGACCGACCATGCAGTGTTGATGAATCTCTACAACACCGTTGATTGCCAGATGGCGGCCCGTAACCTGATTGATGACGGTACAGCGATAGGTGATGGCATTATGAATGCGATTCTTCGTCTGAGAGAGAGTCAGGCCAAGTCGAAGGTTATCATCCTCTTGACGGACGGTGTAAACAATAGCGGAAACATTTCGCCGCTGACTGCTGCCGAGATAGCCAAGGAGCATAAGATTCGCATTTATACAATCGGTATCGGTAAGAATGGTATGGCTCCCTATCCGATGCCTTCGGGAGGAACGGTGATGGTGCCTGTTGAGATTGATGAGGCTACCATGAACAAGATTTCGAACGAGACGGGTGGCCGCTATTTCCGTGCCCAGCAGAATGCCGACCTTTCGGCCATCTATGCCGACATTGACAAGATGGAGCGTACAAAGTTCAGTGTGAAGGAGTTTAGCAAACGTAGCGAGCTCTTTGAACCATACGCTTTGGCGGCTTTCGTGGTTCTGTTGCTTGAAATTCTTCTTCGTTATTTAATCCTAAAGAGATTGCCTTAGTTAGATATGTTCAGATTCGCACATCCTATATTCTTATATTTGTTATTGCTCATCCCACTGCTGATAGCCTTATATGTCTTCATGTGTTGGAGGAAGCGGAGGCAGTTGGTGATGTTTGGCGATCCCAGACTTCTGGCTCACCTTATGCCTGATGTGTCGCAGATGAGAAATCATTTGAAGTTTGCCTTGATGATGGTGGCAGTGAGCTTGGTGATTGTCATTATGGCTCGCCCGCAGTATGGCATCCGCAATGAAGAGGTGAAACGTTCGGGCATTGAAGTAGTCATTGCCTGTGACGTTTCCTATTCCATGCTTTGCCAGGATGTCAGTCCAAGCCGTCTGGACAAGTCGAAGATGATTGTCAGCAAGTTGATAGACCAGTTTGACCAGGACAAACTTGGGTTGGTGGCTTTTGCTGGCTCTGCCATTACGCTGTTGCCCATGACTTCCGACTATGTCAGTGCCAAGATGTTCCTCGATCAGCTGACGCCTGAGACCGTTACGGTTCAGGGAACCAACCTGGCCGAGGCCATTCGTCGTGCTGTCGCTGGCTTTTCCGACAAGACCCAGGTGGGACGTGCCTTAATTCTCATCACCGATGCAGAAGACCATGAGGAGGGAGCCATCGAGGCGGCTAAGGAGGCCCGGAAGGCTGGCATCCAGATTTATGTGCTTTCTGTCGGTACGTCCAGTGGCGGCCCCATCCCGATGGGCAATGATACGTTCAAGAAGGATCTTTCAGGCAATGTGGTTACCACGAAGCTCAACGAGCAGGTCGGCAAGGAGATAGCAAAAGCTGGCAATGGCATCTATGTGCACGTTGACCATTCCAATCAGGCACAGCAGATTTTGGAAGCAGAGATTGAGAAAATGCAAAAGGACGACATTACCACGTCGGTCTATGCGGAATATGACGAGCAGTTTATTGCCGTGGCCATTTTATTGCTCCTGGTCATTGTTGCCGAATGTTGCGTACTGGAGAGAAAGAGTCCGTTGCTCAGAAAGATAACGCTCTTTAAACGCCGATAGACAGAGTTTGCACTATGAATAAGATATTGTTGATTATACTACTATGCAGCTTTTCGCTTGGTTCATCCGTTGCCCAGACCAACGACCGTGACTATATCCGTCTGGGTAATCGTTCTTTCCGGGCAGAGCAATATGACGAGGCAGAGACTTCCTATCTGAAAGCTTTGTCGAAAAAGCCTTCCTATGAGGTTTTCTACAATCTTGGAAACACGTATCTTTTGCAGGGAAAGGACTCCATTGGCTTGGCAAACCTCATGAAAGCCGACTCCATCGGTTCTTCCAACCAGTTAAAGCGTGCAAAGACCTATCATAATCTGGGTAATGTATGGTATGCGCAGGGGTCTTCTCTCCTGAAGAGTAATCAGGATGCCACACCTGCATTCCAAAAGGCGGCTGAATACTACAAGAGTAGCCTTCGTTGCAATCCTGATGACGATGAGACTCGCTACAATCTTGCCAAGGCCCTGTTCCAATTGAAGAAGAGTCAGCAGCAAAACAATGGCGGTGGTGGTCAGAATAATGAGAAGAACGAGGATAAACAGCAGCAGGAAAAGAAAGAAGAGAAAAAGCCTCAGCAGGAACAGCCGCAAGACCAGCAGAAACAGGAACAGAAACAGGAAAATCAGATGTCAAAACAGGCTGTGGAGCAACTTTTGAACTCTGCCCAGCAGGATGAGAAACGAGTGCAGCGTAAACTGAATAAGCAAAAAGGTAGCCGCAAGTCGCTGGAGAAAGATTGGTAGCCCTTTCACTTCCCCGTCTTGAAGGTCGTTCCTTTGCCGAATTGAGATTAGGAGTTTGTTTTTCACAGATGAAGCGGATGCTTATATGAAGCGGATATTAAATATTGTATTACTATTTTTTACGTTGGTTACCTATGTGTATGCCGACGACCTGACATTTACCTGCTCAGCCCCGAATACGGTGGAGGCAGGCGATAAATTCCGTGTGCAATTCACGATAAACACGCAGGGAACAAGAAATTTCACTCCACCCGATTTTAAGGGTTTTGAGGTGATTTATGGCCCGAGTACATCCTCCCAAAGCAGTGTGCAATTCATCAATGGTCGCACGACCCAGAGCAGTAGCATCACATACACATTCGTCGTTCTCTGTAGTATGCCTGGCACCTACACCATCAATCCCGCTTCGGTGGATGTTGGTGGCAAGACGGTGAAGTCAAATGCGGTCAAGGTGAAGGTGTTGCCTATCGGACAGAATGGTGGCTCGCAGGGACAGGCACCTGGTGGAAGGAATGCTCAGCCCTCGCAACCTACGACGAATGCGAGTGGTGTCTCTTCCAGCGAATTGTTCATGACGGCGACCGCCAGCCGTACCAATGTCTTTGAGCAGGAAGCCATTTTGCTTACCTATAAGATTTACACACTGGTTAATCTGACTCAGTTGGAAGGGAAACTCCCCACGCTTGACGGTTTTCAGATTCAGGAAGTGCCCCTGCCACACAACAAAGAGTTCCGTCTGGAGCAGTACAATGGTCGCAACTATCGTACTGTGGTCTGGAGCCAGTATGTCCTCTTCCCTCAAAAGAGTGGTAACCTCGTCATTCCTCCCATCACCTATGAAGGTACGGTGGTTGTTCGCAACCGCAACATAGACCCCATTGAGGCTTTCTTCAACGGGGCGACGGGTATGCAGGAGATGAAGCGTCGCATTACTACGCCACAACTCGTCATCCATGTTTCCCCGCTTCCTGCCAAGCCCGCAAATTTCTCTGGTGCAGTGGGCGAATTCAGCCTCACTTCATCCATCAGCCAAGAGGAAGTCAATGCGAACGATGCCATTACACTGAAGCTGAATGTGAAGGGTGCTGGAAACATGAAGCTGATTGATACGCCGGAGGTTCTCTTCCCCAAGGATTTTGAGACCTACGATGCCAAAGTCAACGACAAATTCTCTCTGACCCCCAATGGCCTCGCGGGTTCCAAGGAGTTTGAGTACTTGGCTGTGCCACGTCATGCCGGTACTTTCACGATTCCTGCTGCTGAGTTTGTCTATTTTGATACGATGTCAAAAACGTATAAAACCCTCAAGAGCGAACCCTACACCATAAAAGTAAACAAGGGAAAGGGTGGGGATGTACGCACGGCAGACTACTCCAACAACCAGCAGGACGTGACGGAGTTGAATCAGGACATCCGTTTCATCAAGTTGGGCGAAGTCACGTTGCATGAAAGCAACGAGCGTTTCTGGGGTACATGGAGATACGCACTCTATTACGCCATTCCGTTCATGCTGTTCATCATTATTATTGTGGCGGGTTACAAGCGCATGGCTGCCAATAATGATTTGGCACGTGTTCGGGGGCGTAAGGCCAACAAGACTGCCTTGAAGCGAATGAAGAAGGCCCGTAAACTGTTGGCAGATAAGAAGCAGGGCGATTTCTACGAAGAAGTGCTTCGTGCTATGCTTGGCTATGTGGCCGACAAGCTGAATCTGCCACAAGAGCATCTGAACAAAGATAATATTCAGGCTGAACTTTCGGCCAACCACGTTCTGCCAGAGCAGATAGACGCCTTTATCAAGACCCTCAACGACTGTGAGTTTGCTCGCTATGCTCCCGGCGATGCCACATCCAACATGGAGGGCGTTTACAAGAGCGCTATCGACGTAATCACCAAGATGGAGGACACGATTTAAACGTAAGAAGCAATGAAACACTTATTTCTATTGATATGCTCTGTCATTCTTGGTCTGTCCGCAATGGCCCAGACCAAGGACGTTGCAGACTCGCTTTACCAGAAAGAAGACTATCAGCAGGCAGCCAAGGCTTATGAGGGAATCCTTTCCAAGCAAGGGGTGGCCGCTGAAATCTACTACAACCTCGGCAATTGTTACTATAAACTGGAGAATATTCCGCTTGCCATTCTTAATTATGAGCGTGCCCTTGTTCTCAGTCCGGGTGATGGTGACATTCGCTCCAACTTAGCATTTGCCCGTGGCAAGACCATTGACAAGGTGACTCCCGCCACGGAAATGTTCTTTATCACTTGGTGGCGTAACTTCACTCACTTTCAGAGTCTGACGGCATGGGCATACGCAGCCGTCGCCAGCTTTGTGCTTGCGCTGATAGGTCTGCTCTTCTATTTCTTTGCCTACAACATCAATGTGCGTAAAATAGGTTTCTATTCGGCGTTGTTTTTCCTCTTTTTGGTGCTCCTGACCAATTTAGCGGCCTATTCACAATACAACGAGATTGCCAACCATACCGGAGCAATCGTGATGGATGCAGCGGTTACGGTGAAAAGTTCTCCAAGCGAGAACAGTACCGACCTTTTTGTCATTCACGAAGGCTCGAAGGTGGAAATCCTGGACAGTTCTATGCAGAGTTGGATTGAAGTCAAGTTTGAGGAAGGCAAACAGGGTTGGATACCTGTAAAGGCTGTGGAAATCATCTAAAAAAACGAATCTTTATCCTCGCATGTCGAGATTTTACCGAGGCAACACAATATGGACCTTACCTCACTTATCGAGTTAGATCATCAGTGGACGTTGGCGCTCAATGGCAGCGATTCACTCTTTTGGGACAATGTCATGTACACCGTCACTAACACCTTCTCTTGGTCGTTGGTCATACTTGCATTGTTGGTCATCATTTTCAAGAACAACAGCCTGAAAGAGTCTATCATGATACTGATAGCCATCGCCCTGCTTATCACGGTTGCCGACCGCCTTTGTTCAGGATTGGTTAAACCCCTTGTGGCTCGTTGGCGTCCTACTCAAGATCCTCAGCTCATGTACATGGTTGATGTCGTCCGTGGCTATCGTGGGGGACGTTTCGGTTTCTTCTCAGGTCATGCTTGTAACACTATGTGCATGGCCGTGTTCTTGTCATGGCTTTTCCGCCATCGTGCCGTTACCTTAACCTTGATTTTCTGGTCCCTTTCCACGACCTTCACTCGCATCTACTTGGGGGTTCACCACTTGGGTGATATTCTCGTTGGCTTTATTATTGGCATTTTGTTGGGTACGATATTCTATTTCCTTATGGAATATTTCCATCGGAAAATATCATACAAACGGCTCATCTCCACCCAATTTACTTCCACAGGCTATTTGGTCGGCGATATGCAAGCCCTTCTCGCCGTCATTTTCTTCAACTATGCCTTGGTCATTATTTTTGCCATGACGTTAGGCGTTGCCTGATGCCACTTTCTCAATCTTAATCTGCTTCCAGCTGACTTCCACCATTGCCCGTCCCCAATTCCTGGACAATCTTATCTCCTTTCCTCCTTTCGGACGGTTGGCCCTGTATCCTTTGGCTGTGAGCAAGTTTTGGATTTGCGTTTCGTTAAATCCTAACGGGTTTAACAATTCATGCAATACAGAGATGGGCGAAACACAAGCCGCCAGTTTTGTCCGGTCAATCACGAGTGTTTCTCCTTCCCATTTTGCACATCTTTTCATGCAACGCTCCATTTCGGCTTCATAAATCCTCATTACTTCGTTGAGGTTCTTCATCGTGTCGCAAAGATTATCCACTGCCGACACGTTGATGCTTTTCAGCGTTGGCACGACGTTCAGCCTGATTTTGTTTCTGGAGGCTTCTTCTGTCAGGTTGGTCGAATCTGTCACCCACGTCTGTCCCATGGCTTGCAGGCAATCTTCTATCTCTTTTCTGCTGATGCACAGCAAAGGACGTACCACAGTGCTTCCTTGTTCGTTCACATTCAAGGGCTTGATGCCACATAGTCCTCGCACTCCGGTCTTCCTTACGGCGTTTAGTAGAAACGTCTCCGCATTGTCGTCCTTATGGTGTCCAACGGCCAAAGCCTTGCAGCCTTCCGCTTGCATGAGTTTCCCGAAGTATTCATATCGCAGGTTTCGTGCGGCTAGTTCTATGCTTTGCCGTCGTTCCTGGGCGTATGCCGTAGTGTCGAAATCGGTCACATGCAGTTCCACCCCCTCTTTGCCACATAAATCCCTTACGAAATCCTCATCTCGCAAGCTTTCCACTCCGCGCAGATGGAAATTGCAATGTGCTGCCACGCATGGGTAGCCCAACCTCTTTAAGGTTAGTAACAGAAAGACAGAATCTGCCCCGCCGCTGAGTGCGACGAGCACTTTGTCATCCTTTTGCAACAAACCCTGTTGCTCAATGAATCTGCCAACTGTATGAATCGTTTGGTGCATAGATTAATTTTTCTTCCTGCAAAAGTACGCCTTTTTTATCTCATTTTGAAAAAAAGACAATAAAAAATTGGTCAGTTCCTGAAAAACACCTACCTTTGCACTCGCAAACAAAAAGCAACCCACATGGTGCCTTGGATGAGTGGCTTAGTCAACGGTCTGCAAAACCGTGTACACCCGTTCGAATCGGGTAGGCACCTCACAGCGTAACGACCACTTCGTTACGCTTTTTTATTTCTCATTTATGTCGCAATACAAATTCATCGCACTGGACATCGACGGGACTTTGACCCGCAACGACCGCACCCTTTCACCCGATACGCTTTCCATGCTGTTGGGTGCCCAGCAACAGGGACTTCGAGTCATCATCTCTTCGGGCCGTCCAACCTATGGCATTGCTCCTTTGGCCGATGCTTTGGAACTCAGTCGTTACGGAGGTTTTGTCCTTTCCTACAATGGGGGGGAGGTTTGGGACTGGGCCAACAGACAATGTCTCTATGCCAGTACGATTCCCGATGCGTTGATTTCCCTGCTTTATCAGCAAGCCACGTCGGCTAGTTTCTCCATCATGACCTATTGTGGCGAGAACATTGTGACGGAAACACCCGACAATCCATACATTCAGCTTTCTTCCGCTCGCAACCAAATGCACATTAAGCAGGTCGCTGATTTTGTCCGCGAAGTGGACTATCCTCTTTCCAAGTGTATGATTGTCGGTGAGCCGGAATCCTTGCATCGCTTTGAATGTTCGTTGAACCAGATGTTGCAGGGGAGGGCAAACGCTTATCGCAGTGAACCTTTCTATCTGGAAGTTGTTCCTACTGGCATTGACAAAGCCAAAGGACTGGAGGCCTTGCTTTCTAGACTTGGTGCCATGCCTGCAGAACTGATTGCCTGTGGCGATGGCTACAACGACATTTCCATGATTCGTTACGCCGGTCTTGGAGTGGCAATGGGCAACGCACAGGACATCGTAAAGGAAGCCGCCGACTACGTTACGTTGAGTAACGAAGCCGACGGCGTTGCCCATGTCATTCGAAAATTCTTCTTTGAAGATTCCCTTCCTTCCCTTTGAGTGAGCACTCCTGTCGTGAGGCGACTCTTCATTGGAAGCTATTTCTTCTGTGGTTGTCTGTTGTGGTGTTGCCACTGTTTGTTGTTGCGGGGTGCAAAGTTGCGTAATGCGTGCATGTTAAACTTCGTGATAGCCACGCGCACCTTGTAAATCTTCTCCCAGGTCAGCACCTTGTAGAATTTCTTGTAGTAGGTGACCTCGATTTTTCGGTTCTCTACTTGCAGCTCGGTGGTCTTCTTTATGATTTTCTCAAAGTCAGCCTCCGTCTTTGCTTCTTTGCCCGACATCATGATTTCACGCTCTTGCTCCATCAGCTTCCGCTGTGCCTCCATCATCTCCCGCAGCATGGGGAAGAATTTCTCCTGTTCCTCATTGCTCAGACATGCCTCCTTGGCGATGAAAGACTCCATTCTTTGGCGGTAAGCCTCAGGTGAAAATTCCTTGCGTTTACCTTGTTCCTGGTTCGGTCTCTGTGCTGCCATGCCTATTGTCATCAAAAGGCAGAGTAATGTGAATATCAGCTTTTTCATTTTCTTGGAAGTTTTTTAGGTTTGTAATGTGATTTGTGTTTGTGTGTTGTTTCTTTTTGTTAGTACTCTACGCCCGACAGATAGTTATATACGTCGATTTCGTCCATGTTGGAATAACTGATGAGTTCTTCGGCATATTCGTCATCGAAATCCTCTGTCATATTCAGGGCTGTCATGTTCTCAGCCATCTGCTTCTCGTCTCCTTTATCCAGATAATGGATTCCTGTAAAGGCAAGGATGAAACAAGCGGCAGCTGCCGACGTCCATTGCAGAATGCGTTTGCCCATGTTCTTTTTCGGGTTGAGGGTTACCACCTTGGCCACGTCTTGCGTCGTTTTCTCAGTGTATTCCTCCTCTTCCATCGGAATATTCTTCATGACACGTGCTGTTAGTTCGTCGAAATATCCCTCTGGCACCCGGAAAGGATTGGCGTTCGTGATGCCCAGCTTCTCAAGAAGCTTGTCATCCATCGTGTCGTTTATCCTAGTTTTCATATATGTGAAAGAATTTAGTTATTTTTTCTACTGCAAGATGATAAGAGGCTTTCAACGCACCTACCGAAGTGCCTGTCACTTCCGACATGTCCTCATATTTCATCTCGTTAAAATATCTCATCGTAAACACCGCTTTTTGCTTGGCTGGCAGACCGGCGATGGCCTCTTGCAACAGCATTTGTGTCTTGTCTCCGTCAATATATTCCTCGCTCTCCAGCTGCATGGCATAATTGCTTGTCTCATCTTCATCGTCCGAATCCACGTCTAAAGAAATCGTATCCTTCTGTTGCTTCATGAACGTCAGGCTCTCGTTATATGCGATTCTGTAAAGCCATGTGGCGATTTTAGATTCTCCTGCAAAGCCGTCGATGCTTTTCCATGCCTTCAGAAAGGTGTTTTGCAGAATATCGTCGGTGTCGTCATGGTTCACGACAATGTGTCTGATTTGCCAGTACAACGTCCTGCTGTAATGATTGACGATAGCCTCAAAAGCCTTCCGCTTCAGCTTCGGATTTCTCAGCTCTTCGATGATGGTTGTTTCGTCAAATTTACTCATTGTTTACAGCGTTGTTTGTCATTGTGACTTCGAAATTTCCGAAAGGTTTAATATGCTTGCGAAAAAATTTTTCCTCAGCCCCGCAGACATTAAAAAAATAGCATCATCCTCCCGTGAGAATGATGCCATATATATATAATAATGTGTAGTTGTTCGTTACTTCAAATAAACCTTGCGAGTCACCTTCCCGGCCTTTACCAGATAGAAACCTTTTGGAAGGTTTGAGAATTCGTAGCTTTTACTTGGGCTGTCAATACGCTGTGTATAGACTTTCTCGCCCGTGATGCTATAGACTTCCAGCAATTCCCCCTCTGCATTCTTGATGTGTACCGTACTTCCGTTCGTCACCGAGATTTGAATCTGCTCCATCTCATTTTCCACGGTAGGTGTTGGTTCTGGCGCATTGCTAAACTCTGCCGCCGAAGCAACTCCGACGCTCAGAGTCAATGCGAAAGCCACTGCAAATATATAATGTATCTTTCTCTTCATATTTTTTATATACAATTTACCATGTTACTATACAATACGATGCAAAATTACTTTTTTTTCTCCATCCAAACAAATTTTCCACAATTTTTTTTCAAAAAAATCGTTGTATGCCGTCATTCTCGTCATCACGCTGGACTGAAACAAAAATCACGCAGAACTGTATTCATGAAAAGAGTTCTGCGTGAAATCGAGAAGAGTTCTGCGTCGTGATGAAAAGAGTCCTGCGTTGTAAGTGGTTGTGTTTAAATGAGAAAAATGGCCTTAAAAAGAGCATTCAGACGACAGGGATGCACAGACCTTCGTTGGCGGCCAGCGTATTGGGAAAGAGGGACTTCGCCTCGTTGAGGAGCGGAGTCTCGCCTTTGTAGCGTGAGGAAAAATGACCGATGAGTAATTGGCGGGCATCGGCTAGCTGGGCGAACTGGGCGGCTTGCAGGGCCGTGGAGTGGAAGGTTTTGCGGGCCAGGAGCTCATGTTCTTGCAGGAAGGTGGCTTCGTGGTAGAGCAGGTTGACACCGTGGAGCTGTTCCGCATTCTGGGGCGTGAAGAGGGTGTCGGAGCAGTAGGCGAAACTGCGGGCCGGGTCGGCGGGCTTGGTGAGCAGGCGGTTGGGAATGAGGTCGCCCTCGGGCGTCGTCCAATCCATGCCAGCCTTGATGTTGTTAATCTGGGAAATGGGGATGTGGAAGGCATCGATGGCATCGCGTCGGATGTGGGGTAGGGTGGGTTTCTCCTGGAAGAAGTAGCCGATGCAGGGGATGCGATGGCGTAGGGGAATGGTGGTGACGCTGACGCTGCGGTCCTCATAGACGGTCTGGGGGCTACGGTGGTCGATTTCGTGCAGTTCGACGGTATATTCCATGCCCTGACAGAAGAAGTCGATTTGTGGTTGAAGGACGGCTTTCAGGCCCTGTGGTGCATAGATGTGCAGAGTTGCCGTGCGCCCGAGCAGGGCGAAGGTGGAGATGAGGCCGATGAGCCCGAAGCAGTGGTCGCCGTGCAAGTGGGTGATGAAGATGTGGTTGATGCAGGGAAATTTGAGTCGGCTGCGGCGCAGTTGCATCTGAATGCCTTCGGCGCAGTCAATCATGAAAAGTTTCTCACGAATGTTGACGACCTGTGAGGAACAAAAATGATGCGGAGTGGGCAGTGCCGCTCCGCATCCTAATATGTGTAACTTGAATGTTTCCAAAATTACGTTTTACTTTTCCATTTGAGCCTTGAGGTTGGCAAGTGCGTCAATGTCGCCGAGTGTCGTGGAGGCGGTAACGTTCTTAATCTGGGGAGCTGCCTCCTTGGCTGGACGGGCTGCCTTCTTGGCTGCGGCCTCAGTCTTCTTGGCTGCCTTAGCCTCTGCGCGTGCTACATCTTCGAAGATGCGGCTGTGTGAGAGGATGATACGCTTGGCATCCTTGTTGAACTCGATGACTTTGAAGGGCAGGGTCTCGTTGAGCTGTGCCTGGCTGCCGTCTTCCTTAACGAGGTGCTTTGGCGTAGCGAAGCCTTCAACACCACCTTCGAGAGCGATGACAGCACCTTTGTCGAGTACCTCGATAATTTTGCCTTCGTGTACAGAATCCTGAGTGAAGGTGTTCTCGAAGCTATCCCATGGGTTCTCCTCAAGCTGCTTGTGGCCGAGTGAGAGACGGCGGTTCTCCTTGTCGATGTCGAGTACCTGAACCTCAATCTGTGCGCCAATCTGAGTGAACTCTGATGGGTGCTTAACCTTCTTGGTCCAAGAGAGGTCGGAGATGTGGATGAGGCCGTCAACGCCTTCCTCAACCTCAACGAATACGCCGAAGTTAGTGAAGTTGCGTACCTTCGCAGTGTGGCGGCTGCCAACGGGATATTTCTCCTCGATGTTCTCCCATGGATCGGCCTTGAGCTGCTTAACGCCGAGTGACATCTTGCGCTCCTCGCGGTCGAGTGTGAGGATGACTGCCTCTACCTCGTCGCCAACTTTCATGAAGTCCTGAGCTGAGTGGAGGTGTGCGCTCCAAGACATCTCTGATACGTGGATGAGACCTTCAACGCCCGGTGCGATTTCGATGAATGCGCCATAGTCGGCCATCACGACAACCTTACCCTTCACCTTGTCGCCAACCTTGAGGTTAGGATCGAGTGCATCCCATGGGTGTGGAGTGAGTTGCTTGAGACCGAGGGCAATGCGCTTCTTCTCGTCGTCGAAGTCGATGATAACGACGTTGAGCTTCTGGTCGAGCTGTACGACTTCCTTCGGATCGCTTACGCGGCCCCAAGAGAGGTCTGTGATATGGATGAGACCGTCAACACCACCGAGGTCGATGAATACGCCGTAAGAGGTGATGTTCTTGACTGTACCCTCAAGAATCTGGCCTTTCTCAAGCTTGGAGATGATGGCCTTCTTCTGCTCTTCGAGCTCTGCCTCGATAAGAGCCTTGTGGCTGACAACGACGTTGCGGAACTCCTGGTTGATTTTTACAATCTTGAAGTCCATTGTCTTGCCAACGAAGATATCGTAGTCGCGGATTGGCTTCACGTCGATCTGGCTGCCTGGGAGGAATGCCTCTGTGCCAAATACATCGACAATCATACCGCCCTTTGTGCGGCACTTTACGAAGCCCTTTACAATTTCGTTGTTTTCGAGGGCAGCGTTTACGCGATCCCAAGAGCGGCTCTGACGTGCCTTCTTGTGAGAGAGCAGAATCTGGCCCTTCTTGTCTTCCTGACTCTCGATATAGACTTCTACAGTATCGCCTACCTTGAGGTCAGGAGCATAGCGGAATTCACTGCGTGAAATGATACCGTCGCTCTTGTAACCAATGTTTACATAGACATCACGGTCGGTGATGTTGGTAACCACGCCGTCAACGACTTCATTGTCGCTCACGTTGTTGAGTGTGCCTTCGTAGGCTGCAAGTTCTGCAGCCTTGTCGGCTACTTTGCCGTCGTTCTCGAATTCGTCCCAATCGAAATTTTCCAGCGGAGTAATGTTCTTAATTGCCATAAATGTTAAAAAATAGTTTGTTTTTAATTAATAAAGTTAGACATTATATTGACATATAAATGTTTCTTCCAGTATATATAATAATGTGTAAGGGCGGTTTTCGCCTTTTGACACAAAATCGGCTGCAAAGTTACGGCTATTTTGTGTACTTTTAGGTACTTGTAGGGTGGAATGTTTTGAGAAGATCGCATTTTTAATATTAATTAACTTCTGGAGAGGGGTCATAGCATGGCTTTGCATGAGGCACGGAAGGACAAAGCCACGAGGTGACTTTGAACGGGGCGTAAGCAAAAAGTTAATCGTAGAAATTCCAACTGATGCCAAAGTGGAGACCTGTAGGGCTGGCGGGATAGCCGGGAGCCCAGAAATAGCGGTTGGTACCCGCGTTAGCATGGTAGTACTGGATGTAGAAACGGGCCTTCTTCAGGTCGAAGTTGGCATAGATGCTAATGATGGGGAATTTACCGATTTTCACCGTGTTGGCAGGGTTCTGGTTGCAAAACATGCCAATGGTGGGGGCGTAGTCGGGGGCCTCGTACTCGGTGAAAAATTTCAGGTCGGCACCAAATTCGGTATGGAGCACCTTGGCAATGCGGAAGTCAAGGTAGAGGTTGTGGTATGTGGAGAGGGTGGGCAGGGGCAGGACGGATTTGTGGGTGCAGGCCTGGTAGGTGATGTCGTTGTCGAAGTGGAGGATGCCCAGGCGAAAGTTTTGGATGAGGTTGACGCTGAACACCTGAATCATCTCGCTTTCCTGCATCGGCGTGACGTTGTGGGTGTAGGCATTGCTGGTGGTGGTAGAAGGCAGGCCGTTGTCAATGAAGTAAGTGTAATTCTTCACGTTCTCCAGCGCAACGGTCAGCTGGGTCTTGGTGCGCTTGGATGTGAGGACGGCTTCGATGCGGGTTTTCCACTCTTTCGAGGCATCAAAGTCCCACCAGGTGTAGCGACCGTGGTAGCGTGAGACATAATGGCTGGGCGCAAGATTTTTGATGAAGGCGTTGAGGGCCACCTGAACCGTGTCTTTCAGGAAGGGAAAGTTTAAATCCGTGTGGCCGTTGATTTCCAGGTCTCCGATGGCGGAGCCTGCGAAACAGAACTGAGCGTTAAGGTTGAAATGGAATTTTTCGCCCTGCGTCCTGAGCAGCTGTCCGCCGAGGAAGAAGTCATTCTCCTTCACGGTGCCGTAGCGGAAGGCGTATGCGCTGCCCTCCAGTACGGAGTCTATCATTTCGTAGCTGCGGTATTCGTGCCCGATGTAGGCGTTGATGCCGAAGGCCGCCCATTTGTTGAAGCCCTCGCAGAGTGAGAGACCGAGATAGTTTCTCAGGGCGAAGTGGCGGGTTTTGTCCTCGGTGGTGTCTTTCGGGAAATAGGTGTAGGTGTAGTAGTCTTTGGGCTTGGAATACTGGCGGTAATTCTTCATGTATTTCCCAAGCTTGATGGTGTGGAAAATTTTGGTGACAGGCACAAAAATCTTCTTCGTGCCCGTCGTGTCGCTTTCGTCCGTCTTGTAGAAACCGATGTTGTAGTGGTGGTTATAGAAGAAAACATCATTTTCCTGCCGGTTCCAGGTGTTGTCCAGATAGACGGGGATGTCGTTCGAGGCGCTGGCCGTGCTTCGGTGCGTTTCGGGTGCCGTGATGTAGGTCTCGTCGCTGATGCCGCCGTTTTCCGCCATTTTCATGAAGTTGTGCTGATAGTACATGTGGAAGTTGTACTTATCGCCGAGGTAGGATGCCCATGCGGAGGCATTCATGAAGGAGGTGGATTGGTTGGCATAATATCCCTCGCCGTACATGTAGTCGAACATGCCGCCGAAGTTGATCTGCTTGTTGGCGTTGTTGGTGTAGAT
>CAJONZ010000063.1 GCA_905236065.1 uncultured Bacteroidaceae bacterium | reverse complement strand
TCGCGTCATGAGCTGTTCGGCCAGTTTACAGCACCCATCGAAGAGTCGCTCAACAAGATGGGTATCAAGTACAAAATCAAGGAACGCGTAAAAAGCCCCTACTCCATTTGGAGTAAGATGCAGAACAAGCACATCCCCTTTGAGGAAGTTTTCGACATTCTGGCCGTACGCATCATCTTCACCCCTGACAAGCGCGAGGAAGAGGTAAACGAGTGCTTTAACATCTACGTGGCCATTTCCAAAATATACAAGAGCCATCCCGACCGTCTGCGCGACTGGTTGAACCACCCGAAAGCCAATGGCTATCAGGCTCTGCACGTCACACTGATGTCCAAGCAAGGACGATGGATTGAGGTGCAGATACGTTCCGACCGCATGGACGAAATTGCAGAACAGGGATTTGCCGCTCACTGGAAATACAAGGATGGTGAACAAAGCGAGTTTACCGAGGACGAGAGTGAACTGAACGAATGGCTGCGTACCATCAAGGAAATCCTCGACGACCCTCAGCCAGACGCAATGGACTTCCTCGATGCCATCAAGCTCAACCTCTTTGCCAGTGAGATTTTCGTATTCACCCCTAAGGGAGAAATAAAGACCATGCCTGCAGGCTGTACGGCACTGGATTTTGCCTTCAGCATCCACACCTTCCTCGGATCTCACTGTATCGGCGCGAAGGTCAACCACAAACTGGTTCCCCTGAGTCATAAGCTCCAGAGCGGCGACCAGGTGGAGATTCTAACTTCCAAGTCTCAGCATGTGCAGCCATCATGGATCAACTTCGTTTCGACAGCCAAGGGAAAGGGTAAGATTCAGGCTATTCTGCGACGGAAGAACCGTGAAAGCCAGAAGAAAGGCGAAGACCTGTTGATTGCCTTTGCAAAGAAACACGACATAGAATACAACAGCAACATTGCCGACCAACTGGCGGCCTTCCACGAAAGCAAAAAACGCGAGGATTTCTTCCAGGCATTAGCCGAAAAGACCATTATCCTCGGCAATGAGGACATTGACGAACTGAACGGCAAACACAAAAACAAGAATGGTAAAAGCGGATGGCTCCGCTACGTGCCTTTCATTGGTTCCAACAAAGCAAAGGAGGACGAGGAGAAACAGCCCGACCTCTTCATCGTGCCTGAGAAGTTCAACCGTAAGAAGCCCATCTACCTCACCGATGATAACATCCTGCAGTTCAAGTTCAAGAGCTGCTGTCACCCCATTCCCGGTGACGATGTACTGGGATTCATCGACAATAAGAACCGGATTGAGATACACAAGCGCTCATGTGCCGTTGCCAACAGGCTTAAGTCCAGCTATGGCAACCGTATTCTTGATGCCAAGTGGGACATGCACAAAAAGCTCTTCTTTGGTGCTACCGTCCACATTGAGGGCATAGACCGTATGGGCATCCTTGTCGATATGTCTCGTGTCATCACGTCTCAGATGAATGTCAACATCCGACGTCTGACCATCGAGGCCGACGACGGTGTATTCGACGGAACCATCGAAATGCGCGTCCACGACCGCGACGACGTCAAACTCATTATGGACAACCTCAAGAAGATAGAGGGAGTACAAAACGTGAACCAGATTCTTTGAGATAATATAAGGACCCAAGTATTAAAAGGTAAAAATCATCCAGCTATGAAACAAGAAACAAACAAGAAAAAAGGTGGAAACAAACTTTTCACTTTTCACAATCCACTTTTACTTTTTTGCCTGTTTACTTTTTTACCTTTAACAGTTACCGCGGCCAACCCCTTCGACAATCCAGACACTATTGTCGTAGCACGCGATGGAACAGGGCAGTTTCGTACCATTGGACAGGCCATCGAGGTGTGTCGGGCCTTCATGGACTACCATAAGGTCATCTACATCAAACGAGGCACCTACAAAGAGAAACTTATCATCCCCGAGTGGCTCACTAATATCGAGCTGTGTGGCGAAGACCGCGATGCAACCATCATCACCTACGACGACCATGCCAACATTCCCATGGATGCCACACTATGGCCAACAGAGATGAGCCAGCAGTTACTGGCTATGGACAATCGTCCGAAGCTCAGCACCTTCCGGACCTTCACTCTACATGTGGCAGGCAGCGACATCACTATCAAGAACATCACCATCGAAAATAACGCTGCCAAACTGGGACAGGCTGTCGCCCTTCACACCACAGGCGATCGCTTGCAGTTTGTCAATTGTCGCATTCTTGGCAATCAGGACACGGTATATACCTGTACTGCCAACACACGCATCTATTTCAAGGACTGCTATATTGAAGGCACCACCGACTTCATTTTCGGTGCTGCTACGGCATGGTTTGAACACTGTGACATCTACTGCAAGCAGGATTCCTACATCACCGCAGCCTCCACCACCAAAGAACAGCCCTTCGGCTATGTATTTAACGACTGCCGCATCACTGCAGCTCCAGGTGTTACCAAAGTCTATTTGGGCCGTCCATGGCGCGACTATGGCTACACGCTATTCATGAATTGCGATTTATGCAAGGAGATTTGTCCTGAGGGCTGGCATAATTGGGAGAAGCATCGCGAGCAGACCGCCCGTTACCTGGAGTATAACAACCGTGGAGCAGGAGCCGACACCTCACAGCGCGTTGCCTGGAGCCGCCAGCTAACCAAGAAAGAAGCAAAGGAAATAACCATTGAGCGGGTGTTCTCCATACAATCAACATGGGCCCCCAATAACTAAAAGACAAAATGGTGTCAACCTTGTTGACACCATTTTACATATCTGTGATGCTGAAAAGAACACTATTGTAACCCATCCAGTTCCCGCTTCAGCGCCTGCAAGTCTTCAC
>CAJONZ010000062.1 GCA_905236065.1 uncultured Bacteroidaceae bacterium | reverse complement strand
GGTTAAGTGCGGTGTTAAAACTGATTAACACACATTTTCAGCCCGCTCGGAATGTTCGTGCGAACGAACGAACGAACCACCGCAAGCGTGAAGCAACCTCTGTGGATTGCAAGGATATTTCGTGTGTTAATCTTTGTTGATGTTATTGCTTTTTTCAAATATTTTACATAACTTTGTGGTGTTTTAAAATCGCTCATTTGTTTAACTTAAAAAGCCTTCCCTGAGAGAAGAAGAAAGGAAACGGTTTGAAAGAATGAAACTACAATGAACAAACTTCTTTCTACGATACTACTGATTCTGCTAACGTTGACTGTCAGCGCACAGCAAGAGTCCACATTTGCAAATGCCAAGTGGATAGCGATGGAGGCTGACTCTACCATTCTCTTCCCACATATCCACTTGTTAAAGCCAAATTCGGCTGAAGGGCTGTCACTGAAGAGGTATGTGCTGCCAGTATTCATAAAACAGTTTGCATTGCAGAAAAAGCCCGTCAGCAAGGCCACTGCATATATATGCGGTTTGGGGCAGTATGAACTGTTCATTAATGGTAACAAGGTGGGACGCAACTTCCTCGATCCAGGTTGGACGATGTATGACAAGGAACTGTTATACAACGCCTTTGACGTGACAGAAGTCATCAGCGGCAAGCGCAAGGTGGAAATGAGGGTAATGCTTGGCGGGGGAATGTATGATGTTCCTATTCAGGGTTATCACAAGTTTTCGGGCTCCTGCGGTGCTCCAAAAATGCTGTTTGCCCTGCACATAGAATATGCCAACGGCAAGCGTCAGACCATCGTAAGCGATGAGACATGGACAGCACAGGAAAGTCCCGTTCGCTATAGTAGCATCTATGCTGGAGAGACATACGATGCCACCTTTGAAGGAAATTTGAAACCGGTTTGTGTGACTTTCCCACATTGGAACGTACCATTAGTCCTACAGGATAATCATACACGGCTCATCGTGAAACAAGAACTTCCGATGAATCTGATTCCTGGTACCTGCATATATGACCAACACCAGAACTGTTCTGGCATTGTGCGGCTTAAGGTTCGTGGCAAACGTGGCAGCAAGATAAGCCTACGCCCAGCTGAGATTCTCAGCGGAGGAAAGATTAACCAGAAGTGTGCTCCAGGTTATGCGTGGACTTACACGCTGAGTGGCAATAAAGACTGTGAAATCTGGCAGCCGCATTTCACCTATACAGGCTTCCGTTATGTGGAGGTCATTGCCGACGAGGGTGTGGATTTACAAGAACTGACGGGGCTTCATACCTCTGCCGATGTGGAAGAGGTGGGCCATTTTGAGTGTTCAGATACGTTACTTAACCGTATTTACATGCTCATAGATTGGGCCATCAGCAGTAATCTGGCCAGTATCACCACCGACTGTCCCACACGCGAAAAGCTGGGATGGCAGGAGCAGAATCATCTGATGGCAGCCTCTATGATGTACCGTTACAACATGCAGGCACTGATGAATAAGATTGCCGATGACCTGGCCGACTCGCAACATGCTGACGGAGCCATCCCCACCATTGCCCCAGAATATACCGTGTTTGAAAAAGGCAGCGGCTTCGAAGACACACCCGAATGGGGTGCTTCGTTCATTCTCTGCCCTTACTACAATTATCTTTGGTATGGGGATGATTCGGCCATCCGCAAACACTACGACGCTATGAAGCGGTATATCAGCTATCTACAAAATCGCGCTAAGAACGGCATTCTTGACTACGGACTGGGTGACTGGTTCGATGTGGGTCCACGTCGGCCCGGCAAGGCACAACTTACTTCGGTGGCTCTTTCTGCCACAGCGATGTACTACTATGAGCTATGCACCATGACGAGCATAGCCAGACTTCTGGGGAAAAATGATGATGCAGAGCACTTCTGTCAGATGGCCGACGAAGTGAAGCAGACCTTTAATGCACGCTTTTGGAATGCCGAAAGTGGCCAGTACGAGCAGGGCAGTCAGACTGCTTCGGCTATGGCACTGTTTACGAATCTCACCACAGAAGAGAATAAAAGTCGGGTATTACAGACCTTGGTCGATGACATTACCACACGCATCGATTCAGCCAAAGCCGGTGAAGCCTTGGTTACCGCAGGCGACGTAGGCTACCGCTATGTTCTCCAAGCCCTTCGTAAGGGTAATCGCTCAGATGTGGTTTGGCAGATGAACCGACGCGATGACGTTCCCAGTTATGCCTATCAGTTGCGGCAAGGCGCCACTGCCCTGACCGAGAGTTGGCAGGCCTACGACAACGTGTCTAACAACCATCTGATGCTCGGCCACCTGATGGAGTGGCTTTTTCAGTCACCTGGCGGCATTCGTCAGGCTGAAGGCAGTGTAGCGTGGCGTCATATTGTCATTGAGCCGCAGATGATTGGTACGCTCACCTGGGCAAAAACATCATACCAATCGCCCAACGGTCTCGTCGTATGTAATTGGACGGCCTCAAAAGACCGCAACCAGTGGAATATTGACATAACCATCCCTAACGGTTCTGATGCCATCGTTCATCTCCCAAACGGCACAACAAAAGCAGTAAAATCAGGCATCTATACATTCAAAAAAGACTAATCACAACGCGGCGGCCTTTGCCGTTCTCAAGGTTGTATATGTCTCTTCTCCTACATCAAACCACAACTAAGATTCCTACATCTTATCACAATAAGGCCGTAGTGGCCGAAGGGTAAAACCTATGCTCCCGCCTCGGTGGGAGCTTTTTTGTTTTATGATTATCCGCCATTGTACCACCAGGACGCTGAAAGCGTCTCCGCTCTGTAACCGTAGGTCGGAACGACCTGCGGATGGAGTACAAGGAGGGATGCACCCTGGAGGGGTGCCCCATCAATAGCACTGGGCGACCCATTCAGGGTCGATGTCTCTCTATCACCTGATATCCGGGGGTGCTCGCTACACTCGTACCCTCGGTTACGAAGCGGTGACCGCGCTGCGATCTTGCTGGTGGTACGATTGCATGAACCACTCGATTCAGAGGCAGGGTGAACTGATTGCAATTTCACGCAGAACTCTATTCGTCAGTAGAGTTCTGCGTGAAATCGAATAGAGTACTGCGTCATCTCCGATAGAGTTCTGCGTGAATTTCGCAATTTTTTTAGTGGCGCATAGCGCAACGGTGTTTTTGTTAAGAACCGAAACTTAAATAAGAAGATTGTTAGGAAAAGTTCGTTCGTTCGTTCGGACGAACTTTTTTTTGCCGACAGGCAAAGGTCGTCGCAAGCTTGCATGTGGGCGGGCAGGAAGAAAAAAGAGGGAAAATGTTTGCAACTTTCATTTTTTATTCGTTAATTTGCACATTCTCCTATAAATATGGGGATAAGGGGAAAGAAATGCAGGGGATGGGGACGTACACTTCCTGCATGAAAAAGGGTCTAACCACTTAAAAAGAGTCTAAAGCTGTGAACAACGAACGTATCAAAATCATTCCATTCGAAGCCTTCAACAGTCAGACACTGACGGGGACGGAAGGCGGCACCGTTCAGATAGCCCGGACGGCGTGTTTCATCTGCACGAGAGGTTGGGGCAGGATTTTGCTGAACGGTGTGGAGCACACCGTGGAAGCCAATTCGCTGACGGTGTATTTTTCGTATAGTGTGCTACGCATCATTGAGAAGAAGCCCGACACGGACGGAGTCATCGTCAGCTGTAGCCTGGAGACCATCCAGCCGCTACTGTACAAGGTGAGCGACTTCAACGGGCTGTTCCTCATCCGGCAGAATCCATACACGAAGCTGATGGACTCGCAGGTGAAGATGTTGCTGGCTTACCTGTCGCTGATGTCGGGCATCATCAACCGCCTGGAGACGGAGGAGCGCAACCTGCAGTCGCCGGATAGCCGGGCGGTGAGGGAGACGGTGCGCCAACAGATTGATTTGCTGGGCAATAGTCTGATGTTAGGCATCGTGTCGTGCTACTCGCACCACCCTCACAAGGCGACAAGCCGCAGCCGGAAGGACGATGTGTTGCAAGGCTTCATCACGCTGCTGTATCACTCGTACAAGAAGGAGCACGACGTGCGTTTCTATGCGGAGGCGCAGTGCCTGACGTGCCGCTATTTCTCGGCCATCATCAAGGAGAAGACGGGAAAGGCACCCAGCGAGTGGATTACCGCTGCCCTGCTGGGGGAGACGAAGCGGATGCTGACTTCGACGAGCAAGACGGTGAAGGATATTTCGGTGGATTTGAATTTCCCGAACCAATCGTATTTCGGCAAGTGGTTCAAGAATCTGGTGGGATGCAGCCCGCTGGAATACAAAAGGGGCATGGGGAACAAAGTCTCTGTCGCGTCGGAATACCTGACTGCTCCGCTTCCGTTGTAAATGAAGAATAGCCCCTTCCCGACCTCCCCCCATAGGAGAGGTTAGGAGGGGGCTGAATTAAATAAGTTAAAAATGAAAAAATCTTTTCTTGTCTTATTTCTTTTGTCGTTCCTGACTGCCGGGGCACAGCCGGCATATCGGTTGAAGGAGATGCAAAGGGAGAAGCTGGGACGCGGACTGGTGTGTGTGCGGGAGGGTGACAGCGTCATCGTTTCGTGGCGGCTGTTGAGTGAGGATGATGCCAGCACGGCGTTCAATGTGTATTGTGACAATAAGCGTATCAATGGGAAACCGTTGACGGGAGCCACTTTCTTGAAGACGAAGGCGACGGGAAAGACGGCGACCTACCGTGTGGCTACGCTCGACGAGGGAAAGGAGTCGGGACGCAAGGATGGTGTGTTTACGTTGCTGGGAAGCGTGGATGCGCCCTACCTGAGCATTCCGTTGCGAAAGCCTCAGGACGGAAGAACGCCCGACGGAAGGACTTACCGCTACAGTGCGAACGATGCCAGCGTGGCGGACGTGGATGGAGACGGGGAGTATGAAATCATCCTGAAGTGGGATCCATCGAATTCACACGACAATTCGCATGAGGGCTACACGGGCAATGTCTATCTGGACTGCTACAAAATTGTGAAAGGTGAGAAGTTAGAAGTTAAAGGTGAAAAGTTAAAAGGTAAAAGTGGTTCCTCTTCCTCAGCCTCATTTGGGAAGGGGGAGGAGGATGGCTTTCTGTGGCGTATCGACCTGGGGCGGAACATCCGTGCCGGTGCCCACTACACGCAGTTCATGGCTTACGACCTGGACGGCGACGGAAAGTCGGAAATCGTCTGCAAGACGGCTGACGGCACCCGTGACGGAAAGGGACGGTGCATCGGCGACTCGACGGCAGACTACCGCACGAACGGCGTGATGGACAAGCAAATTGACGGAAAGGGAGGAAGGAGCCGTGCCCGCAACGTGGGGAGAATCCTGGAGGGGGCGGAATACCTGACTGTGTTCAGCGGTGAGACGGGCGAGGCCCTGAAGACAGTAGATTACGTGCCGGGACGTGGCAATGTGGCCAGCTGGGGCGATTCGTACGGCAACCGTTGCGACCGCTTCCTGGCTTGTGTGGGCTACCTGGACGGCATCCATCCGTCGGTCATCATGTGCCGTGGCTACTACACGAAAACCTATTTGGCGGCGTTCGACTGGGATGGAAAGGATTTGCACCTGCGCTGGCTGTTCGACTCGGAGGCAATTGACAAGGAACGGGGACGTGGCGCCCTGCCCTATTCAGGACAGGGAAACCATAACCTGCGTGTGGGGGATGTGGATGGCGACGGCTGTGACGAAATCACCTACGGCTCGATGGCGGTTGATCATGACGGAAGGGGGCTATATACCACAGGAATGGGACACGGCGATGCCATTCACCTGATGGCTTTCTACCCGGACTCAACACAGCTGCAAGTGTGGGATGTGCATGAGAACAAGCGGGATGGCAGTGACTTCCGGGATGCCCGGACGGGAAGGATTATCTTCCAGATAAAAAGCAATGAGGACGTGGGACGCGGCATGGCGGCAGACATCGACCCGACGAATCCCGGACTGGAGATGTGGTCGGCCTCCCAGCGTGGCTACTACGACGTGAAGGGAGTGCTGCATCCGACGGACTTCTGGATTCCGCAGAACTCGGCAGTGTGGTGGGACGGCGACCTTTGCCGCGAATTGCTGGACAGAAACGCCGTCAGCAAATATAACTGGCAGAAGAACCGCATGGACAGAATCGTGCAGTTTGAGGGCTGCGAGTTCAACAACGGCACGAAGTCGAATCCCTGCCTGGCAGCCGACATCCTGGGTGACTGGCGTGAGGAGGTGATTGTGCGAAGCCGTGACAGTGAGGAACTTCGCATCTATACTACGACGCTGCCCACTAACTACCGTTTCAATTGCTGGATGGAGGACATACCCTACCGGCTGAGTGTGGCGACGGAGAATGTGGGCTACAACCAGCCCCGCGAACCCGGTATCTATTTTGCGTCGGACATGAAAATGCCTTAAAAAGCGTTTCCCTTGAAGTATTTCTCAATGTCGCTGGTAAGGGAAGGATAGTCCTTGTCGTAGTCCATGATAATCTGACCGTGCTCCAAGAGCGTTGCACGGGTGCAGATGTCGAACGTGTGTGCCAGGTTATGGGAGGAGACGATGATGGTGGCCTGCGTATCTTTGTTGTAGGACTCAAGCAGGTATTTCATGGCCATTTGTGAAGAGGGATCGAGGAAGTTGAAAGGCTCGTCGAGAATCAGCAAACGGGGGTTGGAAAGCATGGCGCCAATGATGCCGACTTTCTGCTGGTTGCCCATGGAGAGGTTGCGAATGAGGATGTTGCGACCTGTAACCTCTCCGTTCATAAAGCTATCGAATTTCTTAAGCCGCTCGTCCAACGCCTGTTGGTCGAAACCGTTGACTTTGGCGATGAAGGCAAAATACTCTTCGGGGGTGAGGTAGTCGATGAGGAAGCCGGAATCGACGAAAGCCCCGGTGTATTGCTTCCAGTCCTCGGTGCCGGCAGTGTTGTAGGAGACATAAGTGCCGTCAGCCAATGTTCCATGAATGGTGGCGGTGCCGGAGTCGGCGTGGAGAAGGTCGAGCAAGATTCGGAACAGGGTGGTTTTTCCGGCTCCGTTGTTGCCAAGCAGTCCGATAATCTCGCCACTGTGGATGTCGTAGCGGTCAATGTTCAGGGCTGTCTTCTCCCCAAAGCGTTTGGTCAGATTCTCAATGGTTATGTTCATGGGTATTAGTTATTTTTCATTTCTATTCTATCTTGAATTCCGGAAGCCATCCATAATCAGGTGGCGGCGTTTCATGAAGCGGGTGTAGATGCCACGCAGCCAAAGGGGATGGAGCACTGTACCGAGAAGGCCGATGAGCATCATGCAGAGGGCTGCATTTTCCTCGTTCCAAACCGTCACCAAAGCGTACATCAGCAACATGGGAAGGAACAGGGCCACGGAGGCAAACATCAGCTGGATCTTTGTACTGCGGCCTGTCTTCGTAATCCGGGCATTCAGGTTGATGGTGGCATCGTTGTAAGCAGCCAACTGGAAGAGGAAGGGCATGACGACGCCACTGGTGAAGAACATGCATCCCAGTGCCTCCATCAGCGTCATTTTTCCTTTCAAAATGGGAATCAGGGAAATGAGCAACGGCACGAGCATCATAATGCAGTTGAAATAGTATTTCGCCTTCAGCAGCGAGAGGATGCTCTCCTTGCGGGACATGAGTCCGTCGATGTAGTTTCCCTCGGCACACATGATGAGGGTCAGTGTCATGATTCCCAGGCATGAGAAGCAATAGACACAGAAGTAAATGCGAATGAAGGGAAGGTTGTCAATCATGTCGGTAAAGGCCATCAACAGGCAGAACATGAGCATGACGTAGAAGCCGGAGAGGAACTGCTTGCGGATGACGGAATTGCGCATGGTGGAACGGATTTCCAGCTTCAGGTATTCACCTACTTCGCCGAAGTTCTCCAAAAGGGAGAAGTTGCGGGATTTCACATGGACGGTTCGCTCCGACTTCGAGATTTCCCGATAGACGCAAGCGTGTTGCAGCTTCTGATTCAGGAAGAAAAGCGGAATGACGAGCGCAAAGAACAGGACATACATCAGTGGATTGCTGGTGACGAAAAGTCTGCCAATCCACACGGAACCGTTGAACAACCAAGGATTCTCTGCATTGAAAATGCCAAAGAAAATCAGCAGACCGTATATCAGGATGGGGATGATGAGGTAATATACATTCCGATTGACGTAGGTTCGACACAGCAGATACCAATAGCTGTTGATGACAAAGAGAAACCACCAACCCAAGAGGTAACTGAGCAAGCCGATGAAACCGTAGAATTTCACCACGGCAAAGATGCCAAAGGGAACGAGGAAGAAAAACCAGAAGAAGTTGTAAATCCGAAGCCCCATCCGCAAAAGAAAGACATTCAGCAGGAAACGAATGGGAAGAGGGGTCAGTTTGTAGGGCTTGATGTCCTGTGCCGGAGTCTCCTGCATTCCGAAACGGAGAAAGAAATCCAATGCCAACAGAAAAATCATGCCGCCATCCACCATGTCAAAAGCTTCCCTTGTGCCACCGTCAAACGTCTGAAAGCACATGTAGCCCAACATCATCAGGTAGGCTGCCCAGAACGTGATGAAAATGGCGCCCAACACTCTCATCAGCCTGTTTTTCTCAAACATCGGATGTCTGCGGTCTCGCAAACGCTGATTGTGCGAAATGAGAATGTAATATGTCTTTGCCTGCTGGAAGGTCATGTCTAATTTGCTAAAAACTTCTCTGCCTCCATCGCCGCCTTACAACCGCTGCCGGCAGCAACAATGGCCTGACGATACTGTGGGTCGGCCACATCGCCAGCAGCAAAAACACCGGGGATGTTGGTCTTGGGTGTGGCTCCTTCCGTCTTGATATAGCCTAATTCATCCGTCTCAATCCAAGGCTTGAACACCTCGGAGTTAGGATTGTGACCAATGGCAAGGAAAAAGCCGTCAATGGGCAAATCATACCGACGCTCATCGGCCTCGCCCTTACGCCAAACCAAATGGGCACCTTCCACACCGCCGTCGCCATAAAGTCCCAACGTGTTGGTCTCGAACAGAACCTCGATCTTTGGATTGTTCATGACCCGCTCCTGCAAAATCTTGCTGGCACGCAGGAAGGGTTTGCGGACAATGAGATAGACTTTTGAGGCAAGGCTCGCCAAGTAGGTGGCCTCTCCACAAGCCGTATCGCCACCACCCACCACGGCAACGACCTTTTTACGGTAGAAAAATCCGTCACACGTAGCACAGGCACTGACTCCCATTCCACGGTATTTCTCCTCGTCACTGAGACCCAGGAATTTCGCACTGGCTCCCGTTGCAATAATCACCGTGTCGGCCTCCACCTCGCTGTCGTCGTCGAACGTGAACCGATAAGGCGCCTTGCTCAAATCGCTTTTCACACACACATGACTGCGGATATCCACTCCGAATTTCTCCACTTGTTGACGCATCAAATCCATCAACTCACTGCCGGAGATTGGTTCGGGGTGAGAGGGAAAATTCTCCACCATGTCGGTAATAGTCAACTGTCCGCCAGGCTGAATACCCTCATACAACACTGGATTGAGGTTTGCCCTACTTGCATAGATGGCCGCCGTATAACCGGCTGGGCCTGAGCCAATGATTAAACAACGAATATGTTCCATACGTTTATTTATTATTATTATCTCAAATCCACGACTTCT
The DNA here is from genome assembly GCA_905236065.1 of uncultured Bacteroidaceae bacterium. Taxonomy (GTDB): domain Bacteria; phylum Bacteroidota; class Bacteroidia; order Bacteroidales; family Bacteroidaceae; genus Minthosoma. The sequence goes on along the minus strand of CAJONZ010000062.1, from coordinate 5,602 downwards.
GCTTTTGGGAAGTCTTTTTTGTTAAAAATAAAGGTGTCAGCCGAGAAATTTTGTTTGGTCAAGTAAGAGTTGACCGTGATTTTCGTCACAACTTTCTGCGTCTCCGTCTTCACATACAACGGCTTGTAGGATGATTTCTCCAAGTGTACCACAATGGTCTGATAGGCACTGCCCTTCTTTCCTGTGAGAATTATCTCGTGGTATGCGTTTGTTGATTTTCCCATTTTACAGATATAGCCCTTCTTATACAGCGAAATAAAAGAATAGGGATTCAACTTGGCGGCCTGTGCAACCGTGGGAGTCGTGACGTTCACCTCCTCGTTGCTTTTCACATAGTGCCACATGGTCTTGCCGTCAAACCACACAATGGTTCCAGCCATGTCGCAATGGAATTTGTTTCCGGCAATGTCAATAAAGCCCATTGTAGAGCCATTGTCCGTGGAAGCCTGAAAGCCTATTTTCACGTCACCAGCCGCCCTGAACTTTGCTGCGGCCTTGTCAAGAATGTCCGTTGCCTTCTCCGCAAACGTCAGCTGAGTGGCAAACATCAATATAAAAAATAAAAGTTTCTTCATCATTTTTTCCTTTTTTCGTGGAAGCCCTCAATCCTCAATCGAAGCGTCGGACTTACACATTAATATATTATAGCTTTAAAAGAATCTATCTTCAATCTCTAACTTTTAACTCCAGGTTTTAACGTTCCGTTTACCCGATGGTATTCAGCAACGACTCCAACGTAATGGGGTCTTTAATCATGACCTCACGAGGTTTGCTTCCCACTTGCGGCCCGACTACACCCATTCGTTCCAACTGATCCATAATCTTACCCGCACGGTTGTAGCCGATGGAGTAATTTCGCTGAATCATCGACGTACTGCCCTGCTGTGTGCTGACCACAAACTTAGCCACCTCTGCAAACAACGGATCCAGCCGCTTCACATCCACACTGGCAGCCCCACTGCTTTCACCCTCCTCGCCAACAACTTCCGGCAGGAACATCGGATGCAGATAGCCCTGCTGTCTGGCAATAAACTGACAAATGTTGCTCACCTCCGGCGTGTCAAGGAAAGCACACTGCACACGAACGGGCTCACTGCCAGCCAGGAACAGCATGTCGCCGCGGCCAATCAGCTGCTGTGCGCCGGGACGGTCGAGCACCACGCGAGAGTCTATCATCGAACTCACCTTGAAGGCCATACGTGCCGGGAAGTTCGTCTTGATGGCACCACTGATGATGCTGGCCTGCGGACGCTGCGTGGCAATAATCATGTGGATGCCCACGGCACGGGCCAGCTGGGCGATTCGACAGATTGGAAGTTCCACTTCCTTGCCCGCCGTCATAATCAAGTCGCCAAACTCATCCACCACCACCACAATGTAAGGCATGAACTCGTGGCCATGCTCAGGGTTGAGTTTACGTTCCTTGAACTTGGCATTATATTCCTTGATATTGCGACAGCCCGCCTTTTTCAGTAAATCGTAGCGGGTATCCATCAACTGACAGAGCGAAGTCAACGTCTTCACCACCTTTTGCACGTCGGTGATGATGCAATCATCCTCTTCTTCCAGACGGGCCAAGAAATGATTCTCAATCGGGGCATAGATGCTGAACTCCACCTTCTTCGGATCGACCATCACAATCTTCAACTCCGCCGGATGCTTCTTGTAAAGCAACGACGCAATGATGGCGTTCAAGCCCACGGACTTTCCCTGTCCCGTGGCACCGGCCACCAGCAAGTGGGGAGCCTTCGCCAAGTCGAACATGAACACCTCGTTCGTAATCGTCTTTCCCACGGCGCAAGGCAACTCCATCGTGCTGTCCTGATAAACCTTACTGCTCAGTATGCTCTCCATCGAAACGATGCACTTCCTCTTGTTCGGCACCTCTATACCAATGGTACCCTTGCCCGGAATCGGGGCAATGATTCGGATTCCTTCCGCCGCAAGACTCAGTGCAATGTCATCCTCCAGGTTGCGAATCTTGCTGATGCGCGTTCCCTCCGCCGGCACAATCTCATAGAGCGTGATGGTGGGACCAATCGTCGCTTTGATGCTACTGATTTCCACGCCGAAATTCCGCAACACATGCGTAATCCTATCCTTGTTGGCATTTTGCTCGGCCATGTCAATCGACGGCCTACTGTCTTCCCCGCTCACAATCAGCGACAGGGGTGGGTACTTATAGGACTCCAAGTCGAGTTTCGGGTCGTAGGGGGTGTTGATGTCTCCACGCTCAATCACCCCGCTCCCTTTTTCCGTCTTGGCAGCGGTCACGTCAAATTCAGGTTGCGGCTTCTCCGTCACTTCCGGCTTCTCCTTTTCCTTTACAGGAGGCTCCGTCGGTAAATCTTCCGGCTTGAACTCCACGACATTGGCCTGCGCCACACGCTCGAAGTCCAAAGCCACCTTCAGGCCCTCGTCCTCTTCTTCCACTGCCGGCTCCTCGTCTTCCGCTTCCTCCGTAGCCTCCTCCATGGCCTCAGTCTCCTCCATTTCCTCTGCACTCGCCGCTGCTTCCGTCTCTTTCCGTTTCAGTTTTATCTTCTTGATGAAATTCATGCGAAACATGCTTCGCAGAAGCTCAATTGTCTTCGTGCTCACGTAAATCAGGTACAAAACCGCCGTGAGCGCCAAGAGACACAAAAGGCCGGGCGTTCCCGCAAAGGCCGTAATTTCCCGAACCACAATTCTGCCGTGATTGCCACCCAGGTTCAGGAACGTGCTGTCCATGCCCGGAATGAATGACTCGATGAAGGCCAGGAAAACGCTGCTCCAAATCAGCAACAGGATGATGAGAATAAACTTTCGGAACAGACGGATGCGATAAATCTTCATCATCTTGAATCCCAACATCGCCATCAGCGGGATAATCAAAAACGATGCCAATCCGAAACACTTGTTCAGGAAATAATGGGCAAGCGTGGCACCAAGCCCCTTACCCACATTATGATACACGGCTCCACCATTCTGCAAATCGCCAGAGCGGGAGTTTTCCAACAAATCGTAATCTAACGAGCCTGTATATAGATAGGAAATGAATATTACCAGCAGGAAAATGGAGAATACCACCAGCACGAATCCAATGATGAAAGAAGCCAAATCAACCTTACTAATACCTTCAATCACATTAAAATTGGCCGCCTCTGTACTTTTCTTTACCTTTTTACCCGATGTTTTTGTCTTTTTATTTGGCATAAACAAGTCTAAATTTTGGCAAAGTTATGGCAAATTCACAGCAAAAACAAAAACTTACCCGAAAATTAAAGATTTTTTATGATTAAAAGTGCCGCTGCACCACCCGCTCGGCGGCACGACAGACTGGGAGAAGTTTATCACTGAAGCGTTCCAAAATTCACGCAGAACTCTATCCGAGACAACGCAGAACTCTATTCGACACGACGCAGAACTGTATAAACGAAAAGAGTTCTGCGTGAAATCGGGAACAAAACGCCTGTGTCATCGAACCTGTACGAAAAATGTAACGAAGAAAAGATGAAAAATAAAAATGTTTCCCATTTTAAAAACTCAAACGATTATATATTAACGAATTAAGATTTTTAGTTAGAGAAAAAGTTCTCCAAAACGGAAAACTTTTTTGTTTTTTTTAGAAAAAAAGTTTGCCGGAAATTATTTTTCTTCATAGCTTTGCAGGCTGAAAAACGGGAGCCTTATCGCACCGTTTTTTTATCCTTTTATTAACCCCGTTATTTACCAAACAATTAGAGAATCCTTAATATGATACAAACTGTCAAAAAGCGTGACGGACGCATCGTTGGTTACAACGAAGAAAAAATCAAAGCCGCCATCCGCAAAGCCATGCTCCACACCGAAAAGGGTGAGGACGAGGGACTCATCCAGCGCATTTCCGACCGTATCGGAATGCAAGGCAAGGAGCAGATGAGCGTGGAGGACATTCAGGATATGGTCGAATTGGAACTGATGAAGAGCCCCCGCAAGGAGGTGGCCAAGAAATACATTGCCTATCGCGACCAGCGCAGCATCGCCCGCCGGGCAAAGACCCGCGACATTTTCCTGGACATCATCGAAGCCAAGAACAACGACATCACCCGCGAGAATGCCAACATGAACGCGGATTCGCCAGCCGGCATGATGATGAAGTTCGCCAGCGAAACAACCAAACCCTTCGTCGATGACTACCTGTTGTCGCCGGAAAGCCGTGAGGCAGTGCGGAATAACTACCTGCACATCCACGACAAGGATTACTACCCTACCAAGTCGCTGACCTGTGTGCAGCACCCGTTGGACAACATCCTGAAGTATGGCTTCATTGCCGGACACGGTGAGAGTCGTCCCGCAAAACGCATCGAAACGGCCAGCGTCATCGCCTGCATCAGCTTGGAGACGGCGCAGAACGAGATGCACGGCGGACAGGCCATCCCTGCCTTCGACTTCTACATGGCTCCCTACGTGCGTTCCTCTTTCCAGGAGGAAGTGAAATACATTGAGGAAATGACGGGAGAAAACCTGACGGCCCTGTACAATGCACCCATCGACGACTTCATCCAGCGACCGCTGGACGGACTGACGGGTTACGAACGAGCCCGGCAACATGCCATCAACCGCACCGTGGGACGTGTACACCAGGCCATGGAGGCATTCATCCACAACATGAACACCATCCACTCCCGTGGCGGCAACCAGGTGGTGTTCTCCAGCATCAACTACGGCACCGACACCAGTGCCGAGGGACGCTGCGTCATCCGCGAACTGTTGGAATCGACCTATGAGGGTGTGGGCAATGGTGCCACAGCCATCTTCCCCATCCAAATCTGGAAGAAGAAACGCGGCGTGAGCTACCTGCCCGGCGACCGCAACTACGACCTCTACCGCCTAGCCTGCAAGGTGACGGCACGGCGCTTCTTCCCCAACTTCGTGAATCTGGATGCCACCTACAACTTCCATGAGAAGTGGAAAGCGGATGACCCCGAACGCTACAAATACGAGCTGGCCACGATGGGCTGCCGCACCCGTGTGTTCGAAAACCGTTACGGCGAAAAGACCTCCATTGGTCGTGGCAACATCTCGTTCTCGACCATCAACATTGTCCGCCTGGCTCTGGAGTGCCGTGGCATCGAGGACAAAGAAGCCCGCATCAATGCCTTCTTCGCAAAGTTGGACGAACTGCTGAACATCACTGCCAAACAGTTGCACGAACGTTACAAATTCCAATCGACGGCCTTGGCAAAACAGTTCCAGCTGGTCATGTCGAAACTGTGGAACGGTGCCGACGTGCTGAAGGAGAACGACACCATTGCCTCGGTCATCAACCAAGGTACGCTGGGCATCGGATTCATCGGCCTGGCCGAATGCCTGATCGCATTGATTGGCAAACACCACGGCGAAAGTCAGGAGGCACAGGAACTGGGCTTGCGCATCGTGACTTACATGCGCGACCAAATCGTCAAATTCTGCGAGAAATACCAACACAACTACTCCGTACTGGCCACACCGGCAGAAGGTCTGGCCGGCAAATTCACGAAGCGAGACCGCAAAACCTTCGGCATCGTGCCCGGAGTGACCGACAAGGACTACTACACAAATTCCAACCACGTGCCCGTCTATTACCACTGCTCACCCCGCC
>CAJONZ010000061.1 GCA_905236065.1 uncultured Bacteroidaceae bacterium | reverse complement strand
CAACCCTACGCTTGACCTGAATATTGATGGTTGGACAAGGAGTGCTTCATCACTTGGCGGCACAGCTGCTGGCAATTATTGTACAGAAACATGGCACAGCAGTACAGACTTCAAATTCTATCAGAATGTTGCATCCCTGCCCGAAGGAGCTTATCAGGTATCGGTACAGGCACGTAGTCAGACAAATTCCGGTGCAGTCTATGCCACAGTAGGGGAAAACACAGTAAGTACACCTGTAAACACCACCACCTCGTCAACGTCCATGCAGACGGAAGCAACCACCATGTTTGACCGTACAACAGGAAAAATCACAACGCCAAGCATTTCCCTTGATGAAGGGCAATCCCTGACAATGGGTTTCAAAGAGAATGTAGCCAATCATTGGGATGTGTTCGATAATTTCAAACTCTATTATCTGGGCAACGACCTCTCCGTTTATGCTGCTGCCCGCGATGCAGTAAAGACTACAGCCGAAAATGCTATCGCCTCAGATCTGGTGCCTAATGCTTGTGAGGATGCCATACAGACGGTCATCGATAATAACAGTGGTGACTACACAACAAAGGCAGAATACGTAGCAGCCCAAAATGCTATCCAGACAGCTCTTGATACCTATTTCACAGATGCTATTAAGTCTGCTTATGCTAACGTCTATGCTTTCAAGACCAAGGTTGAGACCCTGAAGGACGGACAGGGGGCCAGTTCGGCACTGACAACTTTCAATACGGCAATCAGCGATGCCACGACCGCCGTGGAAGCTGCCACGACCGCCGCAGCAATTGAAACTCAAATTTCGAACCTGCGTTCCGCTGGTCTTACCTACATTTCCAGTGTGGAGGGACAGTTTGACATCACCTTCCTTGCATCGCAAAATTATAGTGACTGGAAGAAAAAGGATGGCAGTGCCGCCGGTATTGTACAAGACCAGTTCTTGGCCAACCGCCCCAATACAATCCCATCTTTTGCTGAAAACTTTGAATGGACAGCGGCAACGACGGGCAACGTTCTCTATCAGACAGTAAGCGATTTGCCTGCTGGTTATTATCAGGTGGGTATGTACACCATGGCACTGAGCACCTCGCAGCGTGATAACATCGCTACAGAAGCTACAGAGGACGATTCCAACCGCTCGTTTGCTTTTGCTGGAGACTTGACAGATAACGAATCTATCCAGCGTACAGGTATGCCGATAAAGTTCGCAACAGCGGTTGACTTTGAAGATCTTACCGCCCTTGATGTGAATGTGCATCTGTCGAGCGCTGGTGCTTTGACCTTTGGTGTGCAGAAGGATGCCAACGGCTCTAACTGGCATTTCGCACAGATTGTGTCAATTGTTTATAGCAGTACGCCCGACCTGACAGGCTTGAAGGCCACGAGAGATGCCTTAGTCGCTGAGGCTGAAGGGTTGTTGGCCAATGAGGATGCCAGCCTGCTTACCACGGAACAGCAGAATGCGCTCAGTACGGCTGTCGGCACAGCCAACAGTGCCAACACGTTTGAGACTCTGAATACGGTCACCCTGACCACGTTACCTAATGCCATCAACACCGCCAAACAGCAAATTTCCGTGGTGAAGGCCAACCGTGTGCAGATGATTGCCGCCCTTGAACGCTTCGAGAATGACTATAACCTGGCTGACGGTACTGACTACCGCCGCGTGACGATGAGTGCCGATGCGTGGGCTACACTGATTACGAAGGTCAACGCTGTGACGACGGCGCTGGATGACGTGTCGCAGGCCAGCAGCTACGGAACCATTAAGGACGAACTCGTCACACAGATGGATGCCACCGATGCTTCGCTTCGCCTCTTTAAGAGCTACAAGGCAATGGCGGACGGTACGGTGAATGTGCTCAATGGCGATGCGGCTGAGTTAGCCTCCACTTCTGATACAGACGATGACGACGCAGAAACAGAGGCGATTCCTCGCTTGAATACTGCTTTTGTCAACTATGCCCTCGCACAGGATGTATCCATTGACATGGGTGCCTTCCTCGGCGAGAACCTCGACTTCAGCGCAGAAGAGGGAACAGCCCTTAACACAGATAATGATAACAACATCCACGCCGTCACTGGCTGGGAGGTAGAATATGCCAATGCGGATACATGGGCGGTCCTTCAGACACATCAAAGCGAAAACGGAGAACTTTACATGCGCAAGAACTGGGGTAGCGCAGCCACTATCCTCAAAGTCTCGAAGCAGAAGATGCTGCCCGTGGGCAAGTACACGCTGTCCTTCTCCTGGAACAACAACATGGAGAACATGACTAACCTCTCGCAGTATAAGCTCGGCAATGAGGTTGTTGCCATTGGTGAAGCAACCGATGGGGCAAGAACGCTCAGTTATGAGTTTGAGGTCGTGGGTGCGCCCAAAACGTTCGACCTTGTTTTCGGATTCCAAAAGGAGAAGACGGACAATAATCCTGCCCAACTCGTGGTCGATGATGTCGTTCTGACTTACACCCAGCCCACTGTTACGCTGGCTAATACCGGCGACAACACAACGGTCATTACTGCCAACAGCGGAAAGACTTGCAACGTGACCCTTGCCGGCCGAACCCTTTACAAGGATGGCAGCTGGAACACGCTGTGCCTGCCGTTCGACCTTGGAAATCCTTATGCCTCCGCCGGCCATCGGTTCGACGACACCCCCCTTGAAGGAGCCACTGTCATGACCCTTGCCAACAGCCCTGCCAGCGGTACTGGCTTCGACGCACAGAGCGGTATGCTTTCGCTCTATTTCGTGGATGCCGATGGGATTGAGGCCGGAAAGCCCTATATCGTGAAGTGGATAAAGCCTGAAGGTTATGATGGTCATGCCAGTGATTTCGACATTGTCAACCCCGTCTTTCGTGCCGTTACCATCAGCAATGAAGACCCCGATGACCAAAAAGTCGTCTTCACTGGCGGCAAGTTCATGGGAACCTATGCCAGCACGACCTACGAGGAGGATAATCGGAGCATTTTGTTCATGGGCGGTGAAAACACGTTGTATTGGCCCAAACAGGGTGCCACGATTGGTACACAACGTGCATATTTCCAAATGAATGATGGTAACGGAGCCAAGATACGTAATTTCAGTCTGAACTTCGACGGGGAGGCTACTTCAATTCATGATGCACAATTCATCATGTATCCTGAGGATGCTGCCTGGTACACGCTGAGTGGCGTGAAGCTCCAGGGCAGGCCGACGGCCAAGGGATTCTACCTCCACGGCGACCAGAAAGTGTTCGTGCCTTAAGATTAATCACAGATTCACCCCTTTCCTAACCTTCCCCCGTAGGGGAGGCATCTATCCGGATGGCGTTCCTCCCCTATGGGGGGAGGTTAGGAAGGGGCTGAATTCACCAATAAAACAACCATAAAGATGAAAAAGAATTACAAGAAGCCTGCGATACAGGTAATGGAAATCCAGACAACAAGTGTTTGTCAAGTCAGTGTGCAAAACATCTCCACCAATGCAAGCCTGAGATACGGTGGCGGCGGCCACGGCGATGCCCGTGCCAAGGAGCGCGGCAGCTGGGATGACGAGGATGACCTTTGGTAAAAAAGGGAAGGATATGGGTGTTTTTAAACAACTTGCGATTTTGATTGGGTGCCTGGCCGTGGGGGAGTTTGTGGTGTGGTTGACGCATGTGCCCGTCCCGTCGAGTATCCTGGGAATGCTTCTGCTGACGGCTCTGTTGCAGATGAAGGTGGTGAAGTTGGAGTGGGTGTCGGCACTGTCGGATTTCCTGGTGGCGAACATGGGTTTCTTCTTTGTGCCGCCGGGTGTGGCGCTGATGCTGTATTTCGACATTATCAAGGCGGAGTTTGTGCCGATTGTGGTGGCCGTGATTGGCAGCACGGTGCTGGTGCTTGTGATGACGGGTTGGAGCCATCACCTGACCCGGAAATTGATGAAGAAGCTGAAAAAGTGAAAACGGATGGAGTATTTACAGAATGAGTATTTTTTGCTGACGCTGACGTTTGGGGTCTTTTTCTTGGCCAAGATGTTGCAGAGTCGTTTGGGTTGGGCGTGGCTGAATCCGATTTTGGTGAGCATCGTGGTGTTGATTGTGTTCCTGAAACTGGCGGGCGTGAGCTATGCAACGTATGCGGTGAGCGGGTCGAAGATTGATTTCTGGCTGAAGCCGGCGGTGGTGGCCTTGGGTGTGCCGCTTTATCGGCAGCTGTCGGCCATCAAGAAGCAGATTTTGCCCATCGTGGTGTCGCAGTTGGTGGGCTGTGTGACCGGCATTGTGTCTGTGGTGCTGATAGCGAAGGTGCTGGGGGCATCGAAGCCGGTAATCCTGTCGTTGGTGCCGAAGTCGGTGACGACGCCGATTGCGATGGAGGTGACGAATACGCTGGGTGGCATCCCGTCGCTGACGGCGGCCATCGTGGTGAGTGTGGGCATCCTGGGGGCGGTGATTGGTTTCCGGGTGTTGCGCTTCGGGCGTATCAGGCAGGCCGATTCGCAGGGGCTGTCCATCGGTACGGCTTCCCATGCGGTGGGAACGTCGGCGGCCATGGAGCATGGTGAGGAGCAGGGGGCGTTTGCCTCGTTAGGACTGATACTGAACGGTGTGTTTACGGCGGTGCTGGCTTCTTTCCTGCTGGAGTGGATGGGCATCTTGTGATGAAACGGGGATGTTTTTGCCGTTCATTTTAGTTAAATAAGGTTAAATTGTCCATAAGGGATAGTTTTTTGCGGGTCTCTGATTAAAAAATATGGGTGTAAAGTGCGTTGTTTCGTAGAAAATTCGTACCTTTGCACCACTTTTTGGAGTAGTGCGCACCTCTATTGGGTGCAAGGGCTATTATGCGGACGCCGCAAACCATGAATTTTCAAGGGAAAAGAACGATGGTGAAGGGCATTCGGGGATGGCTAAAGCACGAAGGACGCTAAGTCGTTAAGCTACCATAAAGGATTTTCTATGTTGGGTCGTGAGACTTGTATGTAAGAATTTTTGAATGATGGTAGTGGGCTCCAAGCTTATTTAATTGATTACTAATAAAATATATAAATAATAATTAAAAAGTAAAACAAAATGCCTACTATTCAACAATTGGTAAGAAAAGGCCGTAAGGTGTTGGTGGATAAGAGCAAGTCTCCGGCTTTGGATTCGTGCCCTCAGCGTCGCGGTGTATGTGTGCGCGTTTACACCACCACTCCAAAGAAGCCTAATTCGGCGATGAGAAAGGTCGCTCGTGTTCGTCTGACAAACAAGAAGGAAGTGAACTCCTACATTCCCGGAGAGGGACACAACT
>CAJONZ010000060.1 GCA_905236065.1 uncultured Bacteroidaceae bacterium | reverse complement strand
AGAAGGTCAGACATTCAGCGGATGGGTTGGACTGGAAGGCTTTGAGACGATGCCAGACCACGACCTGTCAGTTACGGGTAGCTTCTCACTGGATAACTTCAAGACGACCTTCATGAACGGAGACGAGGTATTTGCAACAATCCTGTCGAAGTTCGGAGAGCCTGTAAACCTTCCGCTATCAAATCCAGAAAAGACAGGTTATACATTTACAGGGTGGGGCACAGTTCCTTCAACGATGCCAGCGGAGAATATCACTTTGTACGCAGAGTTCGTCATCAACAAATACCTTGTGACCTTCATTGACGCAGAGGGAACCTTGCGGGCTGACTCCATGCAATATGGCGCAACGATCACGGCACCGACCGCCCGTCCGAAGACTGGCTACACGTTCAAAACTTGGGGCAATGTGGCCGCAACCGTTCCTGCCGAGGATGTGACCTACACGGCAGAATACACACCCAACAGTTATAAGATTACGTTCATTGCCGAAGGCGTGACAATCTCTGAGAAAACACTTAATTACGGTGATGAAATTGTCGCTCCTACTGCTCCTGCCAAGGACGGTTATGTATTCGTCGGTTGGAGTCCAGAACTTTCAACGACTGTTCCTGACGAGGATGTAATCTACGTGGCACAGTATGAAATCAGCAGTGAGTTGGCAGAGACATACGCAGAGATGAAGGGTGAGCAAACGACGTTCAACAACCAGAAGACAGAGATTGACACCCGATTCGAGCAATGTGTTAATGCATCCAATAGCGTGGGACAGACTCAGAATAGCCTGACGACCTCGGCCCAGCCTTATGGCAATAAGTTTACGGCTGAGATTCAGGCGCTCGACGATAAGCTCAACAACACGATTATAGCCCTTGAGTCCTACAACCAATTCCAGTCAAAGGACTTCGCGGCAACCATTGATGAGCTTTATAATAACGGTACGCTTCTTTCAAAGAAAGATTCTTTGGATGCTGAGATGCAGGAATATTCACGAGAGCTTGCCGGACTTTCCACGACCGTTGATAGTCTTATGGCAAAGCTGAATGACATCAAGGCAAGCCAGGATACACTTCTCGCTGCTATTGCCGACGCACCTGTCTATCCCAATGCTGATGGCGTGGCTAACGTTCTTGACCCAATGGGCGGTCTGAGTGCCATCCTTCAGGACAAGGCTGACATCAAGAAACTCATTGTGGAAGGAACGATGGAGAGCGGCGACTACGCTGCATTGGCCACACTTCCCAATCTTGAGGAACTGACATTACCGCTTGTCAACACGGGAAAAGACAAACTTCCGCTTGACAGCCTCCGCAATCTGCTCGTACTTACAGTTACCGACCCGGCCTCAGTGCTGCAAGGCAACTTTGCAGGTGCTAATCCTAATATGATGGTTTATGCCGCCAAGGGCGCAACGGTTTCGCCAACCACTCACGTCAACGTTGTTGTAGGCGAAGGAAGTGAAGCTGAAAGTGCATCCATCATCCTGACAGACGGTTACCCCGTCAGAATCCCGACTGGATTCTATGCGCAACGCATCAGTTACCAGCGCCAGTTCTCGAAGCCGACATTCCTGAACCAGAGCGCAGGTTGGGAGACCATTGTCTTGCCGTTCGACGTTCAGAGCATCACCGTTCAAGACGGTCGTTCCATCGTTCCGTTCGGCTCCGACAAGACTGCTGACGCTTACTTCTGGCTTGCAACCGTCGATAATGAAGGATTCAAGCAGGCCGCAACCCTCAACGCCAACGAGCCTTACATCATCTCTATGCCAAACAATGAGGCATACACCTACGGAAACATCCTGGGCTATGTCACGTTTGCATCAGAGGCCATTGAAGTGAAGCCGACGCTGGAGGCCGAACCCGTCGAGAAGAACTACATCTTCACACCTGTCTATGAAGAAGACGTGGAAGACATCACATCCATTTATGTCATCAACGATGAGGTTTACCAGTCCTACAATGCCGGTAGCGTATTCGTTCGCGGCTTGCGTAAGCCAAGGCCTTTCGAGGGATACATCACCCTCTCTTCTCCTTCTGGTGCAAAGCAAAGGAACGTTATTCCTATCAGCAGCATGAGTGCGACCGGTCTTGACCAGATTGCGGCTGACGGCAATCTTCCTGCTACGATTTACACCCTCGACGGCAAGCCCGTCTCAACGGACGCTGGCAACCTGCCTGATGGCATCTACGTTATTGATAACCAGAAATACTTCATCCGTAAGAACCACCGTCCCACGATGGTAAAATAAATGAGAGAACAAAATGATTTATTAACTATAATTTAAATTTAAGCAAAATGAAAAAGTATTTGGCATTATTGATTGGAAGCGCAGCCTTGCTGATGACTTCTTGTAAGGAGGACACACTTCCTACAAATGTGTATCCTGACTTTACGACAGGCAGCTACTCTGACATCACACGTACCTCGGCTGTTCTGCATGGTCGTATTATTCCCATAGAAGGACAGGTCTATACGCAGTATGGTATCATGGTTTCCCGTTTCCCCAGCATGGCCGAGCCGGAAATCCTGCCATTCACCAGCGACGTTCAGGAGTCTGTGCTTGTCTCTGGCCTGCTCCCAGGTACCAACTACTACTATGCACCCTACGCAATCAGTGGCTCAACCATAGCAATGGGTGACGTCAACATGTTCCAGACATTGGTGACCAGTGCTCCCTCATTCTCTACGATTTCACTTTCAAAGAGTTCTTCGCCCTATACCAGCTTGAAGGTTTCTTCAAAGTTGGACGATATTGGTAGCACGACCAACATGATGCTTAGTGGTTTCATTTACAAGGAGACCAAAGGCACAATCTCCGACGAGGCCCTGACCCTTGGCCGTGAGGATGTTGTGCGAGTTCCCAGCGATAATAACCCGAAGGACGGCGAGACCATGACTCTGGTCATTCCCGACCTTGAGCCAGGCAAGCGCTATGCAGTCCGTGCCTACGGTGTGGCTGGTGGCGTTGGCTACAGTGATATTACCTACCTCACAACCGAAACCACAACTGACCCCACCATGTCGAGCGTGGAGTTCCAACAGGTTACCGACTTCCAGGTGGGTTTGAAGGCTCGCCTCATCACCCAAGGAAACCAGCCCATTGTTGAGCAGGGTTTCTGCTATACACTCACACCGGGTGACAACTTCGTGCTGGGCAACGGTGTTATACAAATCATCGGCGAGGAAAGAGACGAGGCTGGTTCCACCGTTGTCGTCGGGTCTCTCGAAGTCGAAGAAGATGTGACCTACTATGTTCGTGCATACGCAAAGAACTCCTTGGGTCGTGTAGGCTACGGCACCGTTTCTGAGATGAGAAAGGAGAAAGACCTCTCCGAATATGCCAAGAAAGAAGACCTCGCTTATTACACCACGGTTTCCAGTTTCACAGAACGTGTGGATAACCTTCAGAAGTACATCGACACAACCAATACCCGTGTACTGGCAAACAAGGGAGACATTGAAAGAATCCAAAACGAGATTAATGATTTGGAAGAGATGTTGCGGAATGAGCAGATTACACGTGCTGAGTTTGATGCTGCCAACAAGGCTTTGACTGACAGCGTTGCGCTGCTTTGCGACAACCAGGCTCGCCTCATCACCGATTTGCAGACCGTTACTTCTAACTTGAGCCAGACCATTACCAACCTTGAGAGCCGCATCGCTTATATCGAGCAGAATGGTGGAGGTTCAGGCTCAGGCACGGTTGTTGCTCCTACCATCACCATTGGTGAGAATGGCAACTGGTTCATCGACGGCGTTGACACGGGCAAACCTTCAAGAGGTGAGGATGGTTTGAATGGTAGAGATGGTATAAATGGTGCAGATGGTCATACTCCAGTCATTACTATTGGTTCGAATGGTAACTGGTTCATCGACGGCGCTGACAGTGGTGTTTCTGCTACATCACAAGCCGAAGTTTCTGTATTGCAGGATCGGGTTACTGCACTAGAGGCTAAAATTGTAACATTGGAAGCGTCTCTTGGTGCGCTGACCAACATCGTTGGTTCCATCCAGAACGTTCCGGCTCTGCCCGTTCCGCTCAACTCATTCACTACGACTAACACTGCTGAGGGTGCATTCACAGCTTCTTGTGCATTCGACTACAACAAGTACATCAAGAGCTACACGGACATTGCCGGCACCAATGCACTCTATGGCGACGACTATTATGCAAAGCTCTATCCCATTGTGCTGACAGGTTTCCTCTACAGTACGACGAACCCAGAGCCGAATACCAACAGCTATAGTTCAATGCTCGTTGCCACTCCTGACGCCAACAATGTCTTCACGTCAGATGTCACAGGCTTGGCTACCAATACCTACTACGTTCGTGCATTTGCCATCAACAGCTATGGCGTTACCTACTCCGACGTTCGCACCGTCCACATCGAGAACGGCAGCGGAAGTGTGACCCCATCGTCTGGCGACAACCCATATCCGGGCACATTGAATATTAAGCGTAGATAATCTCTAAAAAACGTAGAATCTTATGAGAACAAAATATATTCTTTCCGTCTTCATGCTTGCGACCTCACTGGCGTCGTTAGCCCAAGACATGACTGTCAAGTCATTTAAATTGAAGGAAGATGATACCGAGGCCCGTGTCAATCCCGTTTTAGACCTTAACGAACAAGCCTGTGCCTTGGTGAAAGTGACCGTGAAACCCAAAACCACAGAGGAAGTCAAGTTCAGTGGAAACTACATCGGTGCCACTCCTTTCGACGAGGCGACCCAGAGCTACTTTGTCTATCTGCCCGAAGGCAACACCGAACTTACCGTCATCGTACCCTCTGCTGGTCGTGCCTTGGTCAACTTTGCCAAGTACGGTGTGAAGCGCGTCCAGTCAAAAGCCACCTACGAATTGGAGATTAACACCGCCGAGCCTCGCCGTACCCTCATCATGGTCGAGGGTGCACTTGGACGTTCCCAGTCTGCCCTTGGATTCATGGTCGGCATGGTGCAAAAGCACGGTGGCTACCTGCGTGGTCGTTTCGATTTCCGTTCCGCATCCACATCCCTTGAATGCGACGACACGGGTATGCTGACGACGGGCGACTACACAAACGCCCCCTTCTACGTCCCTGACACGAAGAAGAAGTCGCGTTTCAGCATCACAGCCGGTTACATGTACCGTATTGCTAAACCTCTCTACGCTTACGTTGGCGCAGGTTACGGTTCACGCACCCTGGCTTGGCTGACGGTAGATGGCGAATGGGTGAAGAACAAAGACCATTCTGCCAGCGGCATCGCTGCCGAGTTTGGCGGCATCCTCCGTATCGGCAAGGTCGGTGTTTCACTCGGCTATCAGACCATCTCGTTCAAATATCATGAGGCCAGCCTTGGCGTTGGTTTGTTCTTCTAATCAAATTGTTGAAAGTTCAGCATTGAGTGGCGTCCTTCTTTTCTGGAACCCGCTCAACGCTGGACTCTATTACCATTTTTATCTTTAAGCATGAATACAGAAATGTCATTAGCCCCGGGAACAGTCTTAAAAGGGGATCATGATTATACAATTGAATGCGTACTGGGCCAAGGCGGTTTCGGCATCACCTATCTTGCCAACTCCTTTATCATGGTCGGTCGCATCAAGCAGAACGTGAAGTTCACCATCAAGGAGTTCTTCATGAAGCAAAGTTGTAGCCGTGCCGCTGACGGCAGTGTGGTGACGGGTGGAGATCCCGCAGAGTTGAAGGCAAATCTTGACGATTTCGTGAAGGAGGCTGAACACCTGAAGGCAGTCAAACATCCGGGTGTCGTGGCCGTCAACGAAATCATGAAGACCAACAACACGGTCTATTATGTAATGGAGTACCTGGGCGACCTCTCGCTCGGCAAATACCTGAAGCAGCGGGGCACACTGCCCGAGGACGAAGCAAAACTGATTGTCTCAACCGTGGGCAACGCTTTGCAGACACTGCATGAGAAGAAGATGACCCACCTCGACGTGAAGCCCGACAACATCATGCTTGTCGATGAGGGTAGTGGCCAGTTCCGTCCCGTGCTGATTGACTTCGGCCTTTCAAAGCATTACAATCTCTTCGGCAGTGCCACCAGCAGCCTCGGAGCGATGGGAGCCAGCAACGGCTATTCGCCCCTCGAACAGTATAGTGGCATCACCGAGTTCTCACCCACAGCCGATGTCTATGCCTTGGGTGCCACGCTCTTTGCCTTGCTCAAGGGCCACGCCCCCAAGAATGCCGGCGATGTGAACGAAGCCTACCTCCGCAAGGAGTTGGCCGACGTCAGCCCCCAGACCCAGAACGCCATCGTCAACGCCATGAAGATGGCCAAGGGCGATCGTTGCCAATCCATCAAGGAGTTCATCCAGCAGTTGGGAGGCAATGTCACCACCAGCACCACTTCCTCTGCAACCCAGGCCACTGGCAGTGAAACCGTCTCCCTCAGCATGAAGCGTGGCGGCGGCAGTGCCGGTAAAATGAAGTGGATTATCATTGCCGTTGTAGCCCTGTTGGTCATCGGCGGCGCAGCATTCTTCCTGCTCGGTGGTGGCGGGTCTGACGATAAGGAGGAAAGTGCGTCAAACGATTCCACCCTCGTGAAACCGACAGAAAAGAAAGACACCACAGCCACGAAGCAGGCAGAGCCGGCAAAACCCGCTCCCGTCCTCGTTCAGCAGCTGACCATCAATGGTGGCAACTTCAAGCTGGAGACAGGCAAGAAGCAGACCCTCACTTGCACGGCGCAACCCGCCCAGCACGTCGAGACCATCGAGTGGAGTTCCGACAACGAGACCGTTGCCAAGGTGAACAAAGCCACGGGTGAAGTCACAGCCGGACAGAAGGCAGGTACGGCCACCATCAAGGCCACGGCCACGCAGTCAGGCGTCAGTGCTACCGTGCAGTTGACCGTCGAGGCACCGGCTCAGAGTAGTGCAGCTTCTGCTGGCAAGACAAATTCCACACCGGCTCCGGCCAACAACGCCGTTTCTAACGGAACCGTCACCCTCTCAAAGATTCCAGCCCGCTTCTCCGGCAAGCTCAAGGGCGGCCAGCCTTACGGCGACGGAACGCTGACCTTCACCTCCAACTGCACGGTTGGTGGCAAGGACTACACCGCAGGCCAGTCGCTCACCGGCATCGCCTTGCAGACAGGTATCTTCCAGGCCGACAATGGAGACGACATAAAGATTCGATAATACCAAAACTTGAGTGTGTCGGGTGCTTGCCCGCTCTGGGGGAACGGCTTCCGACACATTCTCTAACCTAAAGACACAATGAAAAATCTCAAGTACAAAATTGGTTTGGTGCTCCTGGGGCTTCTTACCTCTGCCACCTCCTTTGCGCAGGTTACGTATGCCACCACACAACTGCAGCATACCGCCAAGCAGCTTGGGCTTACACGCCTTGATACACTGAAAGACGGAAATACCATTTTGCGTTACAAGGGCACACGCATCAACATCCGCAAGAAAGATGGCAGAGTCGAAAGCATCGGTCGCCGCATCTTCTCCTCACAGCTTCGCAAGGAGAACCCGCTACCCATCTACGACTATCTTGAATTTGCCTATCTTGACAAACTCTACAAGGTAAGCGAGAACCCCTTGCTCTACACCGATTTGAAGTTCACAGTGGGCAGCTGGACCTCCCTTGCAGACGTGAAGGAGACCACCCCTTGCAACATCTCCATGACCGAGTCAAAGCGCTACTCCGTCACCTGGACCGATGGGGCAGGGCAGACCATTGCCTCCCTCACCTTCCCTGTGGATTATGAGCGGATGGCCATGACTTCACGCCAGGAGTTGGAGAGCAACTTCATCAACGACCTGAAGAACTACAAGCGCACGTCCGCCACGCCGGCACTCTCTCTGAACAAGGAAAAGATGACTACCTCCGAGGATGGTCGCCTCTGGACCTTGCCTGGCGAAACCTACCTGATGAATTCCATCAACAACGACACTTATTACATAACAGACCGCAAGAAAAACTTGCAGACACTCTGGCATGTGAAGAATCCCGCACGTTCCACGCGCAACCTCTTCTGCGTCGTCGATCCCCTTTTTGACAACGTTACCATCAGCATCCGTTTCACCATGTACGACATGAGCATCCAGACCGTCGAAGTCCGTTTGCGCGACTTCCTCGACTACTGTCGTCAGAAAGGCTGTGAAACCTATGTCGGCATCGAGTCGTTCGAGGAGGAGGAGGTGAAAGCTTCCGTCTTCATGTACGACAAGGCCAGCGGCTACGACCATATCTTCCATGTCTCCATCCCGAAGAAGCAGGTCGGAGCCGGCAACTGTAAAGTCAGCGCACGTGGCAGCCTCTATGCTCCTACGACCAATGTCACAACCCTCTTCGTCGAGTTCGACCAGAAGGGCAGTAAGAAATAATGAAAAGAAACTGAAATGAAACATCTATTGATTTTGTTAAAGACCCCCTTGCTGTTGAAAGCCTATCGTCCGTCGCGGTGGCTTCAAGTTCTCCTCTGCCTTCTCCTCTTGCCATGCACATACGCCAAGGCACAGCAGGCAGACTTGGACAACATCACTGACCCGCGTCAGCGCATCAACTACATCAAGCGCCACTCCAAGCAGTATTTCTTCCGCGAGGGACGCTATGGTGATGCGATTGCTCCCCGCGACACCGCCGTCCTGGTGGCATACATGGGCTTCCTCATCGACATCAACGAGCGCCGTGCCCAGAACAAGATGGACGGCATCTCGCAAGACGACATCAAGAAGGCCGTCACCGAGCTGGACGTCAACTACGGTGCCTACAGCCGTATCATGATTTTCTGTGAGCGCGAGCGCGTCTTGCCACTGGAGTCGCATAACACCAATGTGCCGCCTCCACCTCCACCACCATCACAGACGGGTGGCACTGCCACTACGGGGCCCGACCAGTCGAACATCGATCCGCCACTGCCGCCAGATGTGCTTCAGACCTTGTTCGACATCGACTCCTACCGCGACTTCACCAGCCTGCTGATGGAGCTGAAGAACGAAGGCAAGATTTCCGTCGTGGGCATGGCAAGCACCGAGAAAGACCTGCACGAGAACTACCTCGCCATCTTCTCCCGCGAGACCAACAAGCTGTTGGCCCTTTGGGAACCGCTGAAGGACAACACGTACCGAAACCTTGTCACCGGCAAGATTGAGAAGTTGGAGCAGTACGACAAGGACGGACGAGCTCCGAAGCGAATTTACTTCCGCTAAACATTATTAACTTTTAAAATAAATACATCAGTAATATGAATCGCATATACAGTTTGCTTCTGCTCATCCTCACGGCCATGACGGTCAGTGCGCAGAAGGTTGAATTCTATTTTGAGGATGGTACTGAGACTCCGCTGCCCAGCCATGCCAAAGTGAAACAGCAGATTGAAATGTTGCTCACCGAGATTAACACAGCCGCCCTTGAGAACCGTGACCTGCGCCTTGACCGCATCACCATCATGGACGAGGCATCTAAGTCGGGACTCACTCGCCGTTGGAAGTCAGCCCATTTCAACGTGGACGACGAAATCATCACCACGCCGCTCTTGAAGTGTGCCACGGGTTTCCAGTTGCGCGGCATCTGGATTTCCATGATTAAGAATTCGGGCGACGGTAGCTACAACGAGGAGCCTAATCGCCAGCTCACCATCGACATCAGCCCGTCGGGACAGATTGTGGGCGTCATGCCCGCCCTGGACAACATGGTTTACATGAAGCTTTTGCAAAACGACGGCAAGGTGGTGCGCGACATCGCCCAGCGTCGTGAAATCCTCAAGTTCGTGGAGCAGTTCCGTAGCTACTACAACACCAAGGACACGGCCAACCTGCGTCGCATCTTCAGCGACGATGCCATCATCATCACAGGTACGCTTGTGCTGGAGAAAGGTGCAAAGAACGACCTGAAGCAGAACGGCAAGCGCAAAGTGAAGTATAAAGTTAGCGACCGTGAGAAGTATCTGAACGACCTCCAGGGCGTGTTCGACCGCAACCCCTACATCGACGTGCAGTTCAGCGACATCTCAGTGAAGGCCCATAGTGCCCGCAAGGGTTACTATGGTGTCACCTTGAAGCAGGACTGGCGCACCACCCGTTATTGCGACATCGGTTGGGTATTCCTGCTTTGGGACTTCCGCAACCCCGAACATCCGCAGATTCACGTCCGTACCTGGCAGCCCGAGGAGGCCATCGACAGCAAGGACGACATCTTCACTGAAAACGACTTTGAGATTCCTGCCGACCGATAACACCATCCTCCTTTTGAGGTAAGGCAGAATAAAAATACCAGACGTATGGAACATCCCTTCCATGCGTCTGGTATAGTTAAAAGTGCTTTTTTTTGAAGAAAGTTTTTACCACTGATATAAAATTCGTAATTTTGCAGCGTTTTTCTTAGTTTATAGCATTACATCAAACTAAAAATATTGTTTTTTCAATTTTAAACCATTATGAAAATTTCCCGTATTGACCACCTGGGTATAGGTGTTGAAAGTATTGAGGCCGTGCTCCCTTATTTTGAAGAGGTGCTGGGCCTAAAGTGCTATGCGATTGAAGAAGTTGCCGACCAGAAAGTGAAAACCGCTTTTCTGAAGGTTGGAGAGGTGAAAATCGAATTGCTGGAGCCGACGAGTCCCGACAGCCCTATTGCCAAATGGCTTGAGAAGGGTGGCAAGGGTGTTCACCATGTTGCCTTCGCCGTAGCTGACGGCGTGGCAGAAGCATTGGTTGAAGCCGAGGGCAAGGGAGTCCGCCTGATTGACAAAACCCCACGTCCAGGTGCTGAAAAGATGTCCATTGGTTTCCTGCACCCAAAATCTACAGCCGGCATCCTGACTGAACTTTGTGAACCACAGAAATAAGGAAATATATTCTTTTAATTGATTATGTCCAAGCAAACAGAAAGAATACAGGAGCTGATTGAGCTCCGACAGAAAGCGCGTCTGGGCGGTGGTGAGAAGGCCATCGACAAGCAACACGCAAAAGGTAAGTTCACGGCACGTGAACGTATCGCCATGCTCCTCGATGAGGGCAGTTTTGAAGAGTTTGACATGTTTAAGCTTCACAAATGCCACAATTTCGGCATGGAGAAGAAGCAGTATCTTGGCGACGGTGTTGTAACGGGTTCGGGTACAATCAACGGTCGCCTTGTTTATGTCTTCGCACAGGATTTTACGGTGAACGCAGGTTCTCTGTCCGAAACCTTGGCCGAGAAGATTTGCAAGGTGATGGACATGGCCATGAAGGTCGGTGCCCCGGTAATTGGTTTGAACGACTCCGGCGGCGCACGCATTCAGGAGGGTATCAACGCTTTGGCAGGTTATGCAGAGATTTTCCAACGTAACATTCTGGCCAGCGGTGTGATTCCACAGATTTCGGGCATTTTTGGCCCCTGTGCCGGTGGTGCCGTTTATTCTCCCGCATTGACAGACTTCACGCTGATGATGGAGAACACTTCCTATATGTTCCTGACAGGTCCTGCCGTCGTAAAGACTGTGACAGGCGAGGATGTTGACCAGGAGAGCTTGGGCGGTGCGTCCGTCCACTCCACCAAGTCTGGTGTCTGCCACTTCACTGCTGCTACGGAGGAAGAGGCCATGGCCATGATTCAGCAGCTGCTCAGTTACATTCCGCAGAACAATCAGGAAGAGACTCCGCGTGTGGAGTGTACCGACCCTATTGACCGCCTGGAGGATTCGCTCAACGAAATCATCCCCGACAACCCCAATCAGGCTTACGACATGTACCAGGTGATTTCCGCCGTGGTGGATAATGGTGAGTTCTTTGAGGTTCAGCCACAGTATGCGCAGAATATCATCACTGGCTTTGCCCGTTTCAACGGTCGTTCCGTGGGTGTCATTGCCAACCAGCCTTCCAAGTTTGCGGGTGTGCTCGACTGCAATGCCAGCCGCAAGGGTGCCCGTTTCGTTCGTTTCTGCGATGCTTTCAACATTCCACTCGTCACGTTCGTCGATGTACCAGGCTTCCTTCCAGGAACAGGTCAGGAGTACAACGCTGTCATCCTGCATGGTGCAAAACTGCTGTACGCCTACGGAGAGGCTACCGTGCCCAAGGTAACTGTCACCCTGCGTAAGTCTTACGGTGGTAGCCACATCGTGATGTCTTGTAAGCAACTGCGTGGCGACATCAACTACGCATGGCCATCGGCTGAGATTGCCGTCATGGGTGCCAGCGGTGCTGCTGCAGTACTCTATGCCCGTGAGGCCAAAGCTATCAAGGAGGAAGGTGGCGACGCAGCCGCATTCATCAAGGAGAAAGAGGACGAATACACGAAGCTCTTCGCCAATCCATACCAGGCTGCAAAGTATGGCTACATTGACGATGTCATTGAGCCACGCAACACCCGCTTCCGCGTTATCCGCGCCCTTGAGCAGCTTGCAAACAAAACTTTAACAAATCCGGCTAAGAAGCACGGAAACATACCGTTGTAGTAATAACAGAAGCCCCTCGTTCAGACATTCCATCTACGGAGAGTCTGGAGAGGGGCTGTAATTTGTTTCATGATGAAAAAGCTATTATCAATTATATCATTCCTTGCTGTTTCCGTAGGCACATTCGCACAGGGAGCACACGACTTCAAGATTAACGAGGTCTTTGTGTTTGGCTGTCCGAAATGCTGCAAGGCCGTAGCCGACAGCGGCTATGTGAGCGGCGACATGTTTAAGGGATGCCAGAAGAAGCCGTCCTTCTATCTGGATGAATACGGTGAGCCTGCCAGTTGGATTGAGATAGAGAACGTTTCCTATACCACTCATAATATAAGAAACTGTTTCATTGCAACCGACAAGGCTGTGCTCAACAAGGAGTTGTCTGCTCCGGAACGTGAACAACTCATGTCCATTATTCCGGCTGGTGACCCCCGCACACAGATTAGCGGTAAGCAGCGCATCACGTTCTTTGTAGGAAACCGCAACCGGGGTACCCTCCACACTACCGATGCGGTACAGCTGAAAGCAGGTGAGGAAAACTGGATTGCCATCTATGACGGAAATGCCGTGGATTTGTTGGACTCCATCACCATTCCAGCCTTGAAGCCTGGCCAGACCTACGCCCGTCTTTCCTGTGGCGAATGGCAAGTATGCGAAGCTTCGGAGGCTACGCCCAACGGCCCCAATCAGGAATATTACAACGACAAGATTCGTGAGTTCAAAGAGAAGGATCCCCACGGCGTGGCCATGACCCTGATGTGCATGGCTGTGGTGTTCAGCTGTCTGGCTGTTCTGTTCCTTTTCTTCCAGGGCTTCGGACTCATCATTGCAAAAATGGTCAACAAGGTGGCAGAACCTGTGGTCAAGCCCGTTGTTCATGCCGGTGAGCGCGTGGTAGAGGCAGCCAAGCAGGGTACGACCGAGACGAAGGGTATTCCGATGGAAACCTACACCGCCGTCATCGGTCTGGCACTGCACGAGTATTTCGGCGGCACACACGACATCGAGTCTGGCATCCTGACCATCAACCAGAGCCAGCACTCTTCATGGGCAGACAAGAGCCACGAACTCCGCCAGATTCCACTTCACCATATTGCAGAATAAATCACAGAAAAAACTTATAGACAAATGAAAGAATACAATTATAAAATCAAAGGTCAGGACTTCAATGTGAAAATCGAAGGCATTGAAGGTGACATTGCCAAGGTTGAGGTCAACGGCATTTCTTTCGATGTACAGCTTGAAAAGCCTGTTGCACAGCCCAAGCCCGTGGTACGTGCCGTTGCCGCACCCGTCAAGACAATCGAGGCTCCAAAGGCAGCTGTAGAGGCAGCACAAGTGGCCGCAGGTGTAACCGCCGTGAAGGCTCCGCTGCCAGGTACCATCAACGACATCAAAGTCACAGTGGGACAGGCCGTGAAGAAGGGTGACACACTGATTGTGCTCGAAGCCATGAAGATGGAGAACAACATCGACTGCGACCGTGACGGCAAGATTGCCTCCGTCAATGTGAACAAGGGTGATACAGTAATGGAGGGCAGTGTCCTCGTAACCATTGAGTAACTATGTTATTAGAAAGCATTTCAACAATGGATTTCGTGGCAACGAAGTTCTCCGATTTCTTGACCTACACGGGCTTCGCCAACGTGGAGTGGCCCAACCTGGCCATGATTGCCGTGGGAGCAATCTTCATCTGGCTGGCCATCAAGAAAGACTTTGAACCGCTGCTGCTTATCCCGATTGGTCTCGGTATTATACTGGGAAATATTCCGTTCAAGGCCGCAGGTCTTGAAATTGGCCTCTACGAGGACAACTCTGTGCTCAACATCTTCTATCAAGGTGTACGTCAGGGTTGGTATCCGCCTCTCGTCTTCCTCGGCATCGGTGCCATGACCGACTTCGGTGCGCTGATTGCCAACCCAAAGCTCATGCTGATTGGTGCTGCCGCACAGTTCGGCATCTTCGGAGCCTACATGATTGCCTTGGCCATGGGCTTCGAGCCTAACCAAGCTGCGGGTATCGCCATCATCGGTGGTGCCGACGGACCTACCGCCATCTTCCTTTCGTCCAAACTCTCACCCAACCTGATGGGAGCCATCGCCGTCTGTGCCTACAGCTACATGGCTTTGGTGCCTGTGCTTCAGCCAATGGTAATGAAACTGCTCACCACGAAGGAGCAGCGCAAAATCAAGATGAAACCCGGTCGTCAAGTCAGTCAGACAGAGAAGATGCTATTCCCCATCGTCGGCCTGCTCATCACGACCTTCATCGTTCCCTCCGGCCTGCCATTGCTCGGTATGCTGTTCTTCGGCAACCTGCTGAAAGAGAGTACCAAGACCACCCGTTTGGCCAAGACTGCAGGTTCTGCCTTGAACGATATTGTCGTGATGCTCCTCGGCCTCACCGTGGGTTGCTCCACGCAGGCTAGTGAGTTCCTCACCCTGGATACCATCAAGATTTTTGCACTCGGTGCATTTGCTTTCATCATTGCAACTGCCAGCGGTGTCTGCTTCGTACACATCATGAACCTCTTCCTGCCGAAGGGTAACAAAATCAACCCGCTCATCGGTAATGCCGGTGTCAGTGCCGTTCCGATGGCAGCCCGCATTTCCAACCAGGAAGGCTTGAAGGCCGATCCCCACAACTTCCTGCTCATGCATGCCATGGGTCCGAACGTTGCCGGCGTGATTGGCTCTGCCGTTGCCGCAGGTGTCCTGCTCGGATTCCTCAGTTAGCATTCTGTTTGTCGGAGAACCGACAGAAAGATCATATTCATCAAAAGCCAGCAGTGTCCCCATCGGAACACTGCTGGTTTTTTGTTTTGATAATCAGTATGTTTTCCTTTTGTACTTTTGTGGATTCAACTTGCTTCTTTTCCCATTCCAAAATGACGCAGAACTCTACGTGAGACAACGCAGTACTGTATAAATCTAAACAGTTCTGCGTCAAATCGAATAGAGTTCTGCGTCATTTTGGAAACAATTCAGCGTTGTATGATATGTTTGCTTTCGAGGAGTTGTTCACTTAAATTATTGAAAAATGTGCTATTATTTATAATAATGTGCCAAAATTGTTGGGGAAAGTTGTAAATTTGCGCAGTTTTTAAGTGTAATCCGTCAAATACCAAAGGGTAAATGACGAAAACGTTAAATGAATAAATGTAAGATGATGTGTTTTAAGGAACTTGTTCAGAAGCGTCGCAGCATACGCAAATTTGAAGATAAAGAAATTTCCGCAGAAGACTTGCAAACGATTCTGCGCAGTGCATTGATGGCTCCCACCAGCAAGGGAACACGGGCATGGCATTTCATTGTGGTTGACGACAAAGACATGCTTGACAAGATTTCCAAATGCCGGGAAATGGGCAGTCAATTTATTGCCGGTGCAGCCGTGGCCGTGGTGGTGCTGGGCGACCGTGAAGTGACGGATGCCTGGTGCGAGGATGCTTCGATTGCCGCTGTCACCATGCAGTATCAGGCTGCCGACTTGGGGTTGGGAAGCTGTTGGTGCCACATTCGCAATCGTTTCATGGAGAACGGTGAACCTTCCGACAATATCCTCCGCTTCCTGCTGGGCTATCCAGAGAATTTGACGGCAGAGTGCGTCATTGGTTTTGGTTATCCAGCCATAGAACGTAAGCCACAAGACGAGGATAAATTGAAATGGGAGAACGTGAGCGTGTATCAGAAGAAATAAAAACAGCATCCTACAAATCTCCCAGTCTTCATTGGAGAGTAGGGGAGTAAGTTAGGATTTAAAAGGGGCTATCGCATTGGATGTTAGAATTGCCATAGCCATAAATCATATATTAGGGCTTGTGATAAACTACGACTTGACAAAAATTCGTGCCCTCTTCTTTGATGTGGATGGGGTGCTTTCGGCAGAGACGATTACGCAGCATCCGAATGGTGAGCCCATGCGCACAGTGAACATAAAAGATGGGTATGCGATTCAACATGCCGTGAAGTGCGGATTGATTATAGCCATTGTCACGGGAGGACGGACGGAAAGCGTGCGTGTGCGGTATAAGGGGCTTGGTGTGAAGGAAGTACACCTGGGTGCTGCCGTGAAAATTGAGAAATACAATGAGTTAAAAGCACGCTATGGCCTTACCGATGACCAAATTCTCTATATGGGTGATGACATCCCGGACTATGAGGTCATGCGACAGTGCGGCTTACCCTGTTGTCCGGCGGACGCAGCACCGGAGATTAAGGAGATTTCCGTCTATGTTTCCCAATGTAAGGGCGGCATGGGCTGTGGACGTGATGTCCTGGAGCAGGTGTTGAAGGCACAGGGACTGTGGATGCACAATGCCACGGCGTTTGGATGGTAATTGAAAGTTTAAAATTAAAAAGGCCATAGGCCAGAAAGAAAAAGGAGCGTGTTTGAGAATCTGACAAACTATAAAATCATCCTTGCATCGAACTCACCACGCAGGAAAGAGTTGCTTGAGGGACTGGGACTGAGGTTTCAGGTAAGGGTGCTTCAGGGCATCGATGAAAGTTATCCTGACAATCTGAGCGGAGAAGAGATTGCCTTGTTTATCTCGCGTAAAAAGGCTGAAGCATATCGGCGGACCATGGCTGATGACGAATTGATCATCACTGCCGACACGATTGTGCATGTGGAAGGGGAAGTGCTTGGTAAGCCACGGGACAAGGAAGATGCCGCCCGGATGTTCCGCTTGATGAGCGGACGAAAGCATCAGGTGATCACGGGAGTCTGTGTGCTGACAAAGGAGAAAACCGTGCAATTTGCATCGACGACCGACGTGACTTTCGCCCAACTGACTGAGGAAGAAATTAATCACTACATTGAATATTATCACCCCTTCGACAAGGCCGGTGCATACGGTATCCAGGAATGGATAGGGTATATCGGCATCACGGGCATCAACGGCTCATACTATAATGTAGTAGGGTTGCCTGTCCAGAAATTATACACCGTTTTAAAACAAATATAAGGGTCGTCCCATAGGGGTGATTCCTATTGTAAGAATTTAAAATCACGGAATTATGAATAAGCATTTTCGTTCTATATCACTCATTTTTATTGTGCTATTTAGCATGGTACAGGTTGTTTGTGCACAGACACCCTACAAAAAATCGACTTACATGAAGGACATCAAGGCCAACATGAAGGCGATGGCATACAATAAGGTGTTGGACAATGTGAAGACAGCTTTCAAGAACCACCCGGAAGATGCCACCATCGACCCAGAGTTTTATAGTTATAGTGTCTTGGCAAATTACAATCTTGCCCTTGAGGAAGAAAAGAAGATGTACCTGAAGCAACGGGCCGACACAACAAGGTATTTTGATTACATCTACGCCATTTTTACCGAAGGCCTTACCTATGACAGTCTTTCAAACATCCCGAACAAAAAGGGTAGGGTGGTGAATGCCTATCACAAAGATCTCTTGTTGCTCTTTGAGAAAAACATGGCAAAACTGGTTGCCGGCACGAAGTTCTCCTTCCTGAAAAAAGACTATGCACGTGCCTATGACTATGCCGATATGTTTATTACGCTGAATGGAGACTCTTCGGCTTATGCTGTCAAGAGTTTACCAAACTTGCAGGCAGACATCAATGCCATGTCCACCTTCACGGTGCTTTCCGCATACGCCCAGAACGATTGCCAAAAAGCTATCGTGCATATTGACAACGCATTGAACGAGAGCAACCGTCGTGAGCAGCTATTGGAGGTTGCCTGTCGTTGCTATAAAACACTGAATGATTTGGAAAAATATGAGAAAAGCCTGCTTGACGGTATCGAGAAGTATGCCTCAAACAAGTATTTCTTCCTTTCGCTCGTGAAACTTTACAACGACCAACAG
The DNA here is from genome assembly GCA_905236065.1 of uncultured Bacteroidaceae bacterium. Taxonomy (GTDB): domain Bacteria; phylum Bacteroidota; class Bacteroidia; order Bacteroidales; family Bacteroidaceae; genus Minthosoma. The sequence continues at coordinate 35,685 of CAJONZ010000060.1, read as the reverse complement.
CGATATACCGATGTGCTGGCTGTGACCACCGATATGCTGAAGATTGACGACAAGGACCGTGACCTGTGGTTTATCCGTGGCAAGGAGGAGGCTTACCTCAACAAAACGGACGATGCGTTGCAGTCGTTCATCAAAGCAACAGAAATCAAAACAGACGATGCAGAGTCTTATTCTGCCATTGGCAACATCTATTTGGGTATGTCACACAAAACCTACGAGCAACAGAGCGGACAGACAGGTGAATCTTTGCAGACACTGAAGACTGAGTTGAAGGCTCTTTATACAAAGGCAAAGAATGCTTTTGAAAATGCCCGTAAGTATGAACCCAACAACACGACGCTTTGGTTATCAGGCTTGAAGGAACTGTACTTCAAACTGAACATGGGCAAAGAACTGAAAGCGATTGAATCCATCCAATAAGATTAAACCACAAAGCCTACACATAAAATTCGTACCCCCAACATGGTTGTATTTCCAAACGCAAAAATCAACATTGGACTCAACATTGTTGAACGTCGCCCCGATGGTTACCACAACATTGAGAGCGTTTTCTATCCTATTAACATTTATGACCGAATGCAAGTGGATGTTGACGAAGAGAGTGAAATACCCGCATGTACCCTTACCTTAGATGGAATAGAGATAGAAGGAAAGCCGGAAGAGAATCTGGTTGTACGTGCATACCAACTCCTTGCACAGGATAGGAATTTGCCTGCCGTAAAAGTTAAGCTGACAAAGCTCATCCCAATGGGTGCCGGACTGGGTGGAGGTTCCAGCGATGCAGCCTTCATGCTGAAGACGTTGAATGAGTTGTTTGAGCTACAACTATCCGACGATGTCCTTGAGGCATACGCGGCAAGACTTGGTGCGGATTGCGCTTTCTTCATCAAAAACAAACCCATGTATGCAACAGGCATCGGAAACATTTTCAGCGACGATGTCCCCATACCATCCCTGACTGGTAAAACGCTTGTACTGGTGAAGCCCAATGTCTTTGTATCAACACGCGAGGCTTATTCCATGATTGTCCCGGCCAAACCCAAAAATCCTCTGAGCCTATGCATCAACCAGCCAATAAGTTCATGGAAAGAAACCATTTACAATGATTTTGAGGCCAGTGTCTTCCCAAAATTCCCATTGATTAAGCAGGTGAAAGAAACACTATATGAATTAGGCGCCGTCTATGCAAGCATGTCGGGCAGTGGTTCTTCTGTCTTCGGAATTTTCGAAAATCCTGTTGAGATTGAAGATGAATTTTCAGATATGTTTGTCATTCAAAACACTTTTTAATCTGAAAATTCTTTAAGTCTGTCAGCCATTTCCCAACTTATCAATAGAAACTACTGTGGAAGTAAAATTTCTTGATCTTCAATTAATAAATGAGTCTTACGGAAAGCCTTTGATTGACGCAGCCCATGAGACCATCCAATCGGGCTGGTATCTTCGTGGACGACAGACCGAAGCTTTTGAAAGAGAGTGGGGCGACTATTGTCAAGCCCCTTATACGGTGGCTGTTGGAAATGGGCTTGATGCACTGCGCCTTACTTTGCTGGCATGGAAAATCTTGTTAAATTGGAGTGATGGAGACGAAGTTATTGTTCCTGCTAACACGTTTATTGCCACGCCATTAGCAGTCTCCCAAGCAGGGTTGCGTCCTGTTTTTTGCGACGTAAATCTGTCTGACGCACTGATTTGTACCGAAACATCCTATCTTGAAAGCCTCTTGACTCCTCGTACACGCTGCATCATTCCCGTACATCTCTACGGCCAATTGGCAAATCTTGACAGAATATACACATTCGCTGCAAAACACAGCCTTCAGGTTTTGGAGGATGCCTGTCAGGCTCATGGCGCACAATCTATATATAATAATGTATATAAGCGCACCTGTGCGTACAGTTTTTACCCTGGGAAAAATTTAGGTGCTTTGGGCGACGGTGGCTGTATTACAACCTCGGATAAGGAATTATCTACATTGATTCGAAGTCTTGCCAATTATGGCCAGTCTGAAAAATACATCCACAATTATCAAGGTGTCAATTCTCGTTTAGACGAGCTTCAGGCAGCTATCCTTCGTGTGAAACTGCGCCACCTTAATGCCGACAACCATCGCCGTCAGCAAATAGCGTCTTATTATGCTTCACAATTATCAGAAGTAAATTCTTTCCATCAGCCATCTGCAATAATGGATGGAAGTCACGTTTACCACATTTTTCCATTCCTGACGGGCCGTCGGTCACAATTACAGCAATTCCTTGACCGCACAAATATTCAGACACTTTGCCATTATCCCGTGGCATGTCACAAACAGAAAGCATATTCTTCTGAAAACCATCTAACCATTCCCAATGCAGAATTTTGGTGCCAACACGAACTTTCTTTGCCTATCTCGCCAGTTCTCAGCGACGAGCAAGCCGAATATGTTGTAGCATCCATTCGGATGTTTTATCAGCAATAATGTGTGTCTATTACTGAAAGAAACGTTCCTTCTTCCTATATTTAACATAATCGCCATTCTGAGAAAAAAGGACAAAAAAATGGAAAACATCCAAAAGATATTTTCCATTGATTAATAAATAAATCTTACTTTGCCTGAGCAGTAAATTTTGTCATGACTCTACGGTAATAACCTTCGGTCGGACTTTTGCGACTCATACATTTAGGATCTCCTGAGTTCCAAAGACGAATGGCTTTTTCTGTATTGCCTTCTTTGTTGAAGTATTCCTGAAAAACGATGAACATTTCAATGCTTTTCTGCTTGTCATAACGGTCATCGTAGGTAAAAACCTTTTTGCCGAGAATCTGATTGCACTGACGTACAAGGATTTTTGAAATTTGCAGGTAGCCCACATATCTGCCACATTTACTGACAACCTTTGGGTTTCCCTCGCTTTCGACTTGGGCAATGGCTGAAATCACCGCTGCCCATTTCTTTTCAGGATCAATCGTAGCTGCCGATAAAGAGAACGCTACGGTCAGTGTCAAAAGACACGTTGTAATGAATTTCTTCATACCTTTACCTTTTTAATTATTATCCTTAAAGTTATCGCTCTCAAAAATTACGCACATACCCTGACGGAGACTTATAATCCATTATAAAACAAAGGATTTACCCTTATCGTCAAGGGTGCTTTTTCATTCAATTCTTACTTTTACTTTACGAGTTATCCTCTATTTCGCTGCAAAGTTACAGACTTTTTTTCAAACAGCCAAACATTTTCACAAATTTTGTGTTCGTGCACAGTTTTCACACCATAATGAAACCTATGCTTTTGGCTTGCTTCCATCCTCTACGACTCTGGGATTTATCCGTTATCATCGTCTTCTTTATGAGCAACAAAAGAGCCCCACGGATAATCCACGTTGGTCCGTTAATCACTTAATTATCAATGTCTATCACTTCATGTGAACATCGATTTGCTGGAACGGTATCTCTATGCCAGCGGCGGTAAGTTCGTTGTAAACTTTTTCCGTGAGGTCGAAACGAACGGGCCAATAGTCCACGGGAGCCACCCAGACACGCAAAGAGAACACGATGCTGCTGGCAGACATCGTAGTCATGGGCATGATTACGGGCGTTTCCTCGCCACGAAGGATTCTGTCGTCTGCGTCACAAATGGCGGTCAGTACCTGACGGACATCCTCGGGCTTTGTGCCGTATGCTACTTCCACATCAATGTCCACCCGCCGACGGGTCGCCTTTGTGGAGTTTTTAATGGTTCCGGTAGAGAGGCCGCCATTGGGAATGATGATGGTCTGATTGTCGCCCGTCGTCAGGATTGTATGGAATATCTGTATTTCCCTGACTGTACCAGCAAAGCCTTGCACCTCAATGAAATCTCCGACCTTATAAGGACGGAAAATCAGAATCATCACGCCACCCGCAAAGTTCTGCAGTGTGCCGGAGAGTGCCATGCCGATGGCCACACCTGCCGAGGCAAACAAAGCCACAAACGAACTCGTCTCTATGCCAAGGACGGAAACGATGGCGATGACCAGGATAAAATATAAGGCGATGGTCAAGAGGCTGTCCAAAAAACTGTACAAAGATGGCTCTACTCCCCGCTTTTGCATAATGGCCCGGACCAATTTCAGTAATTTACCAATGATGAACCGCCCCACAAAATAAATAACCAGTGCGGCCAGGATGTTCTTTCCCAACGTAATCAGATAGCCAGAGAGATTGCTCAAAGCCACGTCTCCAAACTCATTCACAATTTTGTTCAATAAAGTTTCTTTCATTTTAAATGTGTGTCATATTATAAAATATCTCTATCTTTCAGCACAGGGAATTTCTGTCTGAAAGTGCTTAAAAAGTCCAGGTCTATCTCTCCCATCACACAATCCTCTTGGTCGTCTTTAGCCGTAGCGAGGGGATTACCGTAGGGATGCACCAACATCGTGCCTCCCGAATAGTGACAAGCAGCATCCTTCCCCACCCTGTTCACGCCGCATACATAGCACTGGTTCTCAATGGCACGGGCTGCAAGCAAAGTACGCCAAGCCAGAATCCGCGTGAGGGGCCAATTGGCAACATAAAGAATGCAATCGTAATCCTCACGATTTCGTGCCCAAACAGGAAAACGCAAGTCGTAACACACCTGCAACAGGAAACGAACGCCACGAAACGGAACCACAACCCGCTGTTCACCTGCCGTATATTGAAGGTGCTCACCAGCGTAACTGAACAAGTGACGCTTGTCATAATAAATTACCTCCCCATCGGGCTTCACAAAGTAAAAACGGTTTCGGAAACCACCCCCTACCTCTACAGCCACGCTTCCTGCAATGGCAGCATCCAATTTTGCAGCTATCGCCTTCATCCACTGCAAAGAGAAGCCATCCCTTTCGGCAACACCCACAGGCTCAATGGAAAATCCTGTGCTGAACATTTCCGGCAAGACATACAAGTCAGCATGTTGCACCCGCATCATGGCTTCTTCCGCCCTGCTCACATTCTGCGCCGGACATCCCCAAACAATGTCTTGCTGTAACAATGCTACTTTCATTTTTCCATCCATTTTCTGGCAAAGTTACACATTATTTATATAAGAGCGGAAAAAAAACAAGATAAAATGCCAGACGGGAAAAATTATCTTCACACGACAAGCTTGACATATCAGTTATTTTAGCTAATTTTGCAGCGGAATCGACCGAAATGGTCTATCAAATAAAGTGACAAAGAAGATGAAAAGAACCTTTTTTCTGCTGATGGCCATGACAGCAACGTTTATGGCCGCAGCCCAAAGCCCTTATAAAGGAACGTATTACAATCAGGAACTGAACATCCGTGCCCGCCTGAACCTTGAGGCAAAAGACATTCCTGTGCCAGGGATGGAGGAACTGGACAGCTGCTATGGCTATTTACAGGGAGACCTAAACGGCACGTGGTTCATCCTGCGTGTAAAGTCAAAGAACGAGAAGAAGGCTGTAGTAAGGGCCTCATGCGACCGAGGCGACAACGCACAGGATTTGGAAATCCAGCTCACTGAGGACGGCATCAGCATTAAGCAAGTGGGCGACACCTACATCAAGGGGGTGGCAAACCGTAAGTATGTGAAATTGCCAAAACCCTTCACGCTGAAAAAGAAATGAGAAATGGGTGACTTTTTAGGAGATTTCAACCCTGCGCAACGGGCTGCCGTGGAGTATTGCGAGGGACCCTCGCTGGTGATTGCCGGTGCAGGTTCGGGCAAGACCCGTGTGCTGACCTACAAAATAGCTTACCTGTTGGAACATGGCTATAAGCCGTGGTCTATTCTTGCGCTGACATTTACCAACAAGGCAGCCAACGAGATGAAGCAGCGCATCGCCCGCATCGTGGGTGAGGAACATGCCCGCAGCCTATGGATGGGCACCTTCCACAGCGTGTTCCTACGCATCTTGCGACAAGAAGCCCCCAACATCGGTTTCTCGTCCAACTTCACCATCTACGACGCTGCTGACAGCAAAAGCCTGGTGAAGACCATTCTTAAAGAGATGCAACTGGACGACAAGACGTATAAACCAGGCACGGTGATGGCACGTATCTCGAATGCGAAAAACCAACTAGTGACAGCGGAGGACTATGCGGGAAACCCTAACAACACCCAGGCGGACGCTCACTCAAAGATGCCTGCCCTGGGACAAATCTACCTGCGCTACAGCAACCGTTGCAGACAAGCGGATGCCATGGACTTCGACGACATCCTGCTCTACACCTACTTGCTATTTGAACAGCATCCCGACATCAGGCTGCGCTACGCCGAACGCTTCCACTATGTATTGGTGGATGAGTACCAGGACACGAACTACGCACAGCACCGCATCGTGTGGCAACTGACACAGGAACGGCAACGGGTGTGCGTGGTGGGCGATGACGCTCAGAGTATCTATAGTTTTCGTGGAGCAAATATTGATAATATCCTAACTTTCCGTGATATATACAAAGACAGTAAAATGTTTAAGTTGGAGCAGAACTACCGTTCCACCCAAACGATTGTAGCGGCAGCAAACAGCCTTATCAACAAGAACGCCCGACAGATTCACAAGGACATATTCTCAAAGAAAGAACAGGGAGAGCGCATCGTGGTCAGCGAGGCATATTCGGACGTGGAGGAAGGCCAGATTGTCACCCGGCAGATTCGTCAGATTCAACGGAAGGAACAATGCCCCTACAGCGACTTTGCCATCTTGTACCGCACGAATGCTCAGAGCAGAATCTTCGAGGAAGAGTTGCGTAAAAACGGTCTCCCCTACAAGATTTATGGGGGACTCTCGTTCTATCAACGCAAGGAGGTAAAAGATGTGATTGCCTACCTGCGCATGGCCGTGAATCCGCACGACGAGGAGGCCTTGAAACGCATCATCAACTACCCGGCAAGGGGTATCGGAAACACGACGTTGCAAAGAGTGATTGACACGGCCACGCGACACAACACAAGTTTGTGGAATGTCCTTGGCAACCCTCTGGAATACGGTCTGAGCCTGAACAAAGGGACGGCACAAAAACTGGAGGACTTCAGGGTTCTCATCGCATCGTTCATTGAACTGGCGAAAACGGTGGACGCGGAACACGCAGGTGCCGACATTATGAAACGTTCGGGCATCATTGCCGACATTTATCAAGATGCCACGCCTGAAAACCTCTCGCGCCAAGAGAACATACAGGAACTGATGAACGGCATGGCGGATTTTTGCACCTCACGCTTAGAGGAAGGCAATGAGAACGTGAGCATCAGCGACTATCTCTCGGAAGTTTCGCTACTGAGCGATGTGGATTCCGACAAAAACGACACGACCCCTAAGATAACCCTCATGACCATCCACTCGGCCAAGGGGCTGGAGTTTCCAACAGTCTTCATCGTGGGTCTGGAGGAAAACTTGTTTCCCAGCCAACTATCCAGCGGCTCACCGCGAGAAATGGAAGAAGAACGGCGTCTGTTCTACGTGGCCCTGACGCGGGCGGAACGGCGGTGCTACCTGTCGTATGCCAAAAGCCGATTCCGATACGGAAAGATGGAGTTTGGAAATCCGAGCCGTTTTCTCCATGACATCGACCCTCAGTATCTGTCCCACTCCGAGAGTTCAAGGGCATCGCAACGGTTTGGCAGCCATGATGAGGTGGAACTTCCCTGGGCTCGCAAGCAACAGTTTGTTCCCCGAATCACACCGATTCACCACACCCCCACAACAACCCTACGGGAGACGGAAATCCGTCAGGCTTCAAACTGGAAGCCTGTCAGCCCATCACCTATAGCCCAATCCGTTGCACCAATGGGCAACAGCACAGGACTGAAGGAGGGCCAACGGATAGCACATCAGCGTTTTGGAGAAGGTGTCGTACTGCGCATTGAAGGCACGGGTGAGAACCGAAAGGCAACCGTTCGCTTTGACAATGCCGGAACCAAGCAGCTGTTACTGAAATTCGCAAAAATCAACATAATATGACACCCAACCCATGCTATATTATAGAGGAAGACCTGCTGCGCAGAAACCTCGCACTGATACAACACGTCAGCCAAAGTGCAGACGTGGAAATCATCTTGGCCTTCAAGGCGTTTGCCTTATGGAAGAGTTTTCCCATTTTTCGGGAATATATTCACCACACAACAGCCAGTTCACTGTATGAGGCACGATTGGCTGCGGAAGAATTCGGTTCACGAGCCCACACGTATTCCCCTGCCTACACGGATGAGGAGTTTCCAGAAATCATCCGCTGCTCGTCGCACATCACCTTCAATTCCCTGAGCCAATACGAGCGTTTCCATCGACAGGCCGTTGCCAATGGCGTAAGTTGCGGTCTGAGGGTCAATCCCGAATACTCTGAAATTGAAACAGAACTTTACAATCCCTGTGCAGCAGGCAGTCGCTTCGGCGTGTTGGCCGAGTCCCTACCCGACACACTGCCCGCTGACGTGAAAGGCTTTCATATCCATTGCCTTTGCGAGAATGGAGCGGACACCTTTGCCCGAACCCTTGAGCATATTGAGGAGAAATTCTCACGGTGGTTCGACCAAATAGAATGGATAAACTTCGGCGGTGGGCACCTGATGACTCGAAAGGACTATGACACGCAGCTGCTGATTGACACGTTGAATGGTTTCCATAAGCGTTATCCCCTTCTGAAAGTCATCATGGAACCAGGAAGTGCCTTTGCCTGGCAAACGGGGACATTACATGCAAAAGTGGTAGATATCGTTGAGAACAAAGGCATCAAAACCGCCATTCTGAACGTTAGCTTTACCTGCCACATGCCTGATTGCCTTGAAATGCCTTATCATCCTGCCGTGCGTGGGGCAAAAGTCATACGAGAAGAAGAAGCAACGAATGTGCCCAACACCTACCGCCTTGGAGGAAACTCCTGTCTTTCGGGCGATTTTATGTCGGCCTGGGAATTTGACCATCCGCTACAGGTCGGCGAAGAAATCATCTTTGAGGACATGATACACTATACCACCGTGAAGACAAACATGTTCAACGGCATTGGTCACCCTGCAATCGGAATACTCCATAGCGATGGGAGTTTTCAGCTTTACAAGCAGTTTCAATATGAGGACTACCGCGACCGTATGTGCTAAAAATCTTGAAAAGCGTTCAGAAGCCTCATTCAGACGTTTTCAAACGGTACGCGATACGTGCAGCCTTCTTTCCAGCGGGAGCAGCCATAGGCCGTTTTGCCTTTGATGATGGTGCCCTGCTTGCATACGGGACAAGGCATCCCTATCCATTGGTCGGCATTGAAGGCTGCGGCCTGCGGGGTTGGCTGCGGAGCGACTTTCTGTTTCTTCGGCTGAAAGCCTGAAGGGGCGGAAGCCGGTTTACGTTTTTGGGGCTTCTTCTTCACATCTTCCTCACTGGTAAAGGCGACGCGACGGTTCGAGTGGTCGTTGCGGACGGCATCGATGATTTCGCCCACCATTTGCTTCAATTCATCGATGAATTGGCGTGCCGGATAATGGTGGTGCTCGATGTCGCGGAGTTTCTTTTCCCAAATGCCGGTGAGTTCGGCACTTTTGAGCAAATCTTCACGAATAAGTCCGATGAGTTCGACCCCCGTGGGCGTGGCAACAAGGTTCTTCTTCTCCTTGCGAATGTAACGACGCTTGAAAAGGGTCTCAATGATGGCAGCACGAGTGGAAGGACGCCCAATGCCATTCTCTTTCATGGCATCGCGCAATTCGTCGTTGTCCACGAATTTTCCAGCGGTTTCCATGGCCCGCAACAAGGTTGCCTCGGTGTAGGGTTTGGGCGGCTGAGTCCACTTCTCGACAAGCGAGGGCGTATGAGGCCCGCTTTCGCCCTTGGTGAATACAGGTAGTTGGCTTTCCGTGGGCTGAGTGGTATCTGCGGCGTCGGATTCTTCGACGACCTTGTCTTTCTTGTAAATCACCTTCCAACCCTCATCAATGATGGTGCGCCCTGTGGCACGGAACAACTGGACGTTTACGGGTGTCTCAGCGGAAGCATCGGAAGACAAAGGGGCTGTATCCTTGAACGGAACCTGCCCCAAGACAGTCGTAGTCTCAAACTTGCAGTCAGGATAGAACACGGCAATGAAGGCACGGGCGACAAGGTCGTAAACATGCTTTTCAAAGTCGGTCAGTCCCTGTATGGGAACGCCTGTCGGGATGATGGCATGGTGATCCGTAACCTTTGAAGAGTCAAAAACTTTCTTTGACTTATTTAAAGTCTTACCTTCAAGCGGAGCCGTGTATTGTTCATAGCCTCGAATGCCCTTCAGGATGGCCGGACATTTGGGGTAAATATCATCGGAGAGAAACGTCGTATCGACACGCGGATAGGTCGTGAATTTCTTCTCATAGAGCGACTGAATGAGTTGCAGGGTCTGGTCGGCAGAGAAGCCGAATTTCTTGTTGCAATCCACTTGCAGCGAAGTGAGGTCGTAGAGACGTGGAGGAGCCTCCGTGCCTTTTTTCTTCTGTATGTCGCAGACTGTGAAGGGCTGTCCCGTAATAGCATTGAGCACGTCGCGCCCCTCGGCCTCTGTGACAAACTCCACCTGCCGATAGACCGGCCCCTTGCTCTTGGCGGCCTTCCCCTTTTCGCCCTCCTGTGTTTCCTCAGCCTTGTTTTCAGCCTCCGCCTCCTCATCGATGGCAACCGCCGTGAACTTTGTGTCACGGTAGAGTGTGGTGAGTCCCCACGACTGGCGAGGGACGAAGTTCTCTATTTCATGCTGGCGGTTGACAATCAGCGCAAGCGTAGGGGTTTGCACACGGCCAATGGAAAGCACCTGACCGGCACGTTCGCTGTATTTCAGCGTGTAGAGCCGGGTGGCGTTCATGCCCAACGTCCAATCGCCGATGGCACGGCTCAAACCAGCCTCATAGAGGCTTTGGTATTCGCTTTGGTCTTTCAGGTTCTGAAAGCCCTCCCGAATAGCCTCCTCCGTCAAGGAACTAATCCACAAGCGTTTAACGGGGCACTTCACACCGGCCTTCTGCATGACCCAGCGTTGGATGAGTTCACCCTCCTGACCGGCATCACCGCAGTTGACAATCATTTCGGCCTGACTGAAAAGTTTTTCGATGACGGCAAACTGACGCTTGATACCTTCGTCCTCTTTCAGACGGATGGCATAGCGCTGCGGAATCATGGGGAGGTCCCAGAGGTCCCAGCGCTTCCAGCGATCGGTGTATTCGTGGGGCTCCTTCAACTCGCAGAGATGACCGAAAGTCCAGGTCACCTGGTAGCCATTCCCTTCAATGTATCCCTGCATGGTGTTGGTTGCGCCCAACACATTGGCTATGTCGCGGGCCACGGACGGTTTCTCTGCAATGCAAACAATCATTTCTCTTTCTTCTGGTCGTGTAACTGCTTTGCCTGACGGAGAATGTCACTGGCAAAGATGAAATCTTCCAGCTTCTTGTTGGTGGAGTCCATAATCTCCTTGTTCGAGCCATACCACTCTGCCCTACCCTCACAGATGAAGGTGATGTGCTCTCCGATGCCCATCACGGAGTTCATGTCGTGGGTGTTGACGATGGTCGTAATGTTATCCTCGTGCGTGATGCCCGAAATCAGTTCGTCGATGACGATGCTGGTCTTGGGGTCGAGGCCAGAGTTAGGTTCGTCGCAGAAGAGGTATTTGGGTTGCAGGACGATGGCACGGGCAATAGCCACACGCTTTTGCATACCGCCCGAAATTTCACCGGGGAACTTGTTCTCGGCACCCTCCAGGTTGACACGCGAAAGGCAAAAACGTGCCCGCTTCACACGGTCTTCGTAGGGCATGTCGCTGAACATGTCGAGCGGAAACATGACGTTGTCGAGGACGGTGAGTGAGTCGAACAGGGCTGCCGACTGGAATATCATGCCCATTTCGCGCCGGAGCATGATTTTATCTCGTTTCGACAAGGCCACGAAGTTGCGGTCATCGTACATGATGGTGCCGCTGGTGGGCTCCAGGAGGCCAACGATATTCTTCATCAATACGGTCTTGCCTGAGCCTGACTGTCCGATGATTAGGTTGACCTGGCCATTCTCAAAGGTGGCGTTGATGTCCTTCAGCACTTCTTTGTCGGCGAAGGATTTATAAAGATGTGTAAGCTGTATCAATGTAGTAACAGGGGAATTTGAAGAATGAAAAATGAAGAATGAAGAATTTGCTACCGCTATCAAGTGACAAGTGATAGGGTGAAAATGAATGAGGATTTACGTCAATAACGTCGTCAGGAAAATATCGCTGAACAGAATCAGGATACTGCTGGTCACGACGGCGTTGGTGGAGTTGACACCCACCTCGACGGAGCCACCCTCCACGCTATAGCCCTGATAGGCCGAGACGGTGGTGATGATGAAGGCATAGACCACGGCTTTAATCATACCACACCAGAAGTACCACTGGTTGAAGCCGTAACGGAAGCCCTCGTTCAGTTCATCCACCGTGGTGGTGCCCATAAGACTCGTGGCGTATGCGCCGCCAATGCCTGCGGCCACGCTGAATGTCACCAGGATGGGCATGATGGTCATCAGTCCCATCATTTTGGGCAGAATCAGATAGTTGGCGGAGTTCACGCCCATGATGTCCAAGGCATCAATCTGTTGCGTGATACGCATGGTGCCGATTTCGGAAGCGATGTTTGAACCAACTTTTCCGGCCAAGATGAGACACATGATGGAAGAGGAGAACTCCAGCAGCATGATTTCTCGGGTGGTGTATCCTACCACCATCTTCGGCATCCAAGGACTTTGTATGTTGAGCTTAATCTGAAGACAGATGACGGCTCCGATGAAAAAACTGATGATAAGCACGATGGCAATGGAGTTGTAGCCAAGTTGGAACATTTCATTGACATACGACTTGAAGAACATCCTCATGCGGTCGGGACGGTTGAGTACGCGCCCCATCAGCATGACGTATTTTCCGATATGGGTCAGGCCCGATTTTAGTGTTAGCACAGCTATTCTTTTTTGTTTACTTTTGGTTTCAGCGTACAAAATTACGCAAAAAATCCCATTCGGGAGCCAATCCGATACAGAAAATTGAAATTTCAGGCGTGAAAAAGTTCCAAGGCTTGACTAGAAATCTCAGGACGCTTCGCTGGAAAAGATTATTCTCGACGATATATTTTTTATTCCCGACGATAATATTAAATATATCGCCGCCATATTTTTTATTCTCGACGGGAATAAATTTTCGTAACGAAGCGTCAGGAGATTTTGAGCGGCTCGTCAGAACATTTTTTCCGAAGGGCGGAAGAAAAAATATACTACCAAGACGCTGAAGGCGTCGCCGCTCCGTAACCGAGGGTACGAGCGCAGCGAGCACCCCCGGATAAATGATAGTATCCAAACCGACCCTAACGGGGTCGCCCTGTGCCATTGATGGGGCACCCCTTCAGGGTGCGTTCCTCCTTGCATCTCATCCGCAGGTCGAAACGACCTACGGTTACGGAGCGGGGACGCCCTTGGCGTCCTGATGGTATTTTTGAAGATAATCATAAAAAATATACTACATTTAACATAGTTTTTCATGTTTTTAATCGTTCAGTCCGTAAAGTTTTCGTATTTTTGCCAACTAAAATGGACTTCGGCCAAGGAACGGTCGGAAAATGATTTAAATACAATACAAATCGAACAAGGAAACAGCCGACAGCAGAGCATGGATTTTACATACACAACAGCGACGACCAATGCGAGCGACGCAGAAATACCGGAATATTCTGACGAGCGAATGACGCTTTATACCAGGAATCTGGTGAAGACCTACGGAAAGCGAACGGTGGTGAATGATGTGTCTTTCAACGTAAGGCAGGGAGAGATTGTTGGATTGCTGGGTCCTAACGGTGCAGGAAAAACCACGAGCTTCTACATGACGACGGGCTTGGTGGTTCCGAATGGAGGAAAGGTTTTCATCAACGACTCTGAAATCACCAACGACCCCGTATCAACGCGAGCCAAGAAGGGCGTGGGCTATTTGGCACAGGAGGCCAGCGTGTTCCGCACGATGAGCGTGGAGGACAACCTGATGACGGTGCTCGAAATGAAATACAAATCCACGGAGGAACAGCATGAACGCCTGGAGAGCCTGCTCAATGAGTTCCGTCTGCAGAAGGTGCGCAAGAACCGTGGTAACCAACTTTCGGGTGGAGAGCGGCGCAGGTGTGAAATCGCACGTTGCCTGGCCATCGACCCGAAATTCATCATGTTGGACGAGCCGTTTGCCGGTGTCGATCCCATTGCCGTGGAGGATATTCAGTATATCGTGTGGAAATTGAAGGACCGCAACATCGGCATTCTGATTACCGACCACAATGTTCAGGAGACGCTTTGCATTACCGACCGTGCCTACTTGCTGTTCGAAGGGCGCATTCTGTTTAAGGGTACGCCGCCGGAACTGGCCGAGAACCACATTGTCAAGGAAAAGTATCTCGGCTCCAATTTCGTGCTTCGTCCGAAAGACTTCCAGGTGATTGACGAGAAGAGGAAGCGGGTAGAAATGGAGGAAGCGGAACGTGAGGAGAAAACTGATAAGTGAATCAAGAAAAAGTAAAAAATAGAAATGAATAACGACCAACTCGTAAAAGCCATTATCGAAGGCATTCAGGAAAAGAAAGGACATAACATTACCGTCGTGGACCTGAGAGAGATAGACGACACGATTACTCAATATTTGGTTATTTGTGAGGGCAATTCCCCCACACAAGTATCAGCCATTTACGATTCGGTGCGCGAATATGTGCGCAAAAATGCAGGACAAAAGCCGACATCGAGCGACGGAACACGGAACTGCATTTGGATTGCGATGGACTACACGGATGTTGTTGTACACATCTTCCTGCCAGAGGCACGTGAGTTTTATGACATAGACAACCTTTGGGAGGATGCAAAGATAGAGACATTCCCTGACATTGATTGAGCCTACCGCCGTCAATATACATTATTTATATAATATACAGAACGAAATTTATATAATATACAGAACGAACACGGATGCCTTCGGGCATTTCCCCCTACCCTAATAAAGAATACAAACGTGAAATCCAATAATCTCATCAATCATATCACCCGACACCTCATCCGAAAGGAAATGAACCGGGAGATGCAGGAACTACAAAACGAAACAGGCGAGAAACCGCAGTCTGCCCCCAAACCCAAGAACAACCGTCCGCCACAGCCACGTTTCAATTTAAGCTGGTTGTACGTTATTCTCATTGGCTGCATCATCTATGTTTATCTTTTCCACAACGACACTTCCGTGGAAAAACGCATTGACTACTCCACCTTCAAGGAATACGTGGAGAAAGGCTATGCCAGCGACATCGTTATCGAGAAAAACGACTACTCCCTGAAGATGTTCATCAACAGGGAGTACGACCGCAAAGTTTTTGGCAACGGAAACAAAAACAGCCAGAAACGTGCGGTGGTCGTTGAGTTCGGTTCGATAGACAAGGTGGAGGAATTTCTTGACAAGGCCAAGGAAGAAGGTCACCTGAAAGGCAAGATTAGCTACGATCAATCCTCCAACATATTCACCAACCTGCTGTTCCAGTTTGCGCCCATGATTCTCATCATTGCCATCTGGATTATGCTGATGCGCCGCAGTGTGGGAGGCTCCATGATGAGCGGTGCTGGCAGCATTTTCAGTGTTGGCAAATCGAAAGCCCAGCTGATTGAAGGCGGCGGCAAAGAAGGCAAAGTTACCTTCAAGGACGTGGCGGGACAGGCCGGAGCCAAACAGGAAGTGCAGGAGATTGTGGAGTTTCTGAAGAATCCACAGAAATACACAGAGTTGGGTGGAAAGATACCCAAGGGTGCCCTGCTGGTTGGCCCTCCAGGAACAGGTAAGACGCTGTTGGCAAAGGCCGTTGCCGGCGAGGCTGACGTTCCGTTCTTCTCCCTTTCCGGCTCAGAATTTGTGGAGATGTTCGTGGGTGTCGGAGCCAGCCGAGTACGCGACCTTTTCAATCAGGCAAAGGGAAAGGCGCCATGCATCATTTTCATCGATGAAATCGACGCCATAGGCCGTGCCCGTACCACCGCTGCGGCCATGGGAGGAAACGATGAACGCGAAAGCACACTCAACCAGCTGCTGACGGAGATGGACGGTTTCGGTACCAACAGTGGTATCATCATCCTGGCAGCCACGAACCGTGCCGACATTCTCGACAAGGCTTTGCTGCGTGCCGGACGTTTCGACCGTCAAATCCACGTTGATTTGCCCGATTTGAGCGAACGCAAGGAAATCTTCAACGTGCATTTGCGTCCCGTGAAAATCGACGAGACCGTGGATGTAGATACGTTGGCCCGCCAGACGCCAGGCTTTTCGGGAGCCGACATTGCCAACGTTTGCAACGAGGCAGCTTTGATTGCAGCCCGTCATAATAAAAAATGGGTCGATAAGCAATGTTTTCTCGATGCCGTTGACCGAATCATCGGTGGATTGGAGAAAAAGACAAAATTGCTGACGCAGGCTGAGAAGCAGACCATCGCCCTTCATGAAGCCGGTCATGCCACCATCTCCTGGTTCCTGCAATATGCCAACCCACTTGTAAAGGTAACCATCGTACCCCGTGGACAAGCCCTTGGAGCAGCCTGGTATATGCCAGAGGAACGTCAGATTACCACAAAAGAGGAATTGCTGGACGAAATCTGTGCAACGCTTGGCGGACGTGCCGCCGAGGAACTTTGCATAGGCCGCATTTCCACCGGTGCCATGAACGACTTGGAGACCGTCACCAAACGTGCTTACGGTATGATAGCCTACGCCGGCATGGGTGACAACCTGCCCAACCTTTGCTATTACAATAATCAGGAATATCAGTTCCAGAAACCTTATTCCGACAAGACTGCAGAGCTGATTGACGAGGATGTGAAGGAACTGATTGCCAAGGAATATGAACGTGCAAAACAGGTGTTGCAAGAGCATCGTGAGGGTCATGCAGAATTGGCTCAAATCCTGATGGACCGTGAAGTCATCTTTGCAGAGGATGTGGAACGGATTTTTGGCAAACGTCCCTGGACGTCACGCACCGAGGAAATCCTTGCCGCCAATGCGAATGAGGATCCCAAAGAGGCCGACCCCGTTGGACACAAGGAGGAAAACGAGGAAATCATCCGCCAAAAAGCCATCCAGGCTGTGCTGGAAAAAGCAAAAGAAGAAGAAAGCAACGAAAAGAATAAAAAAGAGAAATGAACAAATTCATGATTCGCACACTGACCAGCATCGTGTTTGTCATTGTGTTGGTAGGTAGCATACTTTGGAGCCAAGCCTCCTATGCCGTGCTGTTCAGCGTCATCACGGCTATGACCGTCTGGGAATTTTGTAGCATTGTGAACAAAAACGCCAACCTGCAAGTCAACCGCTTCATCACAACCGTTGCGGGAACCTACCTCTTCCTGGCCGTTCTGTCTTTCAACCTCAACGTCTGCGGCTCCGAGATTTTCATCCCCTACATCATCAGCATCATCTACTTGCTGGTTTCCGAACTCTATTTCGACCGGCAAAACTCCATCTATAACTGGGCTTTTGCATTGATGGCTCAACTGTACATTGCCCTTCCCCTTGCCTCCATCAACACCCTTGCCTTCATTTCACTCCCACAACCCTACTCCGTTCCCTCCGTCGTCTATGTACCCATGCTGGTACTCTCCGTCTTCATCTTCCTTTGGTGCAACGATGCGGGAGCCTATTGCGTGGGGTCACTGATTGGCAAACACAAACTCTTCCCACGCATCTCACCAGCCAAAAGCTGGGAAGGCAGCATAGGCGGTGGCATCATTGCCATCCTGGCCTCACAAGCCATTGTCTATTTTGCCAAGGAGCTTTTGGGACCTTGCCCGCTCACCAACCCTTTGGCATGGGCCGGACTGGCCATCGTCGTTGTTGTGTTCGGCACATGGGGCGACCTTGTCGAATCCTTGCTCAAACGTAAATTAGGCATTAAAGACTCTGGAAACATTCTTCCCGGACACGGAGGAATGCTTGACCGATTTGATAGCAGCCTGCTTGCCTTTCCCGCAGCGGTTGTCTATATATACACGATTACACTCTATTTTTAACACTTAACATTTTACATCTATGACTGAAATTCAGAACCCCACTGAGGAGCCTGTAGTTGAGCCGGTAGCAACCGAGACTACAGCACAGCCAGTAGCTGAAGAAGCTACAGCGCAACCAGCAGCCGAAGAAAGCTGTCAAGAAGAGCCTCAGGCAGAAATCTCGACTGCATCCACACC
This sequence comes from uncultured Bacteroidaceae bacterium, assembly GCA_905236065.1. Classification (GTDB taxonomy): domain Bacteria; phylum Bacteroidota; class Bacteroidia; order Bacteroidales; family Bacteroidaceae; genus Minthosoma. Next base: position 17,502 of record CAJONZ010000060.1, on the reverse strand, counting down.
TCTCCAAAGCAAAGCGGAAGTTCTTGCACGTCTCCACCAAATTGCCGAGACGGACGAAGAGTCTTCACGTCAAGAACTCGACATGCTCAAGAGTCTGTTCTATCGTCTGCACAAACAGGAGATTGAGGAAGCTTACAAATCGTTCATCGATGGTGGCGGCACACCAGAGGAATACACCCCCGCCGAAAACAACGACGAGGCTGATTTCAAGAATCAAATGGCCATCATCCGTGAAAAACGCGCCCAACTGGCCCAGCAGCAAGAAGCTGAACGCGAGGCCAACTATCAGAAGAAACTCGAAATCATCGAGAAAATCAAGGCGTACATTGAGAATCCCGACGAGGTAAATCGCGTCTATAACGATTTCAAGCAACTTCAGCAGGAGTGGAACGAGATTAAGAACGTTCCAGCAGAAAAGGCTACGGAGCTTTGGAAAACCTATCAACAGGTCGTTGAGCAATACTACGACACCTTGAAGCTCAACAACGAGTTGCGAGCCTATGACTTCAAGAAAAACCTGGAGCTCAAGACCGCCCTTTGCGAGGCTGCCGAGAAGTTGACCGAGGAAGAGGACATTATCTCCGCCTTCCGTACCCTTCAGCAACTCCATGCCGAGTTCCGCGAGATTGGCCCTGTAGCCAGCGAACTCCGCGAGGAAATCTGGAACCGCTTCAAAACTGCGTCAACCATCATCAACAAGCGCCACCACGATTTTTTCGAAAGCCGCAAACAGCAGGAAGAGGAAAACCTGCAGAAGAAGACTGAGATCTGTGAGACCATCGAAGCCTACGACCTCTCAGCCCTCAAGACCTTTGCCGAGTGGAATGCCATCAGCGAGAAGATTACCGAGTTGCAGGCCCTTTGGAAGACCATCGGCTTTGCTCCGCAAAAGATGAACGTGAAAATCTTTGAGCGTTTCCGTGCTGCCTGTGACAAATTCTTCACCCAGAAGGCCGAATACTTCCAAGGCGTGAGAAACAGCCTGAACGAGAACTACGAGGCAAAACTGGCCTTGGTCGAGAAGGCCGAATCACTGAAGGACAGTACGGCTTGGAAGGAAACAACCGACATCCTCGTCGAACTTCAGAAAAAATGGAAAGAAATCGGCACCGTGCCCAAGAAGTACAGCGACCAGATTTGGCAGCGCTTCAACGCCGCCTGCGATGCATTCTTTGAGGCAAAGAAAGAGGCCAATGCCGACACACGCAGCGAGCAGTTGGAAAACATGCAGAAGAAGCAGGCCATCATCGACCGCCTCGCTGCCATCGAACCCGCTGACATGGAGAGTGAACTCCGCGACCAATTGCGGGCAGCCCAGAAGGAGTGGAACGAAATAGGCCATGTACCTTTCAAGGAGAAAGACAAACTCTATAAACTCTTCCGCGAACAAATGGATCGTCTCTACGGTGCAGCCAGTGCCAACGCCACCCGCCGTCGTGTCAACAACTTCAAGAACACCATCAAGGAAGGCGGTGCTGACAAACTCCGCGACCGTCTCGTCCGTCAGCTTGACATTCTCCGTAACGAAATCAAGACTTACGAGAACAACCTTGGCTTCTTGAATCTTTCCAGCAAGTCCAAGCAGGGCAATGCATTGGTTGACGAGCTGAACCGCAAGGTTGACAAACTCCGTTCCGACCTTGAGGAGGTAAAGGCAAAACTGGCCTCACTCGATGAACAAAAATAACATCATCCCTTTTTTATACAGAACCTCTCAGCCCCACCTCGGGCTGGGAGTTTTTTTTGCTCAGTAGGGATTGGTTTCAGGAAATCCGTTCCGAAAAAATTGGAAGGAATAGAGAATGTGCGTATATTTGCAACGTTAATCTTAGCAAATTATACCTATGAAACAATTCAAAAGAAAATGCTTGCTTGCAATCTGTGTGCTTGCAGCCTCTGTCGCCACAAAGGCTAAGGATAGGGGCTATGTCATGCAAGTTGCATTGGCTAACGGTACGACAGAATGCTATTTGGTGGCCGACCACCCTGTGGTGAAGTTCGACCAGCAGTTTGTCACCATTACCTGCAAAGGACTGGTGGCCAATTACATGACCCGTGAAGTGGAAGGCTACACGTTTACACACTCCCAAATGGGCGATGCGAATGTGGATGGTTTCATCAACGTGAAAGACATCGCAGAAACCATCAAAGCCTACATCACAGGAAACCACAGCCAAATCAGTACCACTTTGGTCGATTTTGACGCAGACGGTAAACTTACGACGGCAGACATCACGGCTTTAATTGATTTCTGTGTCAGCAAAGATGGCAAACAAGGCGAAAAATGAGGAAACGCTTGAATTATTCACTTCATTGAACATTGAAAAAATGAAACAGATACTACCCCTTTTATTGTGCTGCATGACTGTCACACTGCCATTAAACGCACAAGAATTCATCGATATCAATGGGAATATCTTTCCATTGTCAAAAGTGACAAATATTCGCTCCAGTTGGCAGGAGCATCCAGCTTCGCTTTCGTTGCTGCTACAAACAGACAAGAATATCTCGCTCTTTTGCGAGGCGCTGGAAGCAACAGGCTGGATGGACTCGCTGAAGTGCTATTCGGATAAGGATTATACGGTAGGTGCAGATTCCACAAATTGGACAAACGATGCGTTAATTTTCCCCACAGGTACAGAATATGACAATGTGGCCTATATGTCTCAACGCCTGATTGCACACACTGTTTTCGTAGAACCCGACAGCGTGTATAAGCAAAAAGGCATTTTGTCGCTGACCGATCTGAAAAATTATGCTAAACAGGTGTATGATGCGGTCTTTCCCGAAGATGCCAACATCAGCGAAATCACCGACACACGCAATTCGCTCAACCGCTTTGTCGCTTATCATATCCTGCCTTTCAGTGCAGGCTACTATCAGTTGACCTGTGTGGATGACCCCAACTCTACACTTGCAATAAATTGGAATCGTCGTGTGTGGGATATTGCCGATTGGTACGAGACCTGTATGCCTTACTCCATCATGAAATGCTCATTTCCATCCGGAACGGCAACAGGACTTTACATCAACCGTCGAGGAGTGCAATCCCGCGCTGACGAACGCGGCGTTTTTGTACGTGGAACAAAGGTTGCCGATCCAACGACCATGAATGGATTGGGGCTTGGCGTCAATGGTAAATACCACTACATTGACGACATCATCGATTACGGAAGTATCACCCAAACCGTCGTACTAAACGAACGAATGCGTATTGACTGCTCCACGTTGTCGCCTGACTTTATGACCAGTGGCGCACGTGGACATTACACACGCAGCAATTACGAAAACGGCAAATATAGTACATGGGATGGCACCGGCAGCCACAACAATAAACGAACCTGTCTGGGATTTAAATCGGGGGCTGCGAGAAACTTTGAATTTGAGGACAAACAGACACACTTACATGTTCGGCCACGCACCTTGTCTTTCTGGTCTTATCAAGGAGATGAGGTAATAATAAGCAGGGGGAGGGATGTAAAAGTGAAACTGCCCCCCGTACCGGCTGGCACTTATGAATTACGGTTGGGTACTTGTGTGGGGTTCTCAAACCGAGGTCTCATCCAATTTTATATTGATGACATTCCATGGGGAGTTCCTGTTGACATGCGTCCTGGTGGCGTACAGCTGTTCGGTTGGAAATCAGACAAAGAACTGGGGGAGGAAGAGGCAATCGCAGCGTTCGATAAATCCATCCACAACCAGGGCTGGATGAAGGGGCCGGAATCCTACTACTCTTCTTCCAGCGAATCTGGAGGAACACAAGGAACATGCTTTCGTGATGCCCCCAATCTTGTTCGCAGGGTTATCGGTCATTTTGTCAGCGATGGAAAAACAGACCACTATTTACGCATGAAGCAAGTAGTTGATGACTACTACAGGTCAGTTATGGTCTTTGACTACATCGAGTTGGTTCCCGCCAGCATCTATGATAATGAAACTTATGTAGAAGACCGTTGGTAAAATGAAAGGATAAAGACATGAAACATACATTATTTATTATAATAAGCCTGTTGACTACGGGCACAACGATGTGGGCACAAAATCCCACATTAAATACCTTTACCGTGGAACTAAAGACAGAGCAAGGAAAGGACACGACGATTCAGATTCATTCCATTAACACCAACACGTTCCGCTTTATCGGTGGTGAAGGAATGTTCTACAACCCCATTACAGGCCAAAACACACATGCCGGGAATCAGAACCTGCATGGTTGGATTGGAGAAGTGGATTATAATGCGGCACAAATCATGGCTTTACCCAGTGAAGACATGGCTGAATTTCTTGAATCCGGCTTACGTTTTTGCATTTCCCAAAAACAAGGGTTAGCACCTTCCGACTCAATTATTTGGGGGCAAAGTGACAATTACAGGTTCAATTGGAAATCCATCAATCATTTACAGGACTACGTCGGGTACTCAATCGATATTGGGACGTTTGACATGCAAGCCTGCCAAGATGAGAATCTCTGCTATACGTTAGCAATGCCACTTGACAATAAGAATCCGTTCTTTGCAGAACTACACAATCTGAAATACATGACGACCTATTATGTTCGTCCATACATCAATCTGAATGGTAACCTCATGTATGGCGAAGAATTATCGTTCACAACTCCAAGAACCATTGAAGGTGCCCTCTACAATGAGCAAGAATTGACCCAAGGAAACTATTATGATAAAGACTCAAAAGTCGTATTGAACACCAATGCACTGTGCCAATTACTGCCTAAAGAAACAGAAATCACCCCTGTTTTGAAAAAAGGTGTCATCTTTGACTTTGGCAATTTCATAGCCAATGCCCCCACCATCATGGAACGGCTCAAACCTATGGCATATCGAACTATTGACTGTACCGATGGTACCCTGCATGTGATCAATGATGTACCGGCAGACATTGTCAGTGATTTTCAAAACTTTTTCTATGGTGACATCGCATTCAGTCCTATAGGTCACATCAATAATGAAGATAAAAATGGCTCTTCATTTTTGACCAGGTATGTTGGCGATATCCAGACCGTGGAAAATTGTGATGCATCTTGGAATGTACCCTACAATTCGTATGTGGATTTTCCTCCGGCTAACTCTTCAGTAAATCCATCTATAGCGATTAATATTCCCAAATATCTGTTGCCTCAGACCTACGACCTCTATGTCGTGATGGTCATTCCCGATATGGAAAATGATTTGCGTCCCTATCGTTTCTATACTTGGATGTACGAACAAACAGAAGATGAGACCAATTATCGAATCACTACATTGATAAATCCAACCGACGGCTCCAAGGTATTTGTGTCGGACAGTGTACGATGCGACACGGTATATTTGGGCAATTACACTTTCTCAGGAACGCCTCAAACAATCATTCAATTTACTTCAAATATAAGAGTTAGAGATAGAAATATTTATAATCGTGAAATGCGTATTGCCCAAATCCGTTTAGTACCTATCAAGGAGGAAGAATAATTCTTGGTGAAAGAAACCATACTACCGACAAAATGTCAGTCCCCATCAGGGCTGGCATTTTATTTGTACAAAAATGTCACGACTATCATATAATCAATGTATATCCATAAAAGAAAAGAAAATAAACATGCAACAAGGTAACATCGGGGTTACAACCGAGAACATCTTCCCCGTCATCAAAAAGTTTCTCTATAGCGACCATGAGATTTTCCTGCGTGAAATCGTGAGCAACGCCGTTGATGCCACTCAGAAGTTGAAGACCCTGGCCAACAAGGGCGAGCTGAAAGAGGAAGCTGGCGAACTGAACGTACACATTAATATAAATAAAGATGCAGGTACGTTGACCGTCAGCGACCGAGGTATCGGCATGACTGAGGAAGAGATTGAGAAGTACATCAACCAGATTGCTTTTTCGGGTGCCAACGACTTTCTCGACAAGTATAAGGAAGACGCCAACGCCATCATCGGTCACTTCGGTCTGGGCTTCTACTCGGCCTTCATGGTCAGCAAGAAGGTGGAAATCGTCACCAAGAGTTGGCAGCCTGACAGCAAGCCTGTGAAGTGGAGTTGCGACGGAAGCCCGGCCTTCACCATCGAGGACAGTGACAAGCAGGATCGTGGTACCGATATCGTCATGTACCTGGACGACGACTGCAAGGAGTTTCTTGAGGAATACAAAATCAGCGAGCTGTTGCACAAGTACTGCAAGTTCCTGGCCGTACCCGTCATCTTCGGCAAGAAGAAAGACTGGATTGACGACCCATCGGGTGAGAAGGACGACAAGGGCAACGTGAAACGCAAGGAGATAGAGGTGGATAACGTCATCAACGACACGACCCCACTTTGGACGAAGAAACCAGCCGACCTGAAGGACGAGGACTACAAGGAGTTCTATCGCAAGCTCTACCCGATGAGCGACGAACCGCTGTTCTGGATTCACTTGAACGTGGATTATCCATTCAACCTGACGGGTATCCTGTACTTCCCGAAGGTGAAGAATCAGTTCGACATTCAGAAGAACAAAATCCAACTCTACTGCAATCAGGTGTATGTGACCGACAGCGTAGAAGGCATTGTGCCAGAGTTCCTGACGCTGTTACACGGTGTGATTGACTCGCCGGACATTCCTCTGAACGTATCACGCAGCTACCTGCAAAGCGACCAGAACGTGAAGAAGATTTCCACGTACATCACAAAGAAGGTGAGCGACCGTCTGTCAGGCATCTTCAAGAACGAGCGCAAGGAGTTTGAAGAGAAGTGGGACGACATCAAAATCTTCATCAACTACGGAATGCTCACGGACGAGTCTTTCTATGACAAAGCCAAATCGTTCGCCTTGCTCAAGGACACCGAGGGCAAATACTATACGTTTGAAGAGTACCAGACCCTCATCAAGGACAACCAGACCGACAAGGACGGTAACCTCATCTACCTGTACGCACAGAACAAGGACGACCAATACACCTATATTGACGCAGCACAGGCCAAAGGCTACAACGTGTTGCTGATGGACGGTCAGCTCGACCCTGCCATGCTTGGTATGTTGGAGCAGAAATTGGAAAAGACACGTTTCACACGAGTGGATGGTGACGTCATCGACAAACTCATTGTGAAGGAGGACTCAAAGAAGGAGGAATTGCCAGAGGAGCAGAAGAAGTCGCTTACTGAGACCTTCAAGAATGCCCTGCCCACCATCGAGAAGACAGAATTCATGGTTGACGCGCAGCCACTGGGCGAGACGGCGGCTCCCGTCATCATCACCCAAAGCGAATACATGCGACGGATGAAAGAGATGGGACGTCTGCAGCCAGGCATGGCTTTCTATGGTGAAATGCCTACGATGATGAACCTCGTGCTCAACACCGACCACCCGCTCATCAAGCAGACCCTTGCCGAGGCAAAGCCCGAGCTCGTCAGTCAACTCATCGACCTCGCTTTGCTGCAAAACGGTATGCTCAAAGGTGAAGCACTCACAAAATTCGTAAAACGTAGTGTTGAGTTGATCAAGTAAAGAAGAAGACATGAGGAATGCCCCGATTGCGTCCGCAGTCGGGGCGTTTTTTATGAAAAACAGGCAATAAGCAGGGGGAAAGGGAGTGGTTGTTACAAAACATACAACTTCTGTTACATTCAAAACATGGAGGTTGAGGTAGTTATGAGTAACTTTGTGGAAAATTTCTCAAAAAGTTCAATAACGCATGAAACGACTTTTCTTATTTTTCGCCTTAGCGGCATCGCTGACGGCAATGGCCACGGAAGACGACAACACGGAACGGCTGTGGTATGACCGTCCGGCACAGATTTGGTTAGAGGCACTGCCCATCGGCAACGGACATCTGGGCGCAATGGTATTCGGCGGCACGAAGACGGAACAAATCCAGCTGAACGAGGAAACGTTCTGGGCTGGTAGTCCACACAACAATAACAGTTCCAACTCATTGGAATGGCTGGAGCGAGTACGGCAACTCATCTTTGACGGAAAAGAGCAAGAGGCGCAAACGGCCATCGACGCACAGTTCATCAAAGGTCCTCACGGCATGAGATACCTGACGCTGGGCAGTCTCACCATCAAGAACCTGGGACTGAAAGAAGAGAACATCACAAACTACAAACGCGAATTGGACTTGCGAACCGCTTGCAGCAACGTCACTTTCTCCTCAGACGGAAACAACTACCGTCGCACGGCATTTGCATCGTTGGCCGACAGTGTCATCGTCGTCCGCTTTGAATCGAACAAGAGCGAAAGTTTCACCATTCAGCACACATGTCCTTTTACCACGACCTACGCCAAAGGGCTGAACGGCATCGTAGCCACAGTGCAGGGAGAAAGCCAAGAAGGCATCGAAGGAAAACTGAAAGCGGAGTGTGTCTATAAAGTGGAAAGCGACGGAAGCGTGGTACACAATGGCACAACAGGTATTGTTCTCGTCCGAAACGCAAAAACCTTCACGCTCTACATTTCTGCCGCCACGAACTATGTGAAGTACAATGACATTAGCGGCAAGGCGGAGGCACATAACAAGTCCCGACTGGAACAGGCGGCACAATACGACTACGAAACGCTGCTGCAAAGACACGTGGCGGCCTACAAGAAACTGTATGACCGCGTAAGCCTGAAACTGCCCTCCGCCAGCAACAGTCAACTGACGACCGACAAGCGGTTGGACAATTTCACAGGAAGTACGGACTGGGGCATGGTTTCACTGCTGTTTAACTACGGACGCTACCTGCTCATCTCCTCCTCACAGCCCGGTGGTCAGCCCGCCAACCTGCAAGGCATTTGGAACGACAAACGCGATGCACCATGGGACTCAAAATTCACCATCAATATCAATACAGAAATGAATTACTGGCCTGCCGAGGTGTGCAATTTGCAAGAAACAGCCGAACCGCTGTTCAGCATGATTCACGACCTCAGCGAGACAGGCAGCGTGACGGCGGAGAAGATGTACGGATGCCGAGGCTGGATGGCACACCATAACACCGACCTTTGGCGCATTGCCGGCCCTGTGGATGGTGCCTTCTGGGGCATGTACCCCAATGGCGGTGCATGGCTGGCTACCCATCTGTGGCAACATTATCTCTACACTGGCGACAAGGATTTCCTGCGGCAGTGGTACCACGTTATCAAAGGTACGGCAGACTTCTACATGGACTACATGCAACCCCACCCTGCCTACGGCTGGTTGGTTGTAGTTCCTTCCGTCAGCCCTGAATTGGCACCGAAAGGCAAATCGTCTCCAGTCACTGCGGGCTGCACGATGGACAACCAAATTGCCTTCGACGCTTTGTCAAATACACTGAAGGCTGCACAGATTCTGGGCGAGGATGAGGCTTACATACAAAGACTGGAAACGGCCATCCACCAATTGCCCCCCATGCAAATTGGCAGTCATAGCCAGTTGCAAGAGTGGTTGCAAGATGCCGACGATGCAAACAATAAGCACCGACACATCTCACACCTCTACGGACTCTACCCCTCCAATCAAATCAGTCCCTACCAGCACAACGAATTATTTGCTGCAGCCAGACAGACACTGGCTGAACGTGGCGACGAGGCTACCGGATGGAGCTTGGGCTGGAAAATCTGTTTCTGGGCACGAATGCTGAACGGCAACCATGCCCTCACCATTCTGAGCAACATGCTGAAATTGTTGCCTTCAGAAGAGGATACAGAGAAATACCCAGAGGGACGAACCTTCCCCAACCTGTTTGATGCCCATCCGCCTTTCCAAATTGACGGCAACTTCGGAGCCACGGCAGGCATTGCCGAAATGCTGTTGCAAAGCCACGATGGTGCAGTCCACTTGCTACCTTCGTTGCCGACGAAATGGACAGTGGGCAGTGTAAGCGGCCTGAGGGCACGTGGCGGCTTTGTGGTGGACATGGACTGGAAAGACGGAAAACTGCAAAAGGCACGGATTCACTCCTCGATTGGCGGTGTGGTGCGCATTCGCAGTTATGTGCCCCTTGAAGGCAAACAACTGAAAGCGGCCAGCGGCCCATGTCCGAACCCGCTTTTTGCCCCTGCCGACATCAAAGAGCCGCTGATTTCCAGTACGCTGAGAACCAAGCCAAAGACAACGTTGAAAACCGTTTATGAATATGACCTGAACACTGAGGCCGGACAGGATTACTCGGTCTATCTCTCAGGCTCTTCTGCCTCTATCGACCTGCCGGAAGCCAACCCTAAGAACGAAGCATTGGCAAGCTATGACCTCTGCGGTCGCCTTGCAACCGTCCAGAGCAAAGGCATCCGCATTCAGAAAGAAAAGAAGAATGGTAAAATCCATTACAGCAAGATTATCTGTAATCAGTAAGAAAAAAAGAATATCTGTATGGCAGAAGAACTAACGATCAGTAACGGCACGAAGGAAGAGCGCTATGCCGAACTGGTTCCACAAATCCAGTCGGTGATTGCCGACGAACCCGACTCCATCGCCAATATGGCCAACGTGGCAGCCATGCTTTGGCAAACCTTCCATTGGTGGTGGACGGGCTTCTACCGGGTACAGGACAATATGCTGGTGCTGGGCCCCTTCCAAGGCCCATTGGCTTGTACCCGAATACGCAAAGGGAAAGGCGTTTGCGGAACGGCATGGCAAAAGGATGAGACGCTCGTCGTACCCGACGTTGAGCAGTTCCCTGGACACATAGCCTGTTCCAGTGCCTCCCGCAGTGAGATTGTCGTACCCATTCACAATGCCGAAGGCCGCGTCACCGCCGTACTCGACATCGACAGCGACCAACTCAATGCCTTCGACGATACAGACCGCCTTTGGCTGGAACGCATTGCCGCACTCATGAAGTAAGGAGCAAAAAAAATCCCAGACCTTCAATCCAAAAGTCTGGGATTTTTCTTTCTATCAAAACGTGAAAGCCTTACTCTGCAGGTGAAAACTGGTCCTTGCCAACAGAACAAAGCGGACATTCAAAATCATCGGGAAGATCCTCAAAAGCTGTACCTGGAGCAATGCCAGCCTCTGGCACACCTACCTCTGGGTCGTACTCCCAACCACAAACGTCACAAACATACTTTTTCATAATCAAAAACTGTCAGTTAAAAGGTTTCTTACTTGAAATATCTGTTGAAAAGTCCCTGGAAGCCAGCGCCGTGACGTGCCTCGTCCTTTGCCATCTCATGCACGGTGTCATGAATAGCGTCCAGATTTAACTTCTTAGCCACCTTCGCAATTTCCAGCTTGCCGGCACACGCACCTTCTTCTGCCTCCATGCGAGCCTTCAGGTTGGTCTTTGTGTCCCAAACCACTTCGCCCAGCAACTCAGCGAATCTTGATGCATGGTCTGCCTCCTCATAAGCGTAGCGACGGAAAGCCTCCGATACTTCGGGATAGCCCTCACGGTCAGCCTGACGAGCCATAGCCAGATACATACCAACCTCTGTACACTCACCTGCGAAGTGGTCTTTCAAACCCTGGAGCACAAATGCACCTTCCTCGCCCTCTGGAATAGCCTTTGCCACACCGAGCTCATGCTCACAGGCAAAACTAAGTCCCTCTGTCTCTTCTTTCAGTTTGAACTTGTCACCTGGAACCTTACACTGAGGACACTTCTCTGGGGGATTCTCACCCTCATAAACATAGCCACATACCGGGCATACCCATTTCTTTGCCATAATAATGTTAGATTTTTAAAAAGGTTTTTACAATAATATTAGAATTACAATCATATATTGTTTTGCAAATATATGTATTTTTGTATTAAAGTTCCCACTTTTCAGAAAAGAATTTCTTAAATTAAATATTTTTAGGAAAACACATGTCTTCGGTAACAATTCCGTTAAAAGTCAAAAATTAAAATGGGGAGTTAAAAGAATGTTTGAAATAAATAACTTTTATGGCTGATAAGTCGTAAATAATGCCTAATTTTGCAGGAAAATAAATGTTTTCCATGCGCAGTTTGTCACCTCTGATTGTTTTTCTGGTGCTTTATCTGGCCACGAGCCTTGTATTGCACGATTTCTATAGTGTGCCTATTGCCGTGGCCTTCCTTATCACCGTGGGCTATGCCCTGCTGGCGATGCGTGGAACGCTGGCCAAGAAACTGGAGGCTTTCACGCAGGGAGCCGGCGAGCCAACCATGCAGCTGATGATACTGATTTTCATCCTGTCGGGGGCGTTTGCAGCAAGCGCAAAGGCCATGGGCGCAGTAGATAGCACGGTAAACCTGACGCTGAGTGTACTGCCCAGCAACCTGTTGTTGCCTGGCGTGTTTCTGGCTTCCTGTTTCATTTCCTTCAGCATCGGCACGTCGTGTGGAACCATCGCTGCACTGACGCCCTTGGCCGTGGGCATCGCACAGGCCGCCGGATTGAACCTGCCCCTGATGGTGGGACTGGTGGTGGGCGGCACGTATTTTGGCGATAACCTTTCGTTCATCAGCGATACGACCATCATTGCCACGCAGACGCAAGGGTGCAACATGCGGGACAAGTTCCGAACGAACATCCGCATCGTTCTGCCTGTCGCCCTGCTGCTACTCATTATTTATTATATCATCGGCGTGAACAGCCATGCAAGCACACCGTCGGGCGACTTCATGCTCGTGAAACTGCTGCCCTATCTCTGTGTCATCGTTACGGCGCTCTGTGGCGTACACGTCATCCTTGTACTGATTCTCGGTCTGGTCGCCACGGGCATTATCGGTATCTGCACCGGCGACTTCACACCGCTCAGTTGGCTGGCACACATGAACGAGGGCATGATGGGCATGGCTGAGTTGATTCTCTGCACGGTGCTGGCGGGCGGAATGCTGGCCATCATACGTGCCGACGGGGGTATCGACTATATCATTCAGCACCTCACACAGCACATTCATACCAGGCGGGGTGCAGAATTTTCCATCGCAACGCTGGTTGCCCTGGTGAATGTATGCACGGCCAACAACACGGTGGCCATCATCACGACGGGTGGCATTGCCCACGACATAGCCCGGCGTTTCCATATCTCGCCCCGACGCTCCGCCAGTATCCTCGACACGATGTCGTGTTTTGCCCAGGGACTCCTCCCCTACGGCGCACAGGTGCTGATTGCTGCCGGACTGGCAGGCATCAATCCCGTCAGCATCATTCCTTATCTCTATTATCCATTCCTCATCGGCATTGCAGTCTTTATCAGCATCGCTCTCAGAAGGAAAGGAACAGAAGTTTCACCCTGTTAAAACATAATGTAAGATATGCCTACATCATCTATCCATTGGTTTGTGTTTTGCAGCGGAAGCATGTTACTTAGGCAACCCGCCCAAGAAGGATTGCCGCATACGATTCCCTGTAGCCCGGAGCCGCCAATCCCCACGAAAGAATGGACAGCCATACAGGAACTGCCTAACGCAGCCGACGGTTTGCCTTGCCGGGCCTATACCATCACGACGCCTGCCGACGTGGCAGGACATGTATTTGTAGGACTCAGGGAGTCGTTCCAGAGACTCAACCTGGCAGACTACCAGATGGCGGGAAAGGCCGCAGAACTTCTATACTGGGACAGCAACACACGTTATTGTGGCTTTTGTGGGGCACCGATGAAGCGGACAACCGCCATCAGCAAACAATGTACGCACTGCGGCAAAGAGGTGTGGCCACAAGTCTCTCCGGCCATCATCGTGCGCATTGAGCGGAAGGACGAACAGGGTCAGGAGCAGATTCTGATGGTTCACGCCCGCAACTTCCGCCGCAGCGAGATGTATGGACTGGTGGCAGGATTCGTGGAGACGGGTGAGACGTTGGAAGAGTGTGTGAAGCGTGAGGTGTGGGAAGAAACCCACTTGCACATTACGAACATCCGCTACTTTGCCAGTCAGCCGTGGCCCTACCCTTGCGGCATTATGATTGGTTTCACAGCTGACTATGTGAGCGGGGAAATCAAGGTGCAAAAAGAGGAACTGACGCAAGCTAACTGGTTCGCACGGAACAACATGCCTCCCATTCCCGATAAGATGTCAATTGCCCGGATGCTGATAGATGATTGGTACGAAAAAGGCCAATAACAGAAACTTTTTGTCCAAAAAGAGCAGAAAAAGCTACAAACATGTTATATAGCATAAAAAGGCTCTATTTTATGTGGGCAAATAGCGCTAACTTTGCAATAGTTATCCTGAATACAATCTTTTTACCTTAAAAACTAATACCTATTGAAAGAATTGGAGACGCTTCATTGTGAAATGAGGCGTTCTCGCTTTTTATAGGTTAGGGCAAAATAAAAGTGTACCCACGGCTATGTGAGCACACTTTTTACATATAGAAAAAACGTCCGATTTTAGAACTTGAAGCCTAAAGTTGCGACAACCTGACTGCGATTGTTGGTAATCTTCGTGGGCGAAGGGGCTCCGGCAGAACCTGTGTCGGAGTACAGATGGTAATCACCACCATAATCATAGGCATAGAAGTCACCGTTTTGCATCTGGTATTGGTAGGCCAGGTCGATGTAACCACCCTTGTAGCGATAACCAATACCGAAAGTGATTCGGTGAATGTCTTTCCAATTGGTATAGTCGGTCTCTGTATAAGAGCTGTTGTAGTCCAAGTGGTTGTATGCGTCATTCTTGAACGGCGAGGAAATGAAATTATAGCCAAGGCGGACGGAGAAAGCGTCGTCGGGTTTGGCCTCCACGCCGAGTTTCAAGGTGTGCTGAGGTTTCAGATTGCTTTTAATGTTTTCATTGACGGGATCGAAACTGCTGGCATATCCACGGTTAGAATAATACTTGCAGGAGGTGAGGTCACTGTATTCGTATTCAGCACCCAATGCAAGGAAGTTTCCTATCGTGTGGCCCAGGCTGACACCAAACTTCCACGGTGTACGATAGTTGCACTCAAACTCGTCTGTCGTGTAGTCTCCCTCCACGGTGTTTTCATAAATGGTTTGGGCTGTCAGGCTGATATTATTGTAGTCACGCACTTTGTACCAAATGGGCGTGTGGGCGGTAAGTCCGATGCGGAAGGGTGAGTCCTCAACAGGGCGAAAGATAACACCTAACTTAACATCCACTCCATCTGCCGAAAAGTGATAGCGGTTGCGCAACGTATAGTCGGCATATTCATTCTTCTCCATGTATGCTGCCTCACGGTCGAAGGTTGCCGTGTAAATGCCTACAGACACACCGGCAAAGAAACGATCGGCGATATTGGCAGAGAGGTTGAAATCTATCTGAGAGTTGCTGCCGTATGTCGCCCGACTATAGTTAGCGGCAGAAGCAGGAATACCAATATATTGGAATTTTTCATTTTCGCCTTTTTTCCAGGGTTGATAATTGTCGTCAAAAACACCGTCATAAACCAGATCTCCCGTTTCATTATGCATGGGGGCTGTATGATCGGCTAAGATGCCAAAATTATTCTCATCGTAATAGGCATCGGTGGACATTTCTGCCAATTGGAAGGTTTGTGAACCTCCGTTCAGGTTTAAATCCGAATTAAAGTTGCTCAGGAAATTGCGCTTCTTCTGATAATTGATACCAAAATTGATGTTACGCAAATCTCCATTGTCACCGCCGAGTACGAAAAGTACACCTGCCTGGTCGAAGGAAATACGGCCACGGTCGTGCCCCATTGCTCCCTGATTACCTGTGAAAACTCCGCCAAATGTGAAGGATGCGTCGCTGCGGCGGTAGATACCTGTACCTGCGGGGTTATTATTGATGGCGGAGAGGTCGGCTCCGAGTGCGCCAAGCGCACCGCCCATGCCGATATTACGTGCTGTACCATTCAAGTCACTGTTTGCAAGGTTATAGGCAAGGTATGCATTCTGTGCGCTCGCCGGAATCATTAAAGCCGACATGAGGGCTGTATATATAAATCGTTTCATGATTGTATGCTTGTTTTTAGTTTATATGATAGGAATCTGTAAACAAATTGGCTCACCTGCGACCGCCACCCGTTCCGCGACTGCCTCCGCCGCCAAATCCGCCACTGCGACCACCGCCGAAGCTACCGCCTCCGCCACCAAATCCACCGCTGCGTGTACCGCCGCCGCCACCATAAGTGCTACTACGTGTGGGGCCACTTTGCGTACTCCGTGAAGGTGCAGGCGTATAAGTGCTGCGACTGCTGCTGTTGTTGTTATAGGTGCTGCGGCCTTGGTTCGAGGGCGCATTGTTGCGAGTAGTAGTGGATGTACGGTTGCCACTGTCGGACGAACGTTGCGGGGTTCTGTTGTACGTCTGCCTGCGACCATAGTCTGCACGGTTTTGGTAGGTGCTACGTTGCGTCGGCAAATTACCACCTCGTACATTGTTATTGCTATGACGCTGGGTACTGCCAAAACGCTGATTTCCATTGTTTGCATACCCGCGATGACCAGCCATTGTGTTCGTCCGTGGTCCCCGGTAATTGCGAGCGTCAAAATGGGTACGTGGACCTATCGGGCGATAAACGCCTCCATGATGATGCCAGCCCGGACCCATTCCCCAGGTTGCCCAACGATATGGGTGCGACCATCCATAGATTGGGCCATACCAGGTATTCCACGGGTGCCAGCGATAGCCCCAACTCCAGCCGAAGCCCCAGCCTACGCTCCATGACCATCCGTAATAGAAGGGGTCATAAAGGTAATAGTCGTACAGGTAGTCATAGACGCCGCAGTCATACACCAAATCCCAGTAGTAGGGACTGCTGACGGAAACCACCACGTTCGGGCTGTGGAAACGGAGCAGACGACGGGAATAGCGATAGTCTATCTCACTATTGTTGGGGTCAACGATGTCTTCCGTGTCGTAGTCCGAGGACGAACGGTCCGACCGTTGGGCCGAGGTCGTCTCTTCGCCGTAATTGTAGCGGCGATTGTATTCATCGTCCGAGCGCCGAGAGCTATTATAGTCAACAATGGTGGCGACAGTGTCGTCCTCGGTAACCGTGTTGCCATAATAGGTGGAACGGGCGGAAGTTTTCGTTGTGACGTTTGCCTTCTTCTTGCGGGAAGTGAAGTACATGTCATCATCTTGTGCCATGCTGAGCAACGGAACAAGCGAGAGAAGTATGATTAAAAACTGTTTCATAGAGCAAATAGTTTTAATGATTCACGCTGCAAAATTACGCATTTGCCGCTATGACGAAAGGAGAAAAAAACCTAACAGTGCGGGGAATTTCCCTATTGTAGGGATGGACATGCGCCCTCAACAATGAAAAAAGGGAACCCCATTGGGATCCTCTTTCCGTTGTTAGCACTTTGTCAATGACATCGTGCTGGTTTGATCGATTTCTTTTTGAGCGGAAAACGAGACTCGAACTCGCGACCCCAACCTTGGCAAGGTTGTGCTCTACCAACTGAGCTATTTCCGCAGATTTCTCTCAATCCCTCATTCTCCTTCTTTCTTGAGCGGAAAACGAGACTCGAACTCGCGACCCCAACCTTGGCAAGGTTGTGCTCTACCAACTGAGCTATTTCCGCCTGTTTCAGGATTTCTGTTTGGAATGTAAAACTAAACGCATGAAGTCTGTGAAGAGGAGGAGACTCGAACTCCCACGGGCTGAGCCCACTACCCCCTCAAAGTAGCGCGTCTACCATTCCGCCACCTCTCCATT
>CAJONZ010000059.1 GCA_905236065.1 uncultured Bacteroidaceae bacterium | reverse complement strand
TGTTCCCGGTACTGCATCTTTCGCTGCGCAAACAGTGGCCAGGAGCATCGTGTTGCCCATGCGGAGCATCACGGAACCATCGGCTTGTTTTGCCAGTCTTCCTGTCTCAATGCTGATTTCACGTCCATCAGGCAAAGAGACTGTCTTTGTAATTACGTTCATCTTAAATCTTTAAATAAAAAACATCTAAAAGCACCCGTGGGCGCAAAAAATCGGGCAAAGTTACCTTTTTTTCTGCGAATTCTTCGTACTTTTGCCGAAAATTCCATTCCACAATGAAGAAAATAACATTTTTTATAATGCTGGCAACCGTTTTTGCCGCCTGCAACAACAAACCCGAATTCTTGATAGAGGGCACCGTCAGCCACGCCGCCGACTCCGTGCTCTATCTGGAGGCCAACACCCTTGACGGTCTTCTGGCCCTCGACTCCGTGCAGCTCGATGCCAAGGGCACGTTCCGCCTGAAGGCCACGGCCCCCACCCTCAGTCCCGAATTCTTCACGCTCCGCATCGGCAACGACCGCATCCCCTTTGCAGTCGATTCCACCGAGACCATCACCATCCAGGCCAGCCTTCCCAACTTCAGTGCCGACTACACTATCAGCGGCAACGAAAGCTCCCGGAAAATCCAAGAGATAGCACGGCTGCAAAACCAGTTGCAAGAACGAATCATCCAGCTTGAGAAAAACGAGGACATGTACCCCGGCGACATCATTGACAGCATCCGCGCCCTCATTCTCAGCTACAAGGAACAAATCAAAGAGCAATACATCTTTCCCGATGCCAAGTCTGCCTCTGCCTATTATGCCGTCTGCCAGTGCATTAGCGTTTCCCGTGGCCTCCTCATGGTGTTCAGCCCCACCCAGGACCGCGACGACGTGAAGGCATACGCTGCCGTGGCCACGGCATGGGACTGCTACTACCCCGACGCACCCCGCACCGTGCAGCTCTGCAATGCGGCCATCAAGGGGCTGGACAACACCGCCCCACCCCGTCAGCGAGTCATCGACATCGACTCCACGAAGATTCACGAAACCAGCATCATCGAGGTGGAACTCCCCGACCTCAACAGCCGCTTGCGCCGCCTCACCGACCTCAAGGGCAAGGTCGTCCTGCTCGACTTCACCGTCTTTGCAACCAAGGAGTCCGCCGCCCGCACCCGCCAGCTACGAACCCTCTACGAACAATACCATGCCAAGGGACTGGAAATCTATCAGGTGAGCCTTGACGAAGACATCCATTTCTGGAAAACCTCCGTCGAATATCTGCCCTGGATTAGCGTCCACGAGACCGACGGACACGCCGTCAACTCCTACGGCATCAGCAACCTGCCCACCTTCTTCCTCATCAATCGCCGCAACGAAATCGTCCTCCGCAGCGACTTCATGGAAGGAACACTGGAGAGCAACCTCCTGCGGTTGCTGAACGAGTAGCACCTTTTTTCCGCCAGTCCAGAAAGCAAAACGGCACTGAGGAGCAGAAAGAACGAGCGAAAAAAGCAGCTTCTTCATTTTTTTTGTTTTTTTTGTAATAAAAAGGAACAACCAAACGTTTTAATTTGTAACTTAGCGCAAAATTGAAAAAAAGGCAGGGATGCTGCCTGAGAGAAATAACGGAAAAACACATTTTCTTGGAAAACAAAAAACTGACCTTGAATGATGAATAAGAATTATTACTGCGTCATATTGGCTGGCGGAATCGGAACGCGCCTTTGGCCTGTCAGCCGGCAAAGTATGCCCAAACAATTTATCGATTTGCTGGGCACGGGAGAGACATTGCTGCAAACCACTTACAATCGTTTCCTGCGGTTCATGGACAAGGACAACATCATCGTGGTGACCAACAAGGACTACGAGGGTATTGTCAAGGAACAGTTGCCCGACCTGGACAGCCAAAACCTGATGCTGGAACCCATGCGGCGCAACACCGTGCCGCCCGTGACGTGGGCAAGTGCGGAGGTGGCACGCCGGAATCCCAATGCCGTCATGGTGGTGACTCCGAGCGACCAGAACATCACCGACCGCCCCGAAGGGAAATTCGCCGACGAAATCCTGCAAGGCATGGACTATGCCAAGGAGAGCCAACGCCTGCTGACAGTAGGTGTGCGCCCCACCCGTCCCGAAGTGGCCTACGGATACATCCAGATGGCCGACAAGGTAGGCACGAACATCTTCAACGTGCAGACATTCACGGAGAAGCCGCAGGAAGACTTTGCACGTATTTTCTTTGAAAGCGGCGAATTCCTCTGGAACACCGGACTTTTCATCTGGAGCAGCAAAGCCTTCATGAAGGCGGCACACGGGGCTTCGGGCTACTATGCCGAAGTGCTCGACGAACTGCGTTCCAGCTATTCCACGGGACAAGGCGTGGGCGAGGGCATTGCCGACCTCTACTCGAAACTGCCCAACATGTCGCTGGAGCAGACCGTACTGGAGAAGGCCGAAAACGTCGATGTCATGCTCTGCCACTTCGGCTGGGCCGACCTGGGTACGTGGAGCGGTGTCTATACCTATAGTAGAAAGGACGAGGAGGGTAACGTGCTCATGAAGGGAGTGCCCCCGATGCTGGAAGACTGCCACGACTGTCTGGTCAGCCTGCCCGAAGGCCACGTAGCCGTGCTGCAAGGGTTGACGGGCTATGCCGTCATCGAGGAGGGCAACGTGATTCTCGTCTGCAAAAAGGACGACGAAAGTACGCTTCGCCGGTTTGTGAACAGCGCACAAATCGAACTGGGCGAGAAATATGCGTAAGAAAGGAAAAAGGAAGTAAGAAAAGGTGGTTTCAATCAATAATCTGAAGGTGGAATTTGGCGCCGTGCCACTTTTCACAGACGTAAATTTCGTCATCAATCCGAAAGACCGCATTGCACTGGTGGGAAAGAACGGTGCGGGAAAATCCACCCTGCTGAAAATCATCACAGGACTGCAACAACCGACGGAGGGCACCGTGGCCAGGCAGAAGGACATCTGCATCGGCTACCTGCCTCAGGTGATGGTGTTGAGCGACGAGCGCACCGTCAGGGAAGAGGCAGAGACGGCCTTCGCCCACATTAAGGAGATGCGGGAGCGGCTGACACGGATGAACGACGAACTGAGCGAGCGAACGGACTACGAAAGCCCCGAATACATGGAACTGGTGGAACGCTTCACCCACGAGAGTGAGCGCTTCACGCTGATGGGCGGCGAGAACTACCATGCCGAGTTGGAGCGCACACTCATCGGACTGGGCTTCCAACGGACGGACTTCGACCGCCCCACGAAAGAGTTTTCGGGTGGGTGGCGAATGCGCGTGGAACTGGCGAAACTCCTGTTGCAGAAACCAGACCTGCTGCTGCTGGACGAGCCTACCAACCACCTGGACATCGGCTCCATTCAGTGGTTGGAACAGTTTCTGGCACAAAGCGCCAACGCCGTGATGCTCATCAGCCACGACCGGGCGTTCATCAACCATGTGACCAACCGCACGATTGAAATCAGTTGCCACCGCATCAACGACTACAAGGTGAAGTACGACGAATACGTGCGCCTGCGGGCCGAGCGGCGCGAGTCGCAAATCCGGGCCTACGAGAACCAGCAGAAGGAGATTGCCGAAATCAAGGCATTCATCGAGGCTTTCCGCTACAAGCCCACGAAGTCGAACCAGGTGCAGTCGCGCATCAAGCAGTTGGAAAAGATTGTACCCATCGAGATTGACGAGATAGAGACCTCACGGCTCCACCTGAAATTCCCGCCCTGTCTGCGTTCGGGCGACTACCCCATCATTTGTGAGGACGTAGAGAAGAGTTACGGAGCCCATCAGGTGTTCCACGACGTGAACCTGACTATCAAGCGGGGCGAAAAGGTGGCGTTCGTAGGAAACAACGGCGAGGGAAAATCCACGCTCGTGAAGTGTATCATGGGCGAGATTCCCTTCGGAGGGAACCTGAAAGTGGGTCACAATGTGCAGATTGGCTATTTTGCCCAAAATCAGGCCCAGTTGCTCGACGGCGGAATCACGGTGTTCGACACCATCGACCGCGTAGCTAAGGGCGATGTGCGCCTGAAGATACGCGACATCCTCGGTGCCTTTATGTTCGGCGGCGAGGCCAGCGACAAATTCGTGAAGGTGCTCAGTGGTGGTGAACGTAGCCGACTGGCCATGATTCGCCTGCTGCTGGAGCCGGTAAACCTGCTTATTCTCGACGAGCCAACGAACCACCTCGACATGCAATCAAAGGACGTGCTGAAGCAGGCCATCCAAGAGTTCGACGGCACGGCCATCATCGTGTCGCACGACCGTGACTTCCTCGACGGCCTGGTCAGCAAGGTGTATGAGTTTGGCGGCGGCGTAGTGCGTGAACACTTGGGAGGCATCTATGATTTTCTGCAAAAGAAACAGATTGAGAGCCTCAGCGAGTTGGGTCGCACCATGAATAGCAGCGGCAGTCCCAGCGGACAGAGTGCCCCCACATCGCTCAATCCGCAAGCCACGTCCAGCGCCCTCAGCTATGCGGAACAGAAGGAACGCAACAAGGCCATCAAGCGAGCAGAGAAAGCCGTTGCCGATGCCGAAAACAGGATTGCCGCCTTGGAAGAAGAAATCAAAAAGCTGGAGGAAAAACTGGCCACCCCCGAAGGCGCCAGCGACGCCACGCTCTTCGCCCAATACAGTGACCTGAAAAAGCAACTCAGCATCGCCGAGGATGAATGGACGATGCTGAGTATGGAACTGGAGCGTGTCACTGCAAGTGCGACCTGAAAATATTTCTGAAGTTCAAATTCCCCATGCGGCAGGATTGCAGGTGCGTTCCACCTTGCGCTCCATATCGTCGGGAAGGTTGGGGAAAAAGTCAATACCAGTCATGCGTTCCACCTGGGAGACGGAGATTGCGTAGGAACGCATCTCGGCATGGACGGCTTCGTTGGGATAGACGAAACCGATGGCCTTGGGTTCGCTTCCCATGGAGAGGACGACTTTGTAGAAACGGTCGGGAACAGATATTTTACACTGTTTCCGACGTCCTATTTTTTTAGGACTCTTATTGTTGAAAATAGGACCCGCCACGATGTAAAGGTCGCCATAGTTCTTCACCCACGAACGACATTGCTGCTCCAATTCGTTCCAGTCGCCTTCATTGAGACCGTGCGACTGCGGACAGACGTTGGTCATGAGGAACGTCTCGGCCATGGAGGCTTCGTTGTGCTTGTTGTCTGCGGCTGGACAGAGGTGCCCACGGTCGTAGCCCGAACCGGCATAGTCCTCGGAAAGGACGCGCAGGCGCTCGCTCAACACCATGTCGCCCGAAAACTGGTCAAGGCGTTGGGCGGAACCTTTCAGTCGGCTCGGTGTCAAATGCCAAGCCACGTAGTTGGGACATAGCGTGGAGGTGTTGTAGGAGATGATGAAGTCGGTCTTGAAAAGGATAACTTCGGGTTTGCCCGACAAGGGAGCAGGCTGTTCCAGGTTCTCATACACCTCTTGGGAAAGCCCCTCACTGGGGGCCTCCTGCATCTGATAGTCGATGATTTCCTGCGTGTGGCTGGAAGCAACGGACTGTGTACCGTCGGCAGTCTCGCCTGTGACATAGCTGTCGTCGGCATTCACCCGTCCCCATTTACCACCATCGGAGGACTGGGGGCTGGAGCATTTATCGACAAGGACGGTAGTCGTGAACAAGGCTGCACACAACAGGAGGCTTACGTACAGATAATAAGTGGGCTTTTTGTTTCTTTTTCTATTCACTACTTAAATAAACTGTTTAAAATTAAAAATTAAGAGTAGCCCCCTATCCCCAAAGGGGTAGCCGTCCGAATGGCGTTCCTCCCCTACAGGGGGGAGCTTAGGAGAAGGCTGAATTAAAAAATCAATCAGGCTCAGGATAGAGCCGCAATGTTCCGTGCTCAATCCCCCACTCCCATTTGATGTGGACACGGGGAAATTCTATTTTGAAAAGCTGTAGATAGTCTGGTATGGTCGAGCCTGGCGGTTCAATAGGGGGCTCCAAGTAGAGATCCACGGGAACGACACCCGCTGCCATCATGTCAAGGGCTTCCGCTGCTGAATTGGACAAATCGACAATCAGCCCCTTCCCGAAAGGGCCACGGTCGGTGACTACGACAAAAGTGGAGCGTCCGTTACGCTTGTTCACCACTTTCAACAACGTGCCGAAAGGCAAGGTTCGGTGGGCGCAGGTAAAGGCGTGTTTGTCGTACTTTTCACCATTGCTCATGCGGCGGCCATGCATCTTTGCCGAGTAGTAGGTAGCCTTGCCTGTGGCAAAAAAACGGCCATGGGCAAGATCCTGCGCCTTTGCTTGCCTAAACATCAACACACAAAGAAGGGCAAACATGAATCGTAATGTCGGAAAAGCAAGGTTCATTGTACGAAGGGAAAAAGTGAAGGCAAAGGTACAAATTAAAAACGAAACTGCCTTGCAGAA
Source organism: uncultured Bacteroidaceae bacterium (assembly GCA_905236065.1). Taxonomy (GTDB): domain Bacteria; phylum Bacteroidota; class Bacteroidia; order Bacteroidales; family Bacteroidaceae; genus Minthosoma. Next base: position 7,280 of record CAJONZ010000059.1, on the reverse strand, counting down.
GGCGTTCTTTAGTACATTATAACAAAAATAACACTTTTTTTCAGGGAAAGATTTGCACAGTTCAAGAAAAAGCCCTACCTTTGCACCCGCAAATAAGGAAACACACCGTTTTCCGCTTATTTGACTAACATCGCGGGGTGGAGCAGTTGGTAGCTCGCCAGGCTCATAACCTGGAGGTCGTTCGTTCGAGTCGAGCCCCCGCAACCAAGGGACAGCAGTTTCTGCTGTCCTTTTTTTGTTTACGGGCAACTGTCAGACCGTCTGCTCAATGAGTTTTCGGAACACGGCATTGCGACTGAGGAGTTGGCGATTGCCTAACAGGAGCATCTGCTCACGGGCACGGGTCATGGCCACGTTGAGTTTTCGGTCAATCACCACTCCATTCTCCACAAAAGTGTTGTTCGTCAGGAAGTCGAGCTGGTACTCATGCTGAACGGTGAAGCCGTAGATGATGACGTCGCGCTCACTGCCCTGATAACGCTCCACGGTGTCGATGGTCAGCAGACCCAGCATTCCCCTGACTTCTTCTTCCTTTCCCTTCTCTTGATAATCCTGACGGATGCGTTTTTCTATCTCCCGGCGCACGACTGCAATCTGGTTCCGATAAGGCACGATGATGCCAATGGTCTCTTCCGGGGAAAAGTTCAGTCCATTCTTTTGATAAAGGCTGTAAACCGCCAAGACGGCCTCGGCTATCAGGACAGCCTCGTTCTTGTTGACCTTTGCCGAAGGACTGTACTGAGGCAAAGGCACATCGAGGAAAGCAATGCGCCGGGTGGCCATCAATGCCTCCATGCCAGCCTCTGCATGAACAGGGAAACGAAGGGGGGCTTCCTGATGAGGAAGGGGCACCACATCCAGCAATCCGTCATAAAAATGTTCGCAGGCAAAAAGCGCCACGTCATGATGCATACGTCCCTGACGAGTGAAGCGCTCTATCAACTCCGGCGGACTGATGCGGAGCAAACGCTCAAAGAGGGAGTTGCGGCAATTGGTCAGCCCGATGGCCTGTAGGGAGGCTTGCTGCACGGCAGACTCACCCTCGGTCTGTTGCACGACGGCAGGCAATTGCTTATGGTCACCTATCAGGAAGAAACGCTGCACACTGTTCTCCTCACCACATTTTGCAGAAAGGATGCCCAGCAAATGGGGTTCCAAAATCTGCGAAGCCTCATCGACAATGGCCAGGGAGAAGCGTCGCAAGTGCAGAATCTCCTGATGGGAAGTGATGGACGTAGTGGTTCCCACGACGATGCGGGCTGTCACGAGCAGGTTGCGTATCTGTTGTACATTCACACACCGGGCCACTTTTTCCTCTAACAAAAAAGGCTTATAGACATCGGGACAGGAAAGGCGACTGCCGATTCGGACAAAGTCGAGGCCGTCCTTCAGCAGCTTTGAGCAGATTTCGTCCACGGCCCGATTGGTATAGGAAAGCAACAGGACGGAGTGAGCCGGCTGCTCCAACTCCTTCCGCAACTTTTTCATCAGGCCAAAGCTGGTTTTCCCCGTTCCCGGAGGGCCAATCAAGAGGGTATAGTCCTGCGCCGTGGGCCGTCGTTGGCCGAGCAGCAAGTCCCGGCGGTCTTTGTTTGCCAGCAAAAAAGCATAGAGCGAGCGGTAAAGCCCTGCGTATGAGGATTCCAGGAAGTCGTGTTCCACCGCCCAAAGCGTATTCCCATCTTGCAGGAACACCCGCTTGTTCTTCTGCGGTGTACGCAGCAACAGGCAGAGGCGGTCGGTTTTGATTTCCTCGATGGACGTACGAAAGACCATCCCCTTACGCGCATCGGGAGCTTCCCCTCGCGTGTACTTATATAATATAGCGACATCACCCACACGGAAATTGGGCAGGTAGTCGCCGTCGTCTTCCGGCACGAGCAGTTCGACTCCGCAAACGCCGGCACGGTCGTTCTCCCGCAAAGAGACGATGGACAGTTTGTCAAAAATATTTCCTGCCAGCCGTTTCTCTTCCAGGGTGCAATTCCACAACGCACTCAGTCCGCTTGCCTCCTTCTGCGAATTGCCAATCTTCGACAAGACATGTTCCCGTTGCACAAACGTAAACAAGCGGAAGAAATAGTCACGTTCCAGCGAGGTGGCCGTCTGAATCACATGCAGCTTTTTCTCAATCCGCGGAAACAAGTAGGTTCTGCTGAAATGGTCGTTCAACTTGTTCGCATTGATTTTATCCAACGACAGCGTTTCCAACAGCCGCACCCCACCCCGGCTACAATAAAACTCGCACCACGTTGCCTGGTTACGCAGTCTCAGTATCTCAAACAGAAGCTTGGGCGCAGCACCCTCCTTGATAAGTCCGTCGGGGTACTTGGAGTATAGCAGGAAACAGGAAATCTCGTCATTACGCAGATGGAAGCTGTAATGCAACAAGGCCAGATACAGCAACATCTGGCAATAGTGCTTTTGCACATGCCCACCCGTCGCAAAATCCTTCTTCCCCGACTTTTGCTCCATCAGCACCCGGTAATCGCTTTGCAACAAGTCCATACGCCCCTGCACACCTAACATTTCGCAGAAGAAGGAAGGCTCCAGCAGGATTTTCTCCGCATCAATCAGGCGGTCTTCCTGAAAGACCGTGTGCAAAATCGCACGGATATTCTGTTGTTGCTTCTGGGCCTCTTCATGAAATCCGCCCATGTCATCCTGACAGGCCACAATGCCCAAGGCATAGTCCCGGAAGAAAGCCGCAACGCTGTCCCGGTAGCTTCCCTCACCCGCTTGTTCCCCTCCGTTCAGTGCCTCGTCCAGAAGTTGGCCCGCAAAGTTACCTAACAAGATGGGCCGCGTGGGAACCTGCGGCTCAATTTTCTTCAACAGGTAATTGTAGGGCGTGGCGCCGTAGGGCTGGAAGCACTCCGCAATGCCCGAAACATCCATCAGGTAGTCTGGCTGATAGATAATCAGTTCCGGGTAGCAGATGCCGTCCTTCTCATACGGATGCACAAGGTTCAGCTGGTCGCCCTTACTCAGCAGGGCGGCAATGTACTTCCAGTTCCCTAAGAAATTCGCATCCGTATTGTAGCACACCTTCATTTGCCCGCCGTCCGCATCGTCGGCCAACGCATAAATGTAATAGGCATCCCACGACACCACCGACACCCGCACATAATCAACGGCCTTGCGCTCCGCCCCATGCGCCGCTCTCCCCTCCCCTTTCGGCAAGCGGCTTTGCAAGGGTTCAGGCAGCGGCACATCAAACACACGGCTGAAGAACAAGGCCACGGCCTTCACGTCGTAGGCAAACCAAAACGCCAGCACCTCATCCTCATCCTGCAACGTTTTCACCCGTCCACGAAAAGCATTGACCGCGGCAATCTGCCGCTCGTCCAATTCGATGGTCTGCGCCAGATAGGTGAAGCGGGCAAAAGGGCCGGAGAAATCCAGCCGGTTATCTGCCGTCAGCGTCATCAACGCCTCATTGAACACACGATGCAGCTCCGTGTAACACTCCCGCACCGTGTAGCCCAACGCCTCCGTCTGCCGCATTTCAATCACCTGCGACAATTCTTCAAAAAAATACGCTGCCGACTTTTCCATTTTCACGTTTCAGTTATTCAACTTCATTGGAAGTTAAAGGGAAGTTAAAGGGAAGTTAAAGGGAAGTTAAAGGGGAGTTAAAGGGGAGTCATCGCTTCGCTTAGAAGTTAAAGAGACGTATGTGATGCTGGTCAAGTAGAAGTATCGTCCCTTTAACTTCCCTTTCACTCCCTTTTAACTTCCTTTCCATTCCCTTTCACCCCCTTTATGGGGCTGGGGGCTAACCAAATGCTTACCTCATACAACAGCCACATGGGCACGGAGACAACCGCCAACGTGAAAGCATCGCTGGTAGGCGTAATGATGGCCGCCACTACGACAATCGCCACGATAGCGTGTCGCCGGTACTTCCGCAGCAGGCTTCCATTCACCACCCCCATCTTTCCCAACAACCACGTCAGGACGGGAATCTCAAACACCACGCCCATCAACAGGCACAGCACCATCAACGTGTCGATATAGCTTTGCAACGAAATCATATTCGTCACCTCGTCCGCCACCTGATAGTTTCCCAAAAAGCGGAACGTAATCGGAAACACCACAAAATAAGAGAAGGCCGTGCCCATCATAAACATCACGTAGCCGCCCAACACAACGTGCGTGGCATACCTCCGTTCGTTCTGATAAAGTGCCGGAGCCACAAAGCGATACGCTTCATACAACAGATAGGGAGCCGCTACCAACAGTCCCACATAGAAACTCACCATGACATGAATGACAAACTGAGACGTCAGTTCCGTGTTAATCAGCCGCACGGCTTCGTCCTTCGGAGCCAGCACCACACTGAAGACCTCCTCCCTGAAGGCGAAGGCCACACAGGCCACCACAACGATTGCGGCCAAACACCGCAACAGCACCGACCGCAATTCATCCAGATGTTCCCAGAAAGTCACAAGCGCCCAACCGTCAAATTCCTACTCCTTCTCCTCCGCTTTCTTGGGCTCTTCGTCCAATTTCACGGCATCGCTTGCCTCCCTCATGCCATCCTTAAAAGCTTTCACGCCCTGACCGGCACCACGCATCAACTCTGGTATCTTCTTCCCGCCGAACAGCAGAAGTACAATCACCAAAATAACCAGCACTTCCGTGCCGCCCAGTCCCATAAACATTGGTAACATCATCCTATCTACGATTTTTAGTTTTTATTCTTATTTAGCCCCCCACTTCTCCAACCGCTTATATTCCTTTTTCGTCAGTCGCATAAACGAACCGTGCTGCGGAGCCTTCACGCCCTGAATGGTCACGGGGTCGCGGAAGTTTCGCAGATGTTTGTCCGCCTGACAGATGCGGTACTGCCGGGGCTTCGTACTATACTGAATGTAGGCCACCCGCCATCCCTCCTCACCGGGAATCTGGAAGGCGCTGCAGCCCTCACACTTCTTGTTGCCCTCAAAGTCTATGTAGTCACTCTCGTCCGGCTCAGGGTACGGCCCCGTCAGCCGTTCGCTGCTCGTCTGGAAGATGCCGGGATGTCCACCCTCCTTCTTGATGAGCATGTGATATTTGCCGTCCGACTCCAGGTAGTTGATGTCCGCGTCAATCGTGGCATAACCCCAGTCGAACAGCAGGCGCGGCTTCGTCAGTTTCGTGAACGAGTGGTCGGCATAGCTGTAGTACATTCGGTCGTATGCCTCCTCGTCCGGGTTCCACAACGAATAATAAATCATGTAGCCGCCCCGCTTTCCGTCGGGCCACACGTAGGCAGGATCCCAGAAAACCTGTGGAGCCCACACCCGCTTAATCGTCGTCCAGTCCTTATATACGTCGGGCGACTCCGGGTCGCAGAAGATTTCCTTTCCCTTTCGGAAGTCGAACGTCGTGCTCTCCCAGTGAATCAAGTCGTCGCTGCGCAACAGGTTGATGCCATAGTTAAACCACGTGCGGCTCTTGTGGTTCGCCATGTCGGTCGTCACCATCAGGTACCCCTTGCCCGAGTCACTCTTCCGGCAGATGTATGCATCCCGTGCGCCACCCTCAATGGCCGAAAGCCGCTCCGTGTCATACACCTCCTTGCCGTCCAGCAAGTCATGATAATGCAAGCCGTCACGGCTCAGGGCATACGCCGTCCATTCGCCCTCGCCCGACATGTGGCAATACAGAAAGCCGTAATCACCCTTCTGCAAGTTCTGCGCACACACCGCCGCCGCCAGTAGCCATCCTCCCAATGCTGCCAATATTCTCATATAAAAACCGTTTTGCTCTGTTGAAAATTTTTCAAAGGTACACAATCCTGCCGATACAAGCCGCACAATCAATATTTTTTAACATGCAAACAACGCCAAAAAAAGCCCAGCCTAATGGCTGAGCAATGCACCAATCACCGTTCCGACGATCGCACCGACCACAACACCCTCGGGCGACACATGTACCGTGTGGTGATACCTTACAGGGGCAGGTGGAGGAGGCACGGGAGCGCATGGAGGTGGAGGAGGCACGGGTGCCGGATGTACCACCATGCGAGGAGCATGATGAATCACCCTGGGGCCGTGGTTCTCAATGACCCTGCGCTCACTGCGAATGCCATCCCGATGGCCACGCACATTCCCACTGCGCGGTGCGGCATACATATCATCCTGATAACCGCCCCGACGGCTTCCCACGTTCTGAGCCACCTGATGCGACCCACCACGTGCCATTTCGCCATTACCTACGTGACGCTGTGCCATACACGTTGTGCTACCCAACATCAAAACTGCCATCCAAGTAAAAACTGACTTTTTCATAATATTCCTTGTTTTTAAAAGTTTGTAAATCGAGTTATTTATGCGTCGTAAACCGTTGGGAGAACTCATCCTTCATCCCGCTTTGTTCTTTCGACGATGCAAAGATAAAGCGAATCTTCCACCCCTCCCTCAGTGGGATACCTATTACGCAGTGTATTTTCCCTATCCTTGTAGGGGATTTCTCACGCCGCAGGAATGATTTTCTATGAAGGAAGAAGAAAATCCGAAGAAGTGCCCGAAAATACAGTTCACCTGCAAAACCCCCGTGTCTTGAGGTTTACAAAAACAACAAAAACACTCACGTCAGTATGTGTCGGACTTTCAGTCCTTATAAGCTGAAAGGCGTCTATTTTTCCTTGGGTGCGAGCACCCAGATAAAAATACCTACCTTTCATCTTGGTCTCTTGCAGAGACATCACATACTTCGTGAGCAAAAACACCGGCTTTTCAAGCCTAAAAAACAATGATCACCATAATAAAATCAGCCCAATCAGCGTTTTGACATAAAGAACATTCTCTATGGATTAATTGTTTCTTTTTTCTTTGTCTAAGGAGTTTAGGAGTTGGGGAGTTTTTCTGGCGGAGCCACTCCTTGGCTCGTGGACTCCTTAGGGGGTTCTTTTTGTCTACGGACTTTCGGGACTTACAGGACAGTCCTTTGAGTCCGTAGAATTTGTTATTATTCTAAGGAGTTTGGGAGTTCAGGAGTTTTTGGCTCAGACACTCCTTTACTCCTTGACTCCTTAGAGGTTTACTTCACTACTACCTTCTTGCCTCCGTGGACGTAAATGCCGCGCTGCGTCGGCTTGCCAGAGAGCTTGCGACCGTCCAGCGAGTACCACTCTGAAAGTGAAGAGTGAAGAGTGAAGAGTGAAGAATTTGCTTCCGCACTGACTATTCCCGTTGCGTTACTATCGTCGCCGAAGTTCAGCACAAAGGCGCGGGCACCTGCGCTCTGGCTACCGGCGGTGAGACCCTGCTTCAGCTGGAAGTAGCCGC
>CAJONZ010000058.1 GCA_905236065.1 uncultured Bacteroidaceae bacterium | reverse complement strand
GTAGAGTATGTGTTGAAGCATAATCCTGAGGTCGCACCCTCCAGAGTGGAGGTTGCTCCGAATAGTGTAGAGTTGAGTGTTCAGAGTTTAGAGTCAGTGGATAGTGGAGAGATGAAAGTAAAGGTGAGAAACAAATATGGATTGCCGTTTGATAAGCCGGTGTTTATCTATGGCGGCAATCTGGGCAAGCCGCAGGGCATACCTTTCTTGATGAAGTGTCTCGATGCCAACAAAACCCGCAAGGATTGCTTCTTTGTTGTTATTGGCACGGGTACTGAACTGCCAAAGCTGAAAGAATGGTACGCCCAACTCCCACTGGGGGCGCAATCAACCATCAGGGTGATGGAAGGATTGCCCAAGAAGGAATACGACGAGCTGGTATGCGCTTGCGATGTCGGCCTCATCTTCCTTGACCACCGCTTCACCATTCCCAACTTCCCCTCGCGACTGCTGAGCTACTTGGAGAACAAGATGCCGGTACTCTGCGCCACCGACCCCAACTGCGACATGGGCCCAATAGCCGAGGCCAACGGCTTTGGCTACTGGTGCGAAAGCAACTCAGTGGAAGCCTTCACCGCCATCCTCGACAAAATGATCCACAGCGACCGCAAGGCAATGGGCGAGAAAGGCTACCAGTTCCTAAAAGACAACTACCTAGTAGAGCATACATATAATGCGATAATGAGGCATTTTAGGACAAAAGACGATGACGAAAGACGATGACGAAAGACGATGTACTATGAAGACGGCACGTAATTATAGGGATTATAAAGTGTGGCAGGATGCTGTGAATTTTGCAACGGAAGTTTACAATGTGACTGCAGAAATGCCATGGTTTGAAAAGAAAGGATTGTGTGATCAACTTCAGCGGGCCGTTGTATCAATCAGTAGTAACATAGCCGAAGGTTCTGCCCGCCCATCAGATGCTGACTTCGCTCATTTTCTTGACACTGCTCTTGGCTCCGCTTATGAAGTGGAAATGCAACTATTAATAGCAAAAATATTGGCTATATTCAAGAAGAACAATTTGATAGGTTAAAGACAATAATAATAAACATAGAACAACAGATAACGAATTTTATTTCCTATATTCGTAAGAATTAGTTTTTGGTTATTTGTGGTTCGTATTTCGTATAATATCATGTATAAACATTTCTTCAAGCGCTTTTTAGATATCTTGATTTCTGGCATTGCCTTGTTACTGATAGGCTGGTTCCTTATATTGGTTGCCATCTTCCTGCATTTTGCCAATAAAGGGGCAGGGGCTTTCTTCTTCCAAGAAAGGCCAGGCAAGGATGCCAAGATTTTCAAGGTCATTAAGTTCAAAACCATGACGGATGAGCGTGATGCTGAAGGCAAACTGTTGCCCGATGAGAAACGCCTGACCAAGGTGGGCAAGTTTGTGCGCAGCACTTCGGTTGACGAGTTGCCACAGTTGATTAACGTTTTCAAAGGCGACATGTCGTTGATTGGTCCTCGTCCGCTGCTGGTTCAATATTTGCCACTTTATTCTCCTGAGCAAGCCCGTAGGCATGAGGTACGCCCCGGTATTTCAGGCTGGGCACAATGCCATGGCCGCAACGCCATCAGCTGGAAAGAGAAATTTGAGTTGGACGTGTGGTATGTTGACCACTGCACTTTGTGGACGGATATTCGAGTGATTTTCATCACTATCAAGAACGTGCTGATGCGCAAGGATATTAACTCGGCTACAGCAGCTACTATGGAGGCGTTTAATGGGAGAAATTGATGGTCGAATTAGGTTGGAGGCTTTATTGCTTAGTAGGTTAGTGGCATAATAGTTTAATAGGTTATTGAAATGGAAAACCTATTGTACAATCTTATCAACGCATCGCTTGTTGGGAAACCTTTTGAAATTTCTGGGGTAAAAGAACAGGACTGGCAGCGGTGCTTCGATTTGGCATTGCAGCAGCAGGTGCTGGCTATGACGTTTCCTGCTATGAGCGCCCTGCCTAAAGAATGTCGCCCAAACTTTACGCTGTGGTCGAAATGGATGGCCTACGCACAGAGTGTGGCGGAGCTATCGGCACACAAACGGCAGGTGGTGGAGAAGATGGGTGGATGGCTGGCAGAGGAGGGATGGAAGACGATGGTACTGAAAGGCTTCTCGCTGTCGGCTTTATATCCCAATCCCACACTGCGGGAGTTCTGCGATGTGGACATATTCTCGGGCACGGACTACGAGGCGGTGAATGCCTGCTTCCATAAGCATGGCATCGAGGTGGGCAAGCCCGACGGACATCACGCCCGACTGACAGTGGACGGAGTGGCGGTGGAACACCACCACTCGTTCGGCAACAGCCGCGTGCGCCAAGGGGATGCCTATAGCATAGAGGAGGTGCTGCAACGCCTTGCTACCAGCGACCCTCGTCCCACGGCGCTGCCCGGTATCTGCTTCCCATGCCCTGCGTTGACGGCCCTCTACACGGACTGGCATGCCTACAAGCATTTCATGCATGAGAAGATTGAACTGCGCCACGTCATCGACTGGGCACTGGCCTTGCGGCAGCTTACGGCGGATGAGGCTGAGGAGGTGGGCAAGGTGAAGGGGGCGTCGCTATGGGGACATTTTGCCGACTCGATGACGGCGATAGCCCTGCACAGGTTTGCGTTGCCGCGGGAGTGGTTCCCGGCACGGGAGGTGGAGGTAGCCTCGCACATCAGTCCCGAGCAGGAAGAGCGTGTATGGAACGATATCATCACAGCGCCGCACATAGCCCACGGTGGAACTACATTACACCGTCGCCTGATGATTGGCCGGCGGCTGATGAAGAACCGTTGGAAGTTCAGGGAGTATGCCGATGTGAGTGCGGGGAGGTTCCTGCTGGAGGAGTTCCGAGGGTGGGCGAGGAGTGGCTTAAAGGTTTAAAAGCTTAATGGCTTAATAGTTTAATGGTTTAAGTGGTTTAAGGGATGGTTATTACGAAGGAGATACTTGATGAGTTGACTGAGAAAGCAAAATCCTCAGATCGGTTGCGTTGTAACTTGGATTTGCGCAATAGTGCTGACGATCAGTCGCAACGGATGCTGAATGCGCTGGAACCAGGGACGGTGATGCCTAGACACCGACATAAAGACACTTCTGAGACGTGTGTTTGCATTCGTGGGCACTTTGAGGAATACTTCTATGATGAACGCGGAAACCTCATGGAGACCCTAGACATGGTGCCAGGTGGGGTTGTGCTAAATATAGAGAAGGGCCAGTGGCATAGCTTGAAGTGCTTGGAGAGCGGGACGGTGCTGCTGGAGGCCAAGGATGGTCCTTACCATCCGTTGGAAGAGGACGAGATATATCGAGAATTTGAGAATTAGAGAATTAGGGGTGGGCGGTTTTCGACCTCAAAATCTATCAAAAATCTGAGAGAAAAATATTTGAACACGAATCTCACGAACCGTAGGTCGACGACCGATAGTGGAGTCAATTGACACGAATTGTTTAACCTCACACAGAAGGCTGCGTTTAAGCTATGCGCAGAGACTAAGCTCGTTTAATCTATGCCATGGCGTAGCAGGCTCGACCGAAGGTCATAGCACAGATTACACAGATATTCTTTTTAGATGATGATGTCAAATCAAACCCTTTACTTTAAGCAAAGCAATCATGAGTATGATTGTCATCTGAAAAAAACTGATTCGTACGATTCGTGTAATTCGTGGTCAAAAAAGAAAATATAGAATAACAAAAGAGTTAATAATATTATCATTATGAGTGTTTTTAAAGACAAGACCCTCCTGATTACCGGTGGAACCGGTAGTTTCGGTAACGCGGTGCTGAACCGTTTCCTGAGGACCGATATTGGTGAAATCCGCATTTTCTCCCGAGATGAGAAGAAGCAGGACGACATGCGCCACGACTTCCAGGCACGTATGCCGGAGGTGGCCAACAAGATTAAGTTCTAC
>CAJONZ010000057.1 GCA_905236065.1 uncultured Bacteroidaceae bacterium | reverse complement strand
AGTACAATATCTGAATCACGTTAATTAAATGTTAAACTATAAAAGTTGTTAGGAAATAAACATAGAATGCTAAAGGTTCTGTGTGACTGAAAAAATTGTTCCGCAGAAAGGGCAGAAAGTGCTTCGCTTGCGAAGCCCTCCTTATCTCCTTGGCTCCGTAGAAAATCAGAAAAAATGTTACGCAGAAAGAGGACGACCGACGGGATTTGCCTTATTCCCAAAGGCCGCGCCCCAGATATTTCTTTCCGTTTTTGATGTAGATTCCCTTGGAAAGCCCAGCGGGCATAGGCACTTTGCGGCCTTGCAAGTCATAGACCGTGTCGTCTTCCAAGACGGGATGGTCGTAAACATTTGGGAGGACGGTCGCTACATAGCTGTTGTTCGTCAGGACGAGTTGGCCCAGGATGCAGTCGCTCCACTCCGAGGCGGCTGAATAGACGGCAATGGCATATTCACCCTGCTCGGTGATGTCGAACTCGAAGGTTTGCAACGGCACGGCACCGAAGCTGTTTGAAGCGACGTTGCCGATGTTGACGGTCGGCGTGTAGGTCTGCGTGGCAATGCTGGTGGCGTCCGTGCGCTTCTCGACGTGCAGTTCCACCGGGCCGAAGTTCGGCATGTTCCAGTTACAGATCTTGTATTTCAGCGTATAGTGACCCGGAGCCAGACTGAGCGTCGTGCCACCGTCGCTGAGTCCGTACTTGGCCCAGCCCTGATGGGCCCTTCCGTTGATGTTGCGGAAGTAGAGTCCGTAGCTCAGTCCTCGGGGCGTTCCCGTGAACTGCAACACGCGGCACCCCTGTGAGTAGCCGTTGCTGTAGCCCGTGCGACGATCCTGACTGTCGTAGGTGGTCCATCCGGCAGGCACTGCGCCCCCCTCGGTGAATGCAGACGAGATGGTGAGCATTGTCGGAGCCTGTAGCGTCACCTCGATGGTGGCCGTGCTTGTCTCGCCGTCGTTATCGGTGGCGACAGCTTTCAACGTGTGCTTGCCTGACCTGGCTCCCGTCAACGTGGCCGTGTAAGGCTTGGCCATACAGGTGGCCAGTAGCGTCGTTCCGTCGTAGAACTCCACTTTCTCCACGGTGCCGTTCGGGTCGTCTGCCGTGGCGGTGATGGTGTAATCGGGAAATTGCGCCTCGCCTGACGGGGCAAAACAGATATATTTCTCGCCCGTCTTCGGCGACGTGATGCTGACGTTGGGCGTGGTCTTGTTCAGCGAGTAGTTCTTACAGAAACTCCAAATCTCCTTGCCCGTATAGACCTGTGGCTCCTTGCAGATCCAGTGCCCCTTGTTGGCCAGTTCCAGCAACTTCACATAAACACCGTCGTTGCCTGGGCCCCAGGAGTGCATCTTCGCACCGCTGAACCCGTTGTAGTTGCTGACGACCCTGGCCGTCGTCGGACAGCCGTTGTGATTGATCCACACGTTTAGTGCCGGTTGCGCACCGCTGAAGGCGCACACCTCGTCGCCCGTGCCGTGGATGTGCAGGATGGGCAATGGACGCACGTTGGCATTGGCCGTTGCACCGCCCATGGGGTAGCCGCTACAGGGAACGAAGGCGGCGATGAGGTCGGGTATCTTGTTCATGGCGTGGTACGTCAGCATTCCACCCATCGAGAAGCCACCCAGATAGACGCGGTTGCGGTCAATCTTGTGCTGCGTCACCATCTTGTTGATAATGGCCTTGATGAAGTTGATGTCGCGGTCGCCGCTGATGTCCCACTGGTTATTGATGCCGTTGGGGAAGACGACGACGAACTTGGCCGTGTCGCAAACGGCCTCCATGCTCACGTTGTCGTTCTTGAACTCGCTGTTCTGCATCCAATTGGCATCCTGGCTGGCACCGTGGCAGAAAATGAGCAGCGGACGGTTCTCGCCAAGGTTTGTCGGTGCATACACGTTATACGAACGGCTGGTGCCGTCAACGGTGAGGTTGTCTGCCTGGCTGGGCAGCAGTCCTGCCGCAAGCAGCAGGAGGGAAAGAAGGGCTTTTTTCATGGAATAGGGTATTTATTGTTTCATGTTTACGGTTACGGTGTATGTTCCCGCTGGGTATTCCTTGGAATGCTGTTCTCCCGGCAGGGTCACTGAGGCGGTAGCACCCTTGGGAATAGTGAACGTCCAAGTCCATTTGTCGCCCTTGTAGTGCCAGTTGCTCTTGATGAGGCCGGCGGCACTCTGGTACGCGGCTTTGAGGTGGCCGAGGCGACGGTCGGGGTGGGGGCGCATGAGGATGTGCTTGAAACCGGGCGAGGTGGGGTCGCTGGCGATGCCGGCGCAGGTCTGCCAAATCCACTGGCAGACGCAGCCGTAGGCATAGTGGTTGAAGCTGTTCATGCCTTTGGGGCCCATGCCTTTCTCCTTCATGTAGCTGTTCCATCGTTCCCAGATGGTGGTGGCGCCGTTATCGACCGAGTAGAGCCAGCTGGGGTTCTTGCGCTGGAAGAGTAGGGTGTAGGCCACGTCGGTCATGCCGTTGTCGGTGAGCGTGGGCATCAGGATGGAGGTGCCGAGGAAGCCCGTCTGCAGGCAGTCGGCGTGCTGACGGAAGTTCTCGCGCAGGCGCTCTATCATCTTTTCCTTTGCCGTCCCGGTGAAGAGGTTGTTGTGCAGGGCGAAGAGGGCGGGCGTCTGCATCGTGTTGAGGATTTCGGTCTTGAACGTGCCATCGGCATGGAAGAATCGCTCGCGCAGGTAGTTCTTGGCCTCTGTCGCCATCGTCTCATATTCAGCGGGGTCGCGCCCTGTGGCGGTTGCCATGTCGCGCATCATGGCGGCGTTGGAAGCCCAGTAGGAGGCTCCTAGGTAGTTCCAATATTCAATGGCTTCGGGCAGAGGCTGTCCGTTCTTGTGTGCACCGCCCCCGCAGCTTTCCAACGGCTCGTAACTCAGCCAGTCGCCCCACTGGTAGTTGCCGTTCTCCTTGCTGAGTGTCGTGTGGTCGTACTTCGTCTGGCTGAGGTGATTCATGTACCGCACCATCGACTCCCAACTCTCCTCGATGATGGAGGCGTCGCCGAACTGTTTCCACACCGTCCAGGGTACGATGATGCCTGCATCTGTCCATCCCACACGCATGTATTCATCCTGGCTGGAGCCGTACTGCCCCGGCGGTGCCACACTTGGGAAGCCTCCTTCGGGGCTTTGCGAATCGCGCAGGTCGTGCAGCCATTTGTGGAAGAAGCGGTCGGTGTTGGCAAAGTAGCTGCCCGTCTCGGCAAAGACCTGTGTGTCAGCCGTCCAGCCCAGCCGCTCGTTGCGCTGCGGACAGTCGGTGGGTACGCTCAGGTAGTTGGAGCGCATTCCCCAGATGGTGTTTGAGATGAGTTGGTTCACGAGGTCGTTGCCCGTCGTCAGGTGACCAGTCTCCATCTCAGGCGTGATGCTGCTGACGGGAATGGATTGTATCTTCTCAATGACGACCTCGTCGGTGGCGGTAATATCCAGGTAACGATAGCCGAAGAACGTGCAGCGGGGTGTGTAGTCAACAAAAGCGTCGTTTTTCACGTTCCCGAAGGTGTAATCAAGCCGGATGCTTTCGGCATGGATGCGCAAATTGCGGCGGTGGATGCTTCCCTCGGCATCGTCCATGCCACGGCTTTGGGCACCGTTGCCGTCGTTCAGCAGTTCGGCGGGCAGACAGCTGAGGCGTGTCCCTTCGTTTGCCTTGAAACGGAAGGATGGCACGGCGGCGCAGTTCTGGCCGAAGTCGATGACCAGGTGCTCACCCGGACGGACAACCATCGGCTTCCCGGCCTTGTACTCTCGGTCTATGACGATTTTGCCATAAGCCTCGTCCGTGGCCCCCGTTGTCTTTGAATAGACGTAGGCGCGTTGGGGGCTTAGGGCCAACTGGTGCAGGTGATAGACCTCAGCTCCGTTCTCCGGCACGATAATGCCTACGTATTCCTTGCTGATGGCTGGTTCGGAGAGGATTGACGGAACGGAGGACGTGGAGGATTGGGAGGCAGGAGAAGGCACACGGGCATCATAGGCCTCACCGTCGAAGATGGCCGCGTGTTTCACGGGACCGGCAATGCCTGCCTTCCAATGCTTTGTGTTCGTGCCATACCGATGGGTGCTGCCGTCGGCGAACGTCAGTTCCAGAACGCCCCGGAATGCACACTTCTGTCCGTACATGCCGTTCGACCCGCTGGGGGTGATAATCTTGTCGGCCCACCAACCGGGCGTCACCTGTGCAGCCAGTGTGTTCAGGCTGCCTTTCTTTTTCTGGAATGCCTTCGTCACGTCGTAGGTGAACGAATACTTTGTGCGGCTGTGATGCGAGAAGCCAGGCCGCAGTACCTCCTTGCCAATGCGCTCGCCGTTCACATACAGCTCGTTTACGCCGAGGCTCGTGGTCATCCACAGGGCCTTTACAACCTTTTGTTCATTCACGAGGGTCGTCACAAACCAGTTGGAACCGTCCGCAGCCCGTGTGTGCTCATTCACGCGCCCCTGTACTTCCGGCGCATCGGCCACGCAGAGCCATTCCGATTCTTTCCATGCCTCGTCGGGCAGTGCATCCGTCACCTGGGCGTTCGTTCTCGTGGCGGGCAGTGCCATCATGGCAAAAGCTAACAAGATGTTTCTCACGTTTTTCATGTTGTTCTATTGTGGTTAGTCTTTTCACCCCCCCAAGTTAAAAGTTAAAAATTAAAAGTTAAAATGGGGCGTCCATCCCGGATGGCATCCCTCCCCTATAGGGGGGAGGTTAGGAGGGGGCTGTTCATAATCGACTCGCAAATTTACTCATTTTTGTTGAGTCTCGTTTGTTTTTGGCAAAAAAAATAATTGACAATGAATAATTCAACTTTCGCAAGTTGAATGGAAGGGAAGTTAAAAGGGAGTTAAAGGGAAGTTAAAGGGACGATACTGCGCCAATAGTATT
>CAJONZ010000056.1 GCA_905236065.1 uncultured Bacteroidaceae bacterium | reverse complement strand
GGGCTGCGCAATGCCAGGATTAACTTCCGTCAGTATGAGGAAACACATCTTATGGAGAATCTGATATACAATGAACTCCGGCTACGAGGTATGAGTGTAGATGTGGGTGTTGTAGTAAAGAACGAGAAGGATGCCAATGGCACAAGTGTGCGGAAGCAGTTGGAAGTGGATTTCGTCTGTAATCAGGGAAGCCAGCGTTATTACATACAGTCAGCATTGCGTCTGCCTGATGCAGAGAAACGCGAACAGGAAGTGCGAAGTTTGAAGAGTATCAACGACAGCTTCAGAAAGTTTGTGATTACCGAAGACCTGATTAGTCGTTATCTGGACAATGATGGTATTACCTATATGAACATCTACGAGTTCCTGCTTGATGAAAACAGCCTGAGGGTATAGGACTTTTGGCGCATTTCAGTGCCAAATTCCTTGCAAAATTCATCCACGGCACAGAAAAATTCTGTAATTTTGTCGTTGGTTATCATGGGGGCACCCTCTTGAAACTTTATAAACAACTGAAAACCACACTTAAAGACACAAAAAACATCTCAGGCCACCAACTTTTCAGAGAACATTCTTATCCCGAGCTGAGGTATCACACAAGAAAAATGCGACTAATACACCCCCTCATCAATAGGTGAGGATGTATCAAAATGTAGTGAACCTCAGAAGTTAGACAGAACACTTCTGAGGTTCACTACAGGTTTCATTAGCAGAGAAAACATTTGCATCAATGGTGGCATGACTCATCAGATGATTTACCTGACTTGAACGAAAGAACTTGACACATTTCAGCCGCCAACTAAACGATTATAAATCTCAAGATGTTTCCTGACAACATCTGCCAACGAAAACTCCTTCTCCGCTTTCTCTCTTGATGCCCTGCCCATCTTGATACGCAAGTCTTTATCTTCAATTAATATACGCAGTTTCTCTGCCAATGCCTTACTGTCTTTTATAGGAACCAGGAAGCCATTCACGCCATCATCCACCACATCCTTACAGCCGATGGAGTTGGTGGTGACAATGGGTCTGCCTACTGCACCGGCATCAATCAGCGACTTGGGTACCCCCTCACGGTAGTAGCTTGGAAATGCCATGATGTGGCTTTGTTCCAATATCGACCTGGTATCCTCCTGAAAATTCAGCCATTTGATATATTTCCCGTCGCAGCGGCTTTCAAGTTCCTCCTTCGATACGGCATCCGCATTCGCAGCCAGACGACCACAGAGCCAGAACTCCACCAACCCCTCGTACGCCTTGCGCAGTCTTTCTGCGGCCTCTATCAGCTCTATAACGCCTTTTTCCTTGACCATTCTGGCTGTAAACACCACTTTCAGCGTCTCACTATCTGGTTCTGGCACATACTTGAATTCATTCAGATCTACGCCAGAACCCTTGATGAACTCAGCCTGAGCCTCCTCAATAACACGACATTGTAGAAAGAGTGCTCGATCCTCATTATTCTGAAATATGACTTTTACATTCTTTCTTCTGTTCGAAAAGCGCATGACATACAAGACACCTTTGGCCAGCAATCCCATTTTGCCTTTGGAAAAGATAGCGCCCAATCCGCTCACGGCATTCACCACGCAGTAAACACCAACCAGCTTTGCTGCCAACCCACCCCACAGGATGTTCTTCAGTCCTACGTGATGAATCACGGCATCTCTATTCTTTTTGTATAAGGTGTAAAGGAAGCAGAAAGTCCTAAACTCCTGCCCGAGGTTCATGCCTGTGGGATTAATAGGCAGCTCCAGCACCTTCAGCCCCAGAGCCTCCACTTCATTCCTACGCCCTGTGTCCTTACACACCACGGTGACGTTCCACCCCGCCTTCTGTGCTGCGAGGGCAATCCCCTTCCGATGCGAAAGAAAGAAGCGATCCTCGTTGACTATCATCAATAGTTTTTTCATTCTTCTGTTTCAGGTTTTTTCGCCGTCCCCCTTCTTCAATTAGCCTTTTTCAACTCAAACGTCAAGTGGCCCATGCGGTGGAAGAGCACGATGAGCAGGGCTTCAATGGCATAGGCAATGAGGTAGCTGTACCAGAGGTTGCCGGGCATGAGCTTCGCCATGACCCAGAGCACGGGGATGACCATCAGCGAAAGCGCTAAGGAAATGAAGAGCGCCATGCGGTGGTGGCCGTAGAGCTTATAGACAATCATCAGCGTGTAGATGTAGCAGAAGGGGACGAAACTGAAGGCAAAGATGCGCAGGGCGCGGACACCTTCGGCAATGAAACTCGCTTCGTCGGCACCGAAAAAGCGGGTGATGTCCTCGGGGAAGAGCCAGACGGCGGCGCAGGTGATGAGCATCGCCGTCGTGATGAAACGGAACGACTTGCTGATGACGAGCTGGAACGTCTCGTTGTCTCCCTTGCCCACCTGGATGGCACCCAGCGACTGGATGGTGCGACAGGTGCCGGAGAGGAAGAGATTGTAGATATACAGGATGTTCATGCAGACGGAGAAGGCGAAGATGCCCGTGCGGCCCAGCGTGGAGAGGACAATGTTGTTGGCGCACAGCAGCAAGGCGGTAAGGCTGATGGACGCCAAGGCGAGCGGGGCGCCCTGGGAGATAATTTGCTGAAAGGTAGCAGTGAACGCCTTTTCCCTTCCCAACATCAGCCGGAGGTGGTTGCCGGAGTACCTGAAGTGCCAGCACATGATGGCAATGCCGACGAGGTGGCCGACGACGGTGGCCGACGACGAACCCTCGATGCCCCAGCCCAGCCACTTGATGAAGACGATGTCGCACAACAGGTTGACGGCATTGTCGATGAGGATGGCGACGGAAACGAGCCTCGGACTCCCATCGACCCCGACCATGTTGGCCATTGCCCACGACACCATAAAGGCAGGCGCACCAAGAAGCATGGGGTAAAGATAGTCGCGCAGGCCGCCGGAAAGTTGCTCGTTCGAGCACAACATACCCGTGACGGCATCGTTGCAGAACACACCGCCGAGGGTCATCAGCAGGCCGAAAGCCAGACAGCCCACGGTGGAGAGGGTGAAGATGCTGGCCGCCCGCGCATAGTCCTTCTTGCCGAGCTCCATGCCCACGAGCATACTCGCGCCCGTAGAGAGCAACATGCTGACCGTGAACATGAACTGCGTGACAGGCTTCGACAGGTTGATGGCACTGACGCCGTCCTCGCCGATGAGGTTACCCACGATGATTGAATCGACCACGTTGCCCAAGCAGGCCGACAGCGCAATCAGGATGCTTGACCACAGGAAGCGCCAGAACTCCGTGTTAAAAACTTTCTTTTCTGCTGTATTCATAATTCCAGTCCGTTTATTTCGCTTTTCGGGGACAAAATTACGAAAAAATCCTGAGTGTCACATCCTCCCGCAGGATTTTCTTTCCTTTTGTCTTGACAGTCCCCAAAATCGCCCATCACTCCCATTATTCCCATCACTCCCATCCCCTCAAAACAAAGGCGCAGCGTTTTTCATGCGCTGCGCCCCTGTCTTTTATCGGAATCGTCCCTATGGATGCATAATCGTTATCGGCACATTCTCCGTGTTGAAGGCACTGGTAATCTGGCCGTTCACCGTACAAGCCTTGCCAGTGCGGACCACGCAGCTCTTCTTCAGGTCTTCCCAGATGCCCTCGGCCTGCTTGCAATAGCTGTGAACCTCCACGGTGAGGCCGTCGCCAAACTGCGTCTTCAGCGTCTCGATGAGCGTAGCCGGGATGTCGTAAATCTCGATGGTAATGCCCTGGGCGTTGTGTGTAATCTTGTGCTTGATCGTGTATTCCTTGTAGTAGTAGTCATAGACGCGGATGTCGAAATCGTCCTGCTCCACGATGTTCTCCTCGCGGATGGGCAAGTTGATGGTCACAGACTCCACATCGGCACGGATATGCACGGAAGTCTTGATTTCGTTCCAGTCCTGATGCTCCTGCTGGTGGATGTCAACCTCCACGTTGTTGGGCACCTTGTCGGGCTGGATGACATAGTTGGGCACCACGTCCTTGGTGAGCACACCGTTCACGTGCCAGCCATACTGCATACCAACCTCCTTCACCACATACCACAGCACGTGCGAGTTCAGGTACTCCGAGTCATAGTCCTCCAGCAGCTTATTGACCTTGGCCAGTTCGGCGGTGTTCTTCGCCACGTTGCTGCCCTTGTTGATGTCGTTCGTCAGCGTCTCCACCTCGTCCCTGAGAATGTCCTCCACCAGTGGAATCTCCATGAGGGGAAGCTGGGTAGTCATGCCAGTCGGGTCATAGACATAGCGGAACAGGCCGATGTTGTTGCCCGTCTTCTTGTCTTTCTGATAGTAGTCCAAGTCGCGGTCGTTATAGTGTCCGTAGGGATAATAGGTATAGACCTTTCCCTTGTTGTTTCCACCCTGGAAGCGTCCGTAGTAGAGTGCCGAACTCTTGTCCGTATAATCGGGGATTGTGCTGTCCGCACGAATCGAGAAACGCGCAGTCTCCCAGCCCTCTTCCGTGTGTTTCGGCCACTGATAGTTTGCACGGGTTCCCATACCTTCCTGAGCCAACAGCTGTCCTTGCACATAGATTTCCGTTGAGGGCAGCAACGATGTGTCGGTTGAGGGGTTGTTCTGCTCTTCCGACATATCCTCGCCTGAACATGCCACCATCAGTGGCACGCAAGCCAAAAGCATCTTTAATACCTTTTTCATTTTTTCTCCTATTTTTTTATCAAAATGTTCCTACTGAACAACTTAACACTTTTGAACTACAAATTTACGCCTTTTTTTCCTTCCACGACCCATGCCTCCCCCTATTTAACACACAAAAAGCCCAATTATTGACCCAAATCAACGAACCAGCAGGTTCCCCCTGCTGGATAATCTACGAATCCCCCACCCCTCAAGCCACCCATCCGGAGGACGTCCCTCCCCTATAAGAGGGGGCTAAAATCACGCAGAACTCTATCAAAGATGACGCAGAACTCTACTCAGCTCAACGCAGAACTCTATTCGTTTGTAGAGTTCTGCGTCACCGCAGGAAAAATTCGGAGAGCAGTTCCAACCACTTTTTTTCCCGTTTCCTTGCAAAAAAACGATTGTTTTTTCGTAGTTTTGTCGCCAAATCATTCAACACGACACACAATGAACGAACTCATCACCCAACTGAACGATGCCCTGTGGGGATACGTGCTGATAGGAGTCTTGACAGCTTGTGGACTATGGTTCACATGGAAAACGAGAGGCGTACAGTTCCGCATGGTCGGCGAAATGTTCAGGCTCCTCACCGACTCGGCCACATCGGGCCATGAGCACCCGAAGGACAACGACGGAGGCCGCAAGCACATCTCCTCGTTCCAAGCCTTTGCCGTCTCCGTCGCCACACGGGTCGGCACAGGCAACCTGGCCGGCGTGGCCACGGCCATTGCCGTCGGCGGACCGGGAGCCGTGTTCTGGATGTGGACGATTGCGCTGATAGGCTCCGCCACAGCCTTTGTCGAATCCACACTGGGCCAGCTCTTCAAACAGCGACACGAAGGCTGGTTCATCGGCGGGCCCGCCTACTACATCCTGAAAGGGCTGCACTGCAGATGGATGGCCTACCTGTTCGCCGTGCTGCTGACCCTCACCTTCGGCCTGTCCTACAACTCCATCCAGAGCAACACCATTTGCGGAGCCATGCAGGAAGCCTTCGGCTGGAGTCCGCTGGTGGTAGGCATCGTCCTGTCCGCCGTGGCCCTGCTCATCGTGTTCGGCGGCATCCACCGCATTGCAAACGTCAGTGCCGTGCTGGTGCCCCTCATGGCCATCGGCTACTTCCTCCTGGTCGTCGTCATCATCGTGCTGAACCTTGAACACATCCCGCACATGCTGAAAACCATCGTCAGCAATGCCTTCGGCTGGGAGCAGGGCGTGGGCGGCGCACTGGGTGCCACCATCATGAACGGTGTGAAACGGGGCCTGTTCAGCAACGAGGCCGGCGAGGGCAGTGCGCCCAACGTGGCCGCCACCGCCACCGTCTCCCACCCCGTCAAGCAGGGACTCATCCAGGCATTGGGAGTCTTCACGGACACGCTGCTCGTCTGCTCCTGCACGGCCTTCGTCATCCTCATCAGCGGGCTGTACAACGGGCCAGAACTGAACGGCATCGCCCTCACGCAGGCAGCCCTGGGAAGCGAGATTGGCGCGTTCGGCCCCATCTTCATAGCCCTGGCCATCCTCCTGTTCGCCTTCTCGTCCATCATCGGCAACTACTATTACGGCGAGGCCAACATCCGTTTCATGACCGCCAGCCCCACCGTCCTCACAGTCTATCGCCTCTTCTCCGGCGGGGTCATGGTGATGTTCGGAGCCCTGACCAACCTCAGCCTGGTGTGGAACATCGGCGACCTCTGCATGGCCTTGCTCACGGCCTGCAACCTCATCGCCATCCTCCTGTTAGGGAAACACGTCTTCCGCCTCCTCGACGACTACCGAAGCCAGAAAAAAAATGGCATCAAGGAACCGACCTTCCATCGGACCTTGATGCCAGAATTAGACTTGGATTGCTGGGAATAGGAATGCGCTACAGCTTGATCTTCTTTCCGTTCAGGATGTAGATGCCCGGAGGAAGCCGATAGCGCCAACTGCCGTCGATGACCGGCTGTCCCATCATCACACAGCGCCCCTGCATGTCATAGACACGGTCGGAACCGTCATAGACAGGCTGCTCCTCGTCCGACAACTGCGGCTCCTCGATTTCATCGTCCTCAAAGACCACGGGAATGTATTCAATACCACTGGCGGTACGACGAGGCGCATAGGACACAGAAGCTGTACCAGCACGATAATAAATCTTATTGTGCAGCACGTAGAGGTTGTTGTGCGTCCAGCCGGCTTTCGCAATGTCTGCCTCCTTGTTGGGGGTGGCATTGAGGTAGAAGCCCACGCCGGTTGTGGTCTGCGTGAAAAGCGAGCCATTGATTTCACCCGTGGTTTCAAAGTAGGCGTCTGGCGTCATGTTGCTGGCGCTGGTGAAGGGCAGGCCGAGCACGTAAACATCTGGAGCGGGGGAGGGTTCAAGCAACTGCTCCAGATACTTGCCAGAGAACACACTGGAGATAGACGACGATCTTGTACCAGGCACGGTCAGCGACACATCACCAATGGCCGTGCTACGGATGATGGCCGGAGTGCCGGCTGGGATGGTCTTTCCGATGCGTCGCAGATGGATGATTTGATTATCCCATTCCCCTTCCTTGTCAACAAAAGCCTCAGCGGCCTCCGTGGTAATCGTCACGTCGTAAGGTGCACAGAACGTAGTATAGTAATAGCGCTTTCCATCACTATTGGTCGTCAGTTTCAGTCCCTGCTCCTTGACGGGTTCGATAAGCCACTTGGCATGGTCGGTGTGGGTGTTGTGAGTCAGCTTCAGGTCGTAGATATCGCTGCTCTGGTCGAAACTAAGGTACTTTAGGTTTGCACGACCGCTTGCGGTTTGTTGGTCGTGTATCAGCATAATACCACCGCCAATGTCCATGATGAACAGTGGTGTAGCTTCTGAACTCGTGGGTGTGCTTCCTGCGGGGGCTATCATGATGGCCTTCCCGTTTTCTGAAGTCTCAGTGTTTCCAGGGCCCTTGGAACCTTTTACATAAAGTCCCTGAGTACTTAGGACCGCCATGTTTGAAACATCTTGATAATATCCCGCTGGATCTCCCTGGGATTCTCTCCAAGGAACCTGCTCGAAGCGGAAAATGCTGGCAGGGTCATACACAGGCTCCGAGATGGGAATGACACCACGGGTAGCAGGAGAAGTGTTAATGCCAAGCATTTCGAAGGTGTTGGTGCTTATTCCCTTGCGCTCGTAGAAGTGCATGGGCAGGGGGTCATAATTATTGTTTTCATCACCATTAGCATCTGCAGAGCTGCCATCGTAATCCAATTCCGTCTTGTGTGTATAGCCACTGGCATAGCGCGTGGCAATACCCGAGATGTCGGAAGGCGAATGCAAGCGGTAGTAACCATACGTGAACGGCACGATGTTGGCGGGATTATAGACCACGTCCTGCTTGGCCATAAGGTCGTTGCCCGCAGCTTCGTAAAGCGCCTTGCCTGCTGCGGTGAGTCCGCCCACGTAGCCAGCACGGTCGTAGTAGGGCTTCACCATGTCCTCGCTCAGGCCAAAAGTGAATTCGGTGTAGTTCTCCGCGTCGCTGGTGAGCCGCACATAGTCGTGATAGACTGTTGAGGAACCAGGTTCCAATGCATTGACGATTTTGAAATAGTACTGCGTACCACCGCTGTTGGCTACAGGATGAATCTTAAAGAAACCAGGAGTCTTCGCTTCTAACAACTCATAGACGGAATTGTCATCATCCACGTCATTGTCATAGCCCATGGTTACTGGGATTGTTTCTCCAGAGAAAGTACCAGAGGTTGTCATTACTCTGTGCGGTTCACCGTTATTCCATGCACCACTGTTCACGTAGGTGTATCGGTGGTACATCTTGAAACCATAGGGGTCGCCTATGGGCGTCCACAGGTAGTCGTTGGTGTAGTGTGTGCCTCGGCCTTCCTTCACCTCCATGCCCCAGGCGTTGGTGAACTGCATCAGCTGCGGCGTGCCGTCGGCCTTTTGGGCCTCGAAGGTGTACCATTTGTTCTCACTGACGCTCTTCACGAAGTCGTTACCTGAATTGGTCTTCAAATTTCCCTTGAATACATAGTGGATGTTGATTATAACGTGCTTACCCAAGAGGGCTTCATCCTTACCCATAGCCGTCACCTTAAGGCCTTTGTACTTGTTGTTTAGATCACCGTTCACCGCCTTATCATCACCGACTTCCTTACCATCAAGAACATCGCCAGATTGGTAAACATCATAAATGTCTTGCACATAGAATTCATAGTCCACATTGGGACGGAACATGGCATCAGGCACTTTCAACTGGTCGCCAAGGCTGATTTGGCCGACATTGACATCGGCAATGGGATTGGCGACCAGGTTGCGCTGGGTAGTACCTGTAATAGTCTTTTCCTGGTTAGTATAAGGATTACCACTTTCATCGGCTGGACGATATGGAATGGTCACTGTTGTGTTTAAGGTCGCTATGACCAGATGATAGGTCACCTTATGGGTGGAGAGCAGGAAGATGACGAACGGTGTGGGGTCGGTAACAGCGTCAGTGGTCAGCGTACTGCCCACTCCTGTAAGTTTCCGAGCGTTGGCATCGCCCGTCACTTGCAGCACGCCATAGTCGTAGCCGCTCTTGGGCAACAGCATAAAGGTGGTAGCGTTGTTGTCGCTCAAGGTACAGTCATTTGAGGATGAGTTATAGACGCACTTGCCCGTTGGACTGGAGTTCTTATGACGCAGTTTGATGGCGTAGGGGTCGTTGCCGTCGAGCTTCCACTCATGGGCGTTGTCGGCCATCAGCCCATGGCTACCACCTCCAATGATGGTTTCATCGTCAGTGCTGGTCATGATATCGTCGTCGTACCAGATGATGTTGTAGAGCAGTTCGTTGCTCAGGTCGATGGAGGCATCATTAGAGCCATTCCCTTTGGCAACGGTTGTGCATGGGGTATTACGCACATTGGGAACCTTATAGGTCGTCACGAGCGGGTCGTAGGGGACATAGTGTACGATGACCTCATCGTCGTAGAGGCCGTAGAGGTTGGTCAGGGCCTTGCCAAGGGTGTCGGTCGCGGCAATTGGTACGGGGGTTCCAGTGCCAAAGGTGACATCGTCCTTGTTATAGTAGCGGAACTGGTCGATATTGAGCAGCAACGTCTGGATGTTACTGGGCAGTACGGGTACATACCCGTTTTCCACAACCGTTGCGTTGTCCTGTGTCTCGCTGATGGCAAATGCACCTGTGTTGGTATAAATCTTATAAGTATAGGTATGCTCCACCTCGTCGATGAGCAGCAATTGGGAGTTGGTGCCGCTGAAGCTACACGACGTGCTGAGGAAGCCTGTTTCCTGGTAAATGGGGGCAGAATCGAAGGTGCTCATCGCTCCGTTGCCGTTGAGGAAATTATAAGTGTCATAGTCCGCATTCGCCGTGCCGGCCTCGGCCAGAGCGTAGTAGTCGTCGGTGGTGTGCGAGAGCAGGGCGAAACGCTTCCCGCTTGTGGGCAACTCATTGTCTGCCCCCGGATTGTTGCGGTTGAACAGCTGTACGGCATATGGGTCAGGGTCGCTCTGCGGAGTTTTCAGGAACTTCCACTGCCATGCCTTATCGTCACCATCAACAGGTTCGGGCTTATCGGTTCCCTCCTTGATGCCGCCGTCATACTTGGCATCCTTCTCGTTCAACTGCATGGTGAGCCACTTGCCTTGCAGAATGCCTAATTCGTCGGCCTCCTTGTCGTAAGTATAGCGCACATAGACCTCATTGCCCGCGCTGCCGGACGCCGTAAGACTGGCGCTGGCAAACGACGCTGTGATTTCCTTGCTGCTGATGTCCTGCTTGTCCTTCACTTCCGTATAGACACCCTCGGAAAGCGTCAGCCCCTTATAATACGTAAAGTCCTTGGCCAGCGGACTCTTGAAGTGGTCGGGGGTCTGCGGCACGAGGTCGCCACCGCTCTTGTAGCGCAGCGACTCGCGGCCTTGATTGTCGATGATGTGATAGTTATAGACCAGAGGGCGGAAGAGTTGTGTGTAGGTATGCCCATCCTCCGAATTCGAGGTCAGCTCCGTGAAGTCCTTCATGCGCCGTGTTTGGTCGAAGCGCGGCATGAGCTGCATGTTGCCGTCGGCATCCTGCACAGCCATGAAGGTGGCATTGGTGATGGGCAGGACACGGCTGTCGTACCACACACCGGAAACGTCCGTCTTAGGTGCTCCCATCGACACCGCAGGGTCGGCATCATACGTACCCACAAGCGAACCGGCACCCTCTTCAAGCGTGGCACCCGTGGCATTGGTGACGAAATATTTAGTGTCGTAAGGTACGCTTGAAATCTGGATGTTGTAGGGGTCGAAGCCATCGCTGAAGCTGCCCGTATAGCCTGTGTAGCCGGTTTCGTCAGTCCAATCATGATTGGTTTCAATAGCAAGGTCCGCATCTTTATCAACATACCCCATCTCATAATCGATACGGGCATTAGGCTTCACATACCACAGGTCGGTTTTCTTGGTCTTATCGGGGGCAAGGTTGGCGATATTGTCAATGATGTACTTTGGCATTCCACCCGGACTGGGAACAGAGAGAGTAGATAGGGCTGAGCCGTCGTAGGAGGCATACTTGCTGCCCTGCTGGATAAGGAACGGCTGGCCCGCTTTAGTAGCAGAATTGTAGCTCTGCGCATACTCATCCTTCACAGTATAGGTGACATACTCGTCGTACTGGTTGCCCTTGGCGTCGCGCAGGTTGGTGGCAGTGGAATAAGGGGGCAGGTCGGTGAGGGAGTGGGAGGTATAGGGCTTGCCATCGTTCATCACTTGCTGACTGAGGTTGTAGTACTGGTGGAAGCCGATACGCTTCGATGCCTTTGTCCAGAAATAGTACTCCTTCACCATAGGACTGTCGTAGGGACGTATCTGGTCGTACTTCGCAGCCTTCGTCGGGTCGTCGGGACTGGTGGGCAACGGCTTGCGCATGATTTCCCATCCGTGCTGGTCGAGCAGGATGAGCACGGGGTTGATGTCGATGGGGATGAGGTCAAAGACACCCTCACCCATCTCGACCGTCTGGAACCAGTGTTCCTGTTCCTCCCAGCCCTTGCTGGTCTTACCTTTCTTGTTGTAGCCATTGAAACGCTTGGCATAGGCCCATTTCTTGTAAGAGTGAAGGGCGTACTCTCCGGGATCGGTGCCTGTCAGGAGTTCCCGGTAACTTGCAGGCTCGTGAGGCACAGTGATGGAGCCGTTGGCGTCTTCGAACTTGCTGTTACCCTTGTCCTTATCTTCGAGAATGTCCTTCAGCAGCTTCTTTTTGATGGTGTCAAAGGTCTTCCAGTAATTCTCAAAACTGGTCACTGTGTAGCGCTGTGTACTCTCTGGCGTTTCATCATGGTCAGCATCCAGAGGTATGGCATTCGTAGTCACAAGCCGGAAACGTCCCGTTGTACCCAGAATCATATACTCCGTACCCTGGAGGCCAGAGACGTTAGGCCAAACGAGTGCTGTGATAACCTTGTCGTAGTCGTCGGGCTGATAGGTTTTGAAGTAGCCACGAATATCCTTGTTCTCCGGGTCGTCTTCATTGGCCGTCTCTTGCTGGCGAGAGCAAATCTTAACGTGATAGGGGTCGCCGTTGGCGCTCTCCAAGTACCACGCCCAACGGGTGCGGGTGCTGGAAGCACCCTCCTGCTGCAGGTCGAACTGGGCCTGACCATAGACGAAGAAGTTGCAGTCGCCGTTGCAGTAGGGATAGATTGGCCGGATGGGGGTGGGCTCCAGGTCATCGCTACCGTTCTCAGCCCTGAAGTCAGTTCCTGTTTCGTACTTCAGCAAATACGTCGTCTTCTTAGTTTGCAGGTCGTACTTGTCGCTGACGTCATTTATGCCATTATAGAGGACATACACATCGGTTGTTTCGCTCTCTATTTTGTCCAGTTCCGAGGGCGTACCATCCAGTGCATAGTGGGTTTTTCCGTTAATCACAGTTCTAGTGAAGTCCCCCAACTCATAATAATGGTAGTGGCTCACCAGCGGACTGCGATACTGTGCAGGGAAGTCGGGATCGTCGTCATCAGCATGACGCGCCACCACCTGCAACAGGTCCACACCTTCCTTGTCTATGAGGTGGTAGGTCACGTTGTGACTTGTCGTCGGAATAAGCTGGAAACGCAAAGAGGGCGAACCGTGTGGCGTGGTTGTGTTGCTGACCATCTTGACCGTGGTGTTGTCGAGGCGGGCCATATTATAGTAGGTAGTGGCAGCATCCACGTCGTCGCCCGTGGCAGCCATCACCTCATAGGAGTTGGTAATGGCCGTGGTGTAGGGACTAAGCTTGACAATGTATTTCGAGTCTGGGGCAGAACTGGGCCATGGATTTGTGATTGTTCCAGTCGCCCAGTCGGCCACCTCTACATACTTGTCGTCTGCCGTATTCTGTATGGTCATGGCGTAAGGGTCGTTGCCACCTAACTTCCAGATGAAAGCGCCATTAGCAGCATCAGCGACATCCATACTCTCCTTACTCTTGATGGTTCCTCCGTCATTATAGATGAACTCACCATTAACCTGCACATAAAAATTCTTGTTGTTTAGATAGGCGGCAGCAGCATCATTCATATTGTACTTCACATAGATGTGTTTACTTACATCCGTGACAGTATAGGGTGCATGGGTGATTGGATCGGTACACGCAGAATCGGAATAGAACGTGACGGTGACGCCCGAGGGGTCGAGGAAAGGGCTGTAGATGATGCTCGGGATATTCTTCTTCTTCAGCGGAGTACCCACGTCTTGCGCATCGGTGGCTTTCACGGCGATGGAGCCATCGGGGCGAACGATATGAAAGACGTAGTCCTTCTTTTCCAGCTCTACGACACGAATGGTAGTCGACGTGGTGCTGTAGGTCATGGGCTTGTTCTCGGCCTCGCTGTTCCAACCGATGAAGTTACCCTCGGTGTTGAACTGTTGCAGAACCATGTAGTCGGGGTTTTTAATTTCTCCCCACTCTATCTGCCAGGTGCTGATGTCATCGGGAACGCCAGCAGTAACAGAGCCCGTTTGGGGGGTCAGCGTTGTTCCATTAGCAGCAGCTTTGGCGCAGCCCACGTAGCGGTTTGCATCATCCGCTTCACTGGCTGCACGACTGATAATCTTCAGTTCGAAGGGGTCGCCAATGAAAGCAAACTGTGCCTTGGCGCTGGCCTCGCCTTGATGCAGGTTGCTGGTGGAGCCTAAACCACTGTAGAAGCTGCCGCTACTATAATAATAATAGCCGAGATACTGCTGATTGACGCTACCGTTCATACGGATGGTGTACCAACGGGCATCTTCATAGCTGCCACCGACGGGCAACGACTCGAAGGGCATATTCGACTCGTACTTCAGCCAAACCACTCTTTTCCCAGCCCCATCTGCAGTCACTTTGTCATCGGCATCGTCAAAGTCTGCCAAGGGAAGGGTCAAGTCCTCGTCCTGATAGGTTCCCGTAAAGGTGACATATTTGCGCTTTAGCGCGTCAGGAACATGATCCTCCATTTTATCCGAGCCGTAGGCTTCGGTCCATTCCTTCTCGGCTGTGAGAATATTGCCAAACGGTGTCTTTACCTTGTAGATGTAGGTCTTTAGCTTATGCATCTTCGGATCGACAGTGTAATTGTTGGTAGCTTCCGCCGAAGACATCAGTTTATAATACATTTTGTTGGGATCCGCTTGGAAGTAGTAATATTGATATGCACCGTTCTTTTTGGTCGGATCGCTGATTTTACCATTACCATCTACCAGCCTACTGCCCATAAAGACAAGACCGGTTCCATCCGTGTTATTCAGCAGGGCAAACGAGTTCCATATAGCACCGCCGAGATTACGGTAATATCCTGGCATAGGATCAGAGTCGGCGGGGTCAGCGGGGAGAGGTGATGTATTATAACCTACTTTATACTTTTTATTGTCGTCACTCGCAAATAGGAATTCATCTGTAGATTTAGCGAACAAACTACTTTCCTTATAATACTTATTTACGAAATTATCGTCACAACTAGCATATTTTTCTATGTAATAGTCATCCGTATCGTATGCAGTACGGATGGTGATATTGTATGGGTCAGACCCCTCAAGCTTGAACTTGAAATAGAATTTGGACTCTGTTTTCGATCTTGGATTCTTGTTTTGAGCATCAGCCCAATAGGTTCCAATATTCGCTCCACTGACATCGACCTTGATAAAGTCGTGGCTGACCGCCTGTTCACCTGAAACTCTGCGCTGGCTTCCATTTTGCTCAGGTACCACTGCCAGACGGTTGTTTCGACCCATGTTATAAGCCAGGAAACCATTATTGATTACAATATTGTAAGCCTCCGAGCCGTCGAGCTTGGCTATCGTATTGGCAGCATTGTATTCGTAGGTGACGTAGATGTCGCAATCAGCGGTAACGGCAGCACCTTCAGACAATGGTGTGGCTCCTCCCTTGATTTTATAAAGAATATATTTGGTGGCACTGTGATTTGCATAGATTGACTGCACTGTTCCACTCGAATACAAGTCAATATCAGATGCCTGATAAAACTTGAATTCTTTGGCCAGTGGACTCTTGAAGTGAGCAGGCAAATCTCCCACGGTAGAAGCATCATCTACAATGGTTCTGACGGCCTCCATGCTCCAGGTGTAATAATCGGTATTCGTGACGCCAGGCCAACTTGCGTTTATCGGCAGGGTGAGGATGTGGTACGTCACTTTGTAAGCCCACGCCTCGCTACCCATGCCGCCAAGGAGCAGCAGGAGCAGGAGGGCGAGTGTGCGGATATTATGTAAGATTCGTGCTTTGTTCATTCTGTTCAGGTTTATAGTTGTCCGAGTATGACCGACCTGTCAAGTCCCATGCGCTCGAAGGCGAACAGGCGACGACCCAGGTCCTTGAAGGATGCGCCGAAATGGTAGAGGTCATCATCGAGGATGAGAAAGCGGTCGTGGAAACGGCTGTTGTACTCCTTGACCTCTATGGTTCGTCCGTACTGCTGTTGGTTCAACTGCTGATTGACGGCATAGCCACGGATAAGGTATTCCTTTAAAACAGACGTAGCCCAAATCCTAAACTGGATGCCGCGTTTGCTTTTCACCCTATATCCAACAGAGATGATAACATTCAGGTTGTACACCTTTGTTGGTTTGTATTTTGACAGAGTATTATGCAAAATCTGCATATTACTTTCCTCTTCCAGCTCACCTTCACGAAATATATTAGCAATATGTCTTGCTATTACAGATTGGTCTTTCTCAAACAACTCCGCCATCTGCGCCTGCGTCAGCCACACAGTCTCATCCTCCAGCCGGACTTCAAGACGGACGGTCTCGTCGGGCTGGTAGAGAATGATTTCTCCATGCTGGTGATTCTGTATTTCCTTAGCGTTCATAGTCATTTATGGCTTTCAGCTTACCATTGCTCGGTGTATTTCGTAGGGTCCACCTGGATGCTGGTAGCATTGACGGTGACGTTATAGATGTATTTGTTGCCAGAGAGGAACGTGGTGCCGCTGCCGATGGTGAAGGTGTATGTGTAGGCCGTTGGATGGTTGGCCGTGCCGATGGTGATGGTCACGGTGCGGTCGGCAGCCGGGTTGTAGGTCGCCTCGTTAGGCAGGACGATGGCCTCGAAGGACTTGTCGTAGCCGGTCTCGGCGGTCGTCATGATGTGGGTGGTGATGGGCGAACTGGTCGGGGTGGGTGTTCCAAGCGGCGTGATGCTGCTGATGTCGCCCGTGTATAGATTATAGGTGGCCACTGTGGGTTGACGACCGACGGTGAGGCTCAGCCTGCTGTTGGTGAAGGCTTGGCTAATCTCATCTTCGAGCATGTCCGCACCGCGCTTCACGTTGAATTGCAGCTTCACGAGCTGGTGGGTGAAAAGCAAGGCAGCAACGTTGTTTGCCGTGTTACGGTCTTGCACTTCAGCCCGCATGAAGTCAATGGCTTTCTGCGAAGTCTGGTCGCTGACATCAATCTCAATATCCGTGATGGAATTCGTCGTTATCTGTGAGGAGGCAGTGCTGTGTGGGTAGTACGCATACACGTCGATATTGGAGCCGTCGGCAGGCAGATAGACCGTCGTGCCGGTGAAGGCGCGGTAGGTGGTGACACTGCCCGGATAGGTCTCATAGTCGGTGCCGTCGGCGAAGGTGTATGCCAGGTTGGCGCAGGTCGTAGGGGTACTGGCATGGTCAATATACGTAGTTGACGTACCGTTCGTTGTGCAGTAGAGGCCGATTTGGTCGGCATCTTCCCACTGCGTGTCGTAGGCACGGGTGATTCCCAGCCGTTCCACTTCGATACCTGAAACAATGCGGAGGGGAACGCGCTCGTCGTCCTTGACGTTCGCGTCACCCTCCTCTTTGCTGCATGCTGCAAATAGCAGCAGGGTCATTACTATGAAAAATAACTTTCTCGTAACCGTTGATGTTTTTAGGTGCGCTCAGGGGAATGGCTCCCCTGAGCGATTAGAGATTAGTAAGCGAAAATTGGACGGACTTTCTTAGTTGCAGTCTTGGCATCAGTGCCTGATGCAGGTGTTCCAGCATCTCCGTCCCAGAAATAAGCATTACCTTCATTTACCGTTTCACTCGTCCAGTAGTCTCCACTAACTAGATAAGAAGCTATATATCCCGCTTGAGTGCATGTAGGAAGTGCCCAAGCTGTCGCACCAGCAGGAGCTGTAAGTGCTGCCGCTGCAGTATTAGCATCTGCAAAATTCTTCGTGCCAATTGATGTTTCTGTTGCTGGCAAAGAAACCACAAGAATCTGTTGAGTACCAGTTGCACCATCAACATCCGTATCTGACATATAGGCAATCTGACCAATAGCTTTACTTTCTTCATTGGTTGCAGCAATATGTCCATCACTAAAGACATAACATCCTAACATACCACTATAAGCTGTCGCCTCACCACTTGTTAAAGCAGTCTTCAAATCAGACAAATGAGAACCATCTGTTAAATATTTCTTTTCGCTGGCAAGTTCCCATTTTTTAATTGCTGCTGTAACAACCAATCTTGCAGCATGTAAAGTTACGTCGTAGTCATACTCATAACCAGACCAAAATACGGTTTCTGATGGAATCGTAAAGGTATAGGCCTCATGCTGTCCATCACTGGGGCCAAGAGTAATAGTCACTGTACGGTTAGCAGCACTATTATAGGTTAGTGCATCTCCCCCATCGGCCATCTTGTTCGGATAAACAATGGCCTCATAAGTAACCGTACCAGTAGCTGCTTCAGCTCTATAAGCTTTAATAGGGGAAGAACCGCTGGAGATACTGAGCGGGATGTCATCACTTGTGCTTCCGTTTTTATAGATATTATAGGTAGCAGAGGTGGGCTGACCACTGATGGTCACTGATGAAATTGCTTCGATGTTGGTCGGAGTGATACCGTTACCATTACGAATGACAAATTTCAGTTTTGAGAATTTGTGCTCAAATTTCAATTCTGTTGTTGGAGTTGTTTTTTTAATAGTAGTAGAACCATCAAGAGCACCTGACGTATGGTTAAAAGTTGTCTTGTTATTAAACGCCCGCATAAAGTCGCTTCCATAATAATTAGTGGAACTCGATTGGTCAGCATTCACATTTGCGGTTACAGCCGTTGGATTAATCGGGCTTGGAATCCAAGGATAATAGCCATAAACATCTATCGCAGAACCGTTAGCTGGTAGATAAACTGGAGTTTCAGCAACAAAGTTTTTAGGATAATATGTGTCTGTTATGTACGTTGCGGAAACATCCGTGGTGGAGTATTTTCCCGCAAAGCCATTAACAACGCTGTTTGCACCTGCTGCCGGGGTCGTATTTTCTGGCACACCGATAATACCTATAATGTCTCCACTTGCCCATGAGACGTTGGCTGCACGGGTTGCAACTTGTGTGCTGACATCAATATTGCTAGCCGAAATTCGCAAGGGCACGAGGACTTCGGACCCGCCGTCGGAGGCGAGTTGTTCACGGTCGTTGCTGCAGGCTGCAAAGAGGGCAACGGCAGCGGAGAGAAGAAGAATCTTTTTCATAGTTTTGTTGTTTGTTTTTATTTGTTTATAATATTCTTTTTCAATGTTGGATGAAGTAGCCGCAAGCGGCAATGTTTCTATGTAATTTCCTCTGCTCTGTTCATCAAAATGTCTGTCTGTTTGTCTTAGATTAATATGCCTCGGTGGAGACGGAGCCCACGGTTACCCAGTCGGTGATGGCGGCGGTGGCAATCAGCGTCGTGTCGTCGAGCTTGATGTCGATATAGAGGTGCTTGCCGGGCTTGAAGGCATCCTCGTATTCGCTCAAGGTCAGGGTCGTCCAGGCCGTGCGGTCGTACTCCACGATGGGGTCAGGGTCGTCATTGAGGTAGTGGCGTATCTCGTAGCTCACGGTGATGAGAGCCTCTTGCGGATTCTCGGGCAGGTCGAGGGGAATGTAGAAGACGCCTGGACCCGGCAGGGAACCTGTGCGCTCCGCCGTCCATTTCATGTCGGATGTGCCACCGGTCTCATAAATGAGGCATGGATTCGGCGTAATATAAGAGCTGAGATCCTGGACACGCGTGACAAGGGTATTTCCACTGAGGACGGGCTGCCAGTTGGCCTCGCCGCCGTTCCACAGCACGAGACGGCCCTTCTCCGTCAGCGAGTAAGTGATGATGACCCTCTTCAGCACCACATCCATCTTCGTCACCGAGCCGCCGATGCGGGCTGCGAGATTCGTCTTCAGGTTATCCGTACACTGGATGGTCACCTTGTCGCCCACACAGGCCAGGGCATGTTTGAAATGGAACAGGAGTTTGGCATCAACATCGGGTTTCCCCTGGTCGAGCAACTGGTCGTAGAGCAAATCCACCTGGTCGCTAACGTTAGTGTGCAGGCGGTAGGTGAGCCAGGGGTTGCCCGTGTCGGCCTGATGGCTAAAGCCAGAGATGCAATAGCCGGCGGGGTTGTCCGGTCTGTCGTTGTTATCGCTGTAGGGGGCGTAGGCAAAGAAGCTGACGTAGTGGGGAATCTCGCCCGTGTTCCCGTCGGTCTCTCCCTCGCCGTTGGGCCAGTATTTCACAGGGGTATATTCCCAGTTTACGCCGCCGTCAGTGCTGGTCACGCGTTCGTTGTACATGAAGTCGGGGTTCACGCTGCTATCTGCATATTTGTACATCCCCGTGTAACAGGCGAACACGCCGAAGCCGCCTTTGGCTGCCAGCTCGGCCTTGTCGTCAATGTCGTTGGCCGCACGGGTCATTCCCTGCCCGGTGAGCATGACGGCATCGAAGCCGACAGCCACGGCATTCTCCTCTTGCCAGTCGGCATCGTTGCCGGAGCAAGCAAGGAGCAGAAGCACCAGTGCGGTATATGTTAGAAGAATCTTCATTGTTTTGGATAGAATGTATAGGACTATAGAAACTATAAGAGCTATAGGAAACTATAGGGACTATAAAACTATGGTAAGTTGTTTGGCAGCTCCACAGGGACGATTTCGCCGCCTGGGGGAACCAGCGTCGGCCACGCCTCCACTTCGGCTTCCATCTTCACGCTGGTCATGCCCAGGTGGAGGTTGATGGTGTATGCCTTGCCAGCCTCCAGGACGAGGTCTGTGAGGCTGGGAGCAGTACCCGTGGTGATGTAGGAGCTGATATTGTTCTCGATGGAACTTCCGTGGGTCTTGCCGTCGGAAAGGTACTCGCTGATGAGCTTCGGGTCGTAGGTCTCCACGTCATAGACGATGGTCACGCGCATCGGACTGTTGGTGGGGATGACGTAGATGGGAGCAGCACGCTTCTCTTCGTCAGTGCCCGACACGCCGCTCACGTTGAACAGGTTCTGGGGCGTATTGATTACGCCGGGTTTCTGGCTGTAGGTCTCGTTGTCCCATGGCTCGCTGACCGTATAGTTACCAATCTGCACGAGCTCGGGGTTGAGCCACGAATTGCGCTCGTTAAGCGATGCGGCGGCACCTTCGCGTCCGTCGCGGCGACCGTCGCAGAGGGTGATGGGCTGGCTGCTCAGGTCGCAGTCGCAGTCCTGGTCGAACCATTGCGGCGTTTCACCCGTGCCGTAGAGGTTGATTTGTCCCTTCTCGGCAAAGCCCTCGAAGGTGACGGAGCGCACGTAAATGCGGGTGTATGTGTCAACGAAAGGCGCTTCTCCATGGCTCACCTCGTCGATGTCGGCATCTATCTGCACATTCAGCGAGGCCAGGGCATGTTTGAAGGTGAAGGTCACCTTGCCGTTGATGTCTGGCTTCGTCAGGTTCAGCGTCTTTCCTTCTTCGACCGTAGCCCAGCACAAATCCACGACCTCGGCGGGATTGAAGGAGGCGCAGTAGTGTACGATGGGGTCGCCGGCTTCCTTGGCCATCGACAGGCCGGTAATGCCTTTGGAGTCGCTGGTGATGCAGCCCGTTGTGGCCGACACCTCCGTATAGGGAGCGTAGGCGAAGAACGACAAGTAGTCAATGTCCTCGCTCACGGCAGTGGGCCCCGTCTCGTTGGGCCAGTATTTCATGGGAGAATATGTCCAAGTGTTATGCGTTACGTCCCACTCCACCTTCTGGTTGTACATGAAGTTGGGTAGGTCGGTCGCACGATAGGTTCGTCCGTCAGTGTAGAAGCCAAAGACACCAAAGCCACTCGCTTTGAGTTTTGTGGTTTCAGGAGAGTCGGCTCGTGTCGTGCCACGGTTCATGTAGGCACTGAAACTGACGGCCTGGGACTCCACCACAACCTCCTCCTCAGCGAGCTGCTCATCAACGGCAGAACAGGCTGTCAACACCATCGTGGTTACAGCCATCATCATCACTTGCAGGTATGGGTTCACTTTCTTCAAATGTCTTCTTCTCTTTACGTTTTTTACGTTATACTTCTTCTCACGTCATTAACGTCTGACACAGATTGTTTTTTTTGATTTTGAGGATAGTCAGCAGGATACTGTCGCCGCCGCTGTGGGGACATGCATCCATCTTATCAGCCGAAATCTTTCAGGTCGAAGTACATCAGGCGGGTGTCGTCGGTAGCATCCTGTTCCGTGAAAAAGCGGAAACCTCCTTTCGACTCATAAAAGCCCGTGGCAGAGGAAAGGGCATCGACCGTCAGGAAACGACAGCCTAACTTATGGTCATTTAAAAGCATCATGCAAATATTGTTAAGGATAAATTCGCCTATACCCTGACGAGCATAGCGATAATCCACAGCCAAGCGACCAATCTTTGCAGCAGCATAATGATTACGTTGCTTACTAAACGGAATCTTGCGATTGATACGATTGCGTGTTCGTTTCTCCGTATCTTCCAAACGAATCACATCGTTAAGTAGGCTGAAATATGCTACTATCTGTTCCTCATAACATACAAGATAGGTGACAGAGAGTAATTCGTCCTGATAGTCCTTTGCCTCTTCATTTAAGAACGCATTCAAATCGTCATCTGTACTGTGAAATGAATCCAAGCGCGTTTCAGGTTCAATACGATGAAACCTCAACTTTGCATAGTCCATCATTTGAAGAAATTGCAATTTGGATTATTGGTTTTTGCTATATTCCACATCATACGAGCCTTCTCCTTCCGTTCTTCTGATACGGGTGACGGGTGTTCCAAGTGCCAACGGAAGCGCTCAGCATCCTTGCCACGGAGTATAGGGGTGTCTTTAATAGGTTTTGCCATCGGTCTATCATTTTTTCATGTTTAACATCTGAAATATATACACATTCTGTAGGAATCCACCAACGGAGATTTTTTTAGAAGAGCAGTCATCGGCAGGATTTCTGTCGCGGATGCTGCGGGAACGGGACTGGCCGCAGGGAGAAGTCAATATTCTATCAGGTCAAGACCCTGGTTGCGGTAGAAAGGGAATTTCTCATCACAGGAGATGAGTGTCAAGCGCTCGGTAATAGCATGGGAGATGATGATATGGTCGGAAGGGTCGTGGTGATCTTGCGCCTCATTGAGCCGTAATCCCGTGTAGGTGGCCACGACATTACGTGTTATCGGAAGAACCTCCACACCGTATTCGTTCTCAATAGTTTCAAGCATCTCCTTCGTGTTGTTCCAGCACTTAGCCAGCAATTTCTTGGAATTGTAATGTACCACCAATTCCCGCACGGTCTCAGCACTGATATAGATACGATTCTCCGGGTCATCAATGATATCCCATACACCGTCATTCAAAACATCCGGATCGGTAGCCCAATCAATGATAACACAAGTGTCTAACAAGGTTCGCATGACTTCAGTTGTGCTCTTAATTCAGGGTCAACGACAATAAATGCGCCAGCATGTTCCAGTGCATATTTCATTCTTCTGCTTCTCGGAGTCTTTTTCGAATTGATGGCAATATTCTCTTCCCTCGTAGTCTTTCTTCTAATAGGAGTCATTGTTGTTTCCATTCTATACATTTATTATTTTAGTTGCAAATATACACATTCTGTAGGAATCCACCAAAAGGGGATTTTGAGAGAAGCCGTCAGCGGCAGGATTTCTGTCGTGGACGCTGTGGGGACGGGTTGCAGAGTAAGACTACCATTTGATTTAGTCCTTACGCCTTTGAATGTAGAAAGTTACTTAGGGTTGTTCGTTAGCATGGCTGAAACCTTTTCGAATTCAGCCGTTATATCATTCAGTTTGGGGTTTCTGTTTTCAACAATAATGGCGACGTGGAAATTCTCGTCTTCCACTTTTGCATTGGCAGCACGGATGGTAAAACGTCCCGGCGTTGCATTTCTGTCAAACCATCGAAGAAAAAGTCTGTTGCGCACATCCTCTTTGCCATCCGAAGTATCACAGATATACAGCAACACTTCCAAATTTGAGCGAAAGAACTCATCAACAATGGCAAGAACGGTTTTCCCCACTTTGGGATCATAGGATTGCCGCACATGTTCCACATTTTGCAGTATCAGTTGATAAGTGTCACAACCGCCAAGCACCATGGATTCCTTGTCGAAGCTCACCCTGTAATGGATACCCAAATCCGTTTGGAAGACAAATCCCACATCTGTCAAAGTGATGTCGTATGGAGAGTTTTCCAAGATATGTTTCAATGAGAAATCAATCATAGCGTTACCACCTTTCCATTATATCCCCTTTTCTGCAACCATTTCTCAAACTTAACGCTTTCCTCCCTTTTGTGCTCTAATGCCTTCTTAAAAGCATCGAGTGCTTTTTCTCTTGTCATTGATACCTGCATAGTACTTCAATTTTTAATTTTTATCCATAAATATACACATTCTGTAGGAATCCACCAAAGGGGGATTTTGAGAGGAGCCGTCATCGGCAGGATTTCTGTCGCGGACGCTGTGGGGGGCAGGCATTTTCATCTGGCATCTGTTTCTTCTTCGACAACGAAGACTGCGTTTTTGAGTATTCTTATTTTCTTCTTCCTGGAATTACCTCTTATGTCCTTTGATTCGGATTTTTTAATGAAAAACAAACCAAAGAGGATGAAGAGTAGCCCCCAAAAAGCCATCATAATTACGACATAGGAAATAGCAGGTTTGTCCGACATCATATAAGTAAAAGGTATGACCGTTAGCATATACTTTCCGATGTCACATAACACATCACCTATTTTCTTTTTCACCTGCACTGAATCTTTCATACCCTCTCTGCTTTATGACTATTGTACAATTCAATAAGAACTGCGATGCCTGCAATGCCTGCAATTGTTGACATACAAGCGATAATAACTAATGCTGCTGTATCCATAATTATATAAATAATGTGTTTAGAAATCTTCCAGTTGCAAATATACACATTCTGTAGGAATCCACCAAAGGGGGATTTTTTTTCAGGTCACACAGAATACAGAGATGCACGGAATTTTTCTGTGAGTTTCCGTTGTTTCTGTGAGACGATTTTTTAAGAGGTTGGGAGGACTAATCAAAGAGAAGGGATATAGTCTCGTCAAACTCCTCCACCACTACGGAAAGTAGCGGGTTGTCAAGGCGAGAAAGGATGGCCATGAAGTTCATCTGCCCCTCCATCATACCTTCGGCAGTGCGGATGAAAAAACGGTCTCGGTGTTCGTAGGTGTTAAACCAACGCACAAAGAGCCTGTTTCTCATTTCCTGCCGTTCATCACCCGTTTCCGTGAGATAGAGCATCACATCGTTGTTCTGTTCAAAGAACTCCTCTATGATGGCCATCAGCGTCAGACGGAACTTGGCATCACCAGGTGAAGGCTTGTGAGAGGCATTGACAATGCCAAGCGCATAGGCCCCACTGGGTACAATGGAATAGTCCTCTTTGATGCTAACCTTGAATTCTATACCAAAGTCTGTCTTGAAGTAGTAGTCGTCGGGGTTGTCTTTTCGCAAAAGGACTTCGTATGGAGCTTGATGATTGATTCTGTCAATTCTGAGTGCATTCATGTTCAAACACAGAGTTTTGGTCTGTCGAAGAAACCTTGCTGACTCAGCATTTTCAGTTCCTGTCTTGCTTGCTCCTCGAATTCTTTTTTCCGGCGGAGGTAGTCTTTGAAGGCAGCTCTAACCTCCTCACGGGTACGTTTGGGTCTTGTCATCGTTTCCATAATCATTCGTTTTTTAGAGTTTTTCAAAGGTCACACAGAAAGCACAGAGATGCACGGAAATTTTCTGTGTGGAGTTGTTTCTGTCATATCACATAGATATTCATTTTCGACTGAATATACCAAAACTGTATTTTTTTTAGAAGAGCCGTCAGGGACAGGATTTCTGTCGCCGCCGCTGTTGTGGGGGCTTCGGGTAATTCCTTCGACCAAGCTATAGCTATTCAGGAGTGTTCGGCCACACCGATGCCATCATTTTCGCAAAAGCATCCAACCCGATTATTTTGAAAACGGGGAAAGGTGATTTTTCGACATCATCAAAGTGTACATCGTCTGTAACAATAAAGTCTGCTTGACAAATAAAGGCACAATCAACAAACTTATTATCATCATAGTCTCGTTTTACTAAGCCAAGACGGAAAAAAGGGTCTTTACGTATTACATTTCTGGAACGAGCTATCACCTTTAAGAAAAGGTCAGCAGCCATGGCAGAAGATTTCTCACGAAGAATCTCCTCGTACTCCAAAAGAATCTCTGTTGAGACACATAAATCATAGCCTCCTTTCAGAAATTCGGAGAACAAAAAGTGGTATCTGCTTTTTGCGCCAAGTATTTGCAACAAGCAATTCGTATCAAGTACGATTCTAAAATGCTCCATCCTGTCTTTCTATTATCGGTAAGGTGTACGCAAATGTTCACGGCGCAATTCGTCAAGAGCACCTTGGTCTAATGTACCATTATCCCAAAGGCGTGTCATTTCTGCCTCTAAACGTGAAGCATAAAAATCTCGCAAGACATCCATCAGCGCATTTAATTCCTGTTCGTCTTGAGCACCCGCAAATGATTCTAATATCATCATTTGAGATTGGTT
Source organism: uncultured Bacteroidaceae bacterium (assembly GCA_905236065.1). Lineage (GTDB taxonomy): Bacteria > Bacteroidota > Bacteroidia > Bacteroidales > Bacteroidaceae > Minthosoma. The sequence goes on along the minus strand of CAJONZ010000056.1, from coordinate 1,774 downwards.
CATCGTGTTTAACTGCATATTATAATCGTTTAAAAAAATTTAGTTGCAAATATACACATTCTGTAGGAATCCACCAAAGGGGGATTTTTTTAGAAGAGCAGTCAGGGACAGGATTTCTTCTGTCCCTGACTGCTGTCAGATCAATTCATGCCTCATGAAGAGGATGAGTGGAGAGGATTATTCCTTGTTGATTGGCAGGTCAGCATCAGCGGCTTCTCCAGGAGCAGTAGGCCAAGTGCTTTCTGTTGCCTCGAATTTAACCGATGTCATACCGAGGTGCAAAGAAATTGTATACAATTTACCAGATTCCAAAACAATAGGATCTGAACTACCATCTACAATTTCTTTTGTGATTACATTTTCAACGACACTACCATGAGTTTTGCCATCAGAAATGAAAGTAGGCAATTTGTCATCAACAGTTTCTACGTCATAGACAATAGTAACCTTCATATTCTGTCCTGTAGGAATAACATAAATTGGGGCAGATTCAGTAGCACTATTGAAAAGGTTAACAGCCTCTTTTTGAACACCGTCCTGTGTGTTTTTGTCAATCTGAACAAGCTTTGTATTCAATCCCTGAGGCATCTCGTACGTAGCAGCTCCATTAGAAACACCTTCTCTGCCGTCCTTACGACCATCAAAGAGAGTAACAGGAGCTGTGCTCAACTGAGTAAGGCCAAGAACATCATACCAAATAGGTGTTGGTAACGATGTCGCATCACTGTTCAAATTCAAAGCACCCTTAGCAGCAAAGCCTTCAAATGTTACGGAACGAACATAAATGCGAGTCGTTCCTTCAACGTTGGTCGTGTGAGTTGGGCTTTCTGCATCTACGTCGGCATCAATCTGGACATTGAGAGCAGCCAAAGCGTGCTTAAAGTTAAAGCGAATTACGTCTCCTGTTTTAGGCTTTTTAACATTGATGAACGTCTGATCTTTCAAAACAGTGTTTTCTGTTCCATCCACAGAGCTAGAAAAATTAGCATTGGCAACACCCCAACAAAGGTCTACACATTTGGCAGGATTGAAATCGATTGCATACTTTACGAATGGGTCACCTTTAGTTGTGTTGCGAGAAAATCCTATGATACCAGTTGAAGTATCTGTAGTATTAGCAACAATACCAGTCTTAGCTTCGGCATCAACCCATGGAGCATATGCAAAAAAGGTGAGGTAATCAATTTGGTTGGATGAAGCTGTTGAACCAAATTCATTTGGCCAATACTTAAGAGGAGAGTAAGTCCAATCACTACCAACATATTTAACCTGTTGGTTGAACATGAAGTTGGGAATTGCTGTTTCGCTGTAAGCCTCATTGTCTGTATGATAAGCAAAAACACCGAAACCTTCAGTTTTTAAAGCACCTGTTTTAAGAGCATCCGTTGTCATTTCGCCTGGAAATCCTGCACGTGTTGTACCGCGGTTTACATACACATCGAAAGCCACAGGCACGTCACCCTGGGTGTAGGCTGCGCCCGTCTGCTGCTCCTCAGGAGCGGTAGGGCTTTCATCGCTGGAGCAAGCTGCAAAAGCGAGGGCAGCTGCTGCGAGGATAAAAATCTTTTTCTGTTTCATAATAAATAAATGTTTAAAAGGGTTAATAAATAAATGAATTAAAAAAGTTATCTATATTGAGGCCAAAGAGAAATCTCTTTTGGCTCGTTGGTTGTGTAGAGTTTTTGTGTGTCTAAGGAGGTTAGGAGGAAAGGGAGGTTAGGCTTCGCAAGCGAAGCACTCCTATGGCTCCTCGGCTCCGTAGATTTTTTTTGTC
>CAJONZ010000055.1 GCA_905236065.1 uncultured Bacteroidaceae bacterium | reverse complement strand
CAGATGGTGGAAGACGATGCCGTAAGACTCTCGAAAATGGAGGACAAGATAGAACTGGCCCTCAAGCCCAACTTCTGGAACTTCTACATTCTGGGCGAGGTACACCCCTTCAAGAATGTACCTTTCTACTTCTCCGCAGGTCTGTTCATAGGCAGCAAACACTTCATGCACTTCCGCAACATCAACGATGGTGCTCTGGGATTCCTCTACGATGCCAACCAGAAAGTGGAAGACTACAACCACCTCTTCCGCACCGACTATCCGCCCATCGGACTGAAGTTCGGCGACTACGTGTTCACAGCCGACGAGCGCGGCAACATCGACGTGCGCATGAAGATCAATGTCGTGAAGCCCTACCTCGGCATCGGCTTTGGCCAGCACCTCGCCAAGAAACACCGTGTCAGCCTGGCCGTTGACGCTGGTCTTCTGTTCTGGGGAACACCGAAATTTGTGATGAACAACGATGTGGAAATCAAGTCGTCGGGTAAGAACTCCGGCATCACAGGTGCGCTCTCATGGCTGAAAGCCTGGCCCAACCTGGAAATACGAGTGGCCTATAAAATCTTTTAACAACTCACTTATCAGCAGTGTGTAAGAGAACTATAGAATAGATACTTCATTTTTCATTTATATAAAACACTCATTATGAAAAAGGTAATGACATGGGTGCTCGCCGCCACCCTCATCTGCGGCGCAACAATTGTGGGCATCAACCTGACCGCATGTAATGATGCACACGATGAGAATACAGCAAAGGTAGAGAGTACCGAACTGATTCGCACCAGCCAAAGCTGGGACGGTGTGGAACTGCCCGACTACTTCCAGGGCCGTCCAGAACTGGTAGCCGTAAAATATGTTTTCCCCGCCGGACAGAAGCTGGGCTGGCATCACCATGTAGCCATGAACTACGGCGTACTGGTACAGGGCGAACTGACCATCATCGGCCTGGATGGTAAGACGAAGGTGGTGCATGAGGGCGAAGCCGTCGTAGAGATGGTCGGCACCATCCACCACGGCGAGAACCGAGGCAAGAAGGACTGCATCCTCTACATGTTCTACCTCTCGCAGAAAGACCTGCCCTTAGCCGTGCAGCACCCGGAGATTACGCAGGAATAGCCTACTGGCGAAACCTCCTTTGAACTGAATCTATCACGAAACGTATTATGAAAAAAAATCGTTTTTTCCTTCTATTGTTGTTACTCACACTGGCAGGAAACGTAGAGAGCGTGGCACAGACCTACGGTGACTCTTTATCTACCTCGTTCACGGAAAAAAAGAAAAAGAAATCATTCGGTCAGAAACTGTTGACACCGGTTATGTGGATTGCGAGGAACTGGAATGACTACGACCCCAAATACTCTCTACCCTCGTTCTACAACTGGGCAGGACAAGTTCAGAACACCACCTCGTTCGAATGGCTCCGAATGGAGACGCCCGAAGGGATGGACATTGAGATGAATTCGAGAATAAGCAACCGCATAGGCCCGTACTTCGGCTGGCGATGGATATTCTTCGGTACTACGATTGATTTGAACGGCATAGGTAAACCTAAGACCCGCAAGGATGAGTTCACCCTCTCTATCAATTCTGCACTCTTCAACATCGACCTCATCCGCCGACGCACCGGCGGTGACTTCAAGATCAAGAAGATGGTAGTAACCGACCCCATAAAAGGAGATTACGACATATCTGATTTGGCAAACTCGTTTGACTTGGGTGATTACATCAAAAATTCCATCACCGGAGTCAACATCAACTATTTCACCAACCACAAGAAATACTCCAATCCCGCAGCTTTCAGCAACGGTTCCGTGCAGCTGCGCTCTGTGGGTTCGCCCATCATCGGTGCGGGATTCACCCATCAGAAGATAGAAAGCAACATCTCCGAGCTGTTTTCAACCATTGCGGGTTACGCAATCGCAGGTAGCGAAAAAACGACCATCACAGAAGACGAAATCGAATCGCTCGACGAACTGTGGGAAAATAATCAGGACGCATACTTCGACAAAGTGGGAGACATGCTCGACCGTGGATGGCCGGTACTGAAATCGATGGAGGGGGAGACAAATATTGTTCGCACGTTCATGACCAACCACTTCCCCACTATAACCACCATCAACGACTGGCACTTGCAACTGGGTTACACCTACAATCTGGTATTCTCGCGCCGACTGCTGCTGGGTCTTTCGGCTATAGTTTCGCCTGGCATCAAGCACGTGCATGCAGACAATAGGGAAAGCTTTACGTACATGATGGCCGACCGCTTCACCGACCTCATACGGAAACACGAAGGACGCGAAGTTGACCCAGACTACTTCCGCTACGACTACGACGACACCCATTTCAACCTGAATCTCTTTGCCCGCGCCAGTCTCACCTACAACAACAACCGTTGGCGGGCTGGTGTGAATGCCTCTTTCAGCAACTACCTCTACAACAACAAGGGCATGACTGTGAACAACGGCTATGGCAACATCGCAGTCTATGTAAGCTACAGCTTCGGCAGGAAGAGGGAATTCCGCTACAACGGAATGCTCCGCGACGAATACATCCGAGCGGCACTGACAAAGAAGCAGATTGAGGAGATGAAGGACACGATGCCCAAGAGCAACCTGAAGGGACTGGTGGCCCCAACGGTGTCCACGGTACAGGGGAAGCAGGTGGCGAAGAAGAGCAAGAAGACGCGGAAATACCACACGGACGTGTTCAATATCGACGTATTTGGCTGCGACCTGGTGGCCGGTCCCGACGGACGCTACGGCTGGTTTGAAGTTCAGGACGGCTACGTGACGGAGGGGCAGGACACGGAAGGACGCCTCAGCGTGGGCAAAGTGCTGGAGGTTGACAAGACGGGGCGCTTCCACTGTGAGGCCGGACACGACAAGAGCTTCCGGGCGGGCAACTGGTGGAAGTCGCAGTTGTCCATCGACCAGATTCCGAACCACTGGTACCCGGAGATGTTGCATTATGCCTTCCGTGGCAAGCTGACGCTCTATCTGCGTGGCCGTGTGTTCGGCACGAAAAAGCCGGTGAAACTGGAGCTTGAGGATGTCTGCATCAACCACGGCAAGGAGACGAAGAGCTTCTTCCAAATAGGCATCAAGTCGTTCCGCTCGAACTCAGCCTACAGCATTGAGGGCATGGCGGAAATCAACGGAAAGCCCTGCCGCATCTACATCGAGCAAAAACAGAGTGGCAAGCTGACAAACATGTACGTATCGCGCATCTATGCCGCCAACTCCAACTGGATGGCACAGATTAACGATGAACGTCCCATCAGCACCATTTCCATGCCTGGCACACACGATGCCGGCACCTCCACCATCCCCGAACAGCCAGCAGCCATCTTCCGTGCTGCCCACACACAGAACTTCTCCGTACCTTCACAATTTGCCGACGGCATCCGCGCATTCGACATTCGCCTGAAGAAGAACCTGCAATACGGTCACACCCTAACCTGCCGCGACAGTTTCGACTCCACCATGGTGGCATGGGACCAGTTCCTCACCGAACACCCCACGGAATTCATCGTAGCCATGATAGGTAGCGACGAGGGCGGTAAATGGGATTCAGAACTGAAAGAGAATTTCAGCAAGCTGATAGCCCAATACCCACACCGTTTCGTGGAAGACTTCTCACCCGCAACGCCCATCAAAGACGTGCGTGGAAAGATTCTCGTCATCCGTCGGCAGGAAGATTGCCCGTTTGGCAAACTGCTGAAGTTCACCGACAATGCCATCTTTGAATACAACGGATTCTGTGTGGAGGACATCTATAATGAGCACAAGACGTACAAGAAGGCAAAGATTGTGGAGCAACACCTTCGTGATGCCTACGAGAATGATGACCCCAACAAGTGGTACATCACCTTCAACAGTATCGCCTGGTCGCCTCGCCGCCATAATCCGTACAGCTATGCGTGGGGCGGTCGCGCCAAGAATATCCGCAAACCGATGAACAAGAACCTGCGTGAGTTTATCGACCTGAAGGACTACACCGACTTTGGCATCGTGTTCCTGGATTTCTACAACGACCACGGCGACAACCCACAGATTGTGGAGACGATTATCGACTCGAATTTCCACAGGGACGAGGAATAAACCAAGGAGGCTTTGTGGAACCACTCGTCCTTTACATGGGCATCTGCTTGCTCTTTTGTTGAACTGAAGGGGTTACCGACTCTTCTTCCTGATGATGATTACAGGCTGCCTGCTCATGAACAGGCAGCCTTTTTTATTTCCTCCACCAAGCGTTTCCGTTGACGATACAGATGAGCCGAAATATTTGGTAAACAACAAACGAACTATTGTAAACGATGAAAAAACTATTCGTATTGCTGGTATTGCTGCCGTTGATGGCAACAGCTCAGAACACAGAATTTGTGAAAGGTGCCGACGTGGGCTTCCTTACAGGACAAGAGCGACACGGCGTTAAGTTCCACGACCGTAACGGACAGGAGCGAGAGTGCCTGGAACTGCTGAAGAACGACTACCAGATGGGGGCCATTCGCATGAGGGTGTGGGTGAATCCTCGCGGTGGCTCATGCGACAAGAATGAACTACTGGCCATGGCGAAGCGGGTGAAAGCGTTGGGCATGGACCTGATGGTGGACTTCCACTACAGCGACTCATGGGCCGACCCTGGTAAGCAACCCATTCCAAAGGCGTGGCTGGGACACTCATATGAACAAATGAAGCAGGACTTGCGTGAGCATACCATCGACGTGCTCTCGCTACTGAAGGAAAACGGCATTACGCCGCGCTGGGTGCAAGTGGGCAACGAGACGACGAACGGCCTGCTCTGGAGCGTGAAGACAAACGAGCGAGGATGGGAAGTGAAGGACTCTCTGGGGCACACCATCATCACTCACAGCATGGGCCACATCAAGACCGAACCGCAGCAATACGCGGGTTTTATCCGTGTGGGCTACGACGCCGTGAAAGAGATATTCCCCGATGCCATTGTCATCATCCATCTCGACCGTGGTCACAAGCAAAGCATCTACGACTGGAATCTTGACATCGTGCACAAGTATGGTGGCAAATTCGACATGATAGGCATGTCGCTCTATCCCTACTGGGCCATGGAGGGGCATCCGGAGCTGAATGCCGACGACATTATCACCGACTGCATGGCCAACATCCGCCATTGCAGCGAGAAGTACAAGTGCGATGTGATGATCGTCGAGACAGGCTACGAGGTAGATGAGCGTCATCCCGAGAAGATGGAAGAGGGGCGCCGCCAGCTGGCCCGCGTCATCCGTGAGGCACGTACGCAAACCAACGGTCGTTGCCGCGGTGTGTTCTATTGGGAACCGCAGTGCCTGCCTGGTGGCTACAAACTCGGTGCTTTCGACAGCAAGGCCGCACCAACCGCAATCATGGAGGGATTTGTAGAGTGAAGAAAGAAAGATAACTGTACAGAATACATAAGGAAGCTTTGACTTTTTGATTCTTGTTTCAGAAATTTCGCCAAAAGATCCAAAGTCCAAGAAGAGAAGAGTTGATGCTCGCGTTTAGGCGCGGGCTGAGACTTGTATTTGGACTAACCGCGTTTGGCGATGCCTCTGAAACGAATACGGAATCAGTACCGCGCCATCTTTATGCTGAATCGAAAGAACAATCAAACAAGGACACAAATATGGAACAGAAGTTCGGAATAAACAGCATTGAATTGGGGCTCTTGCGCGATTTCTGCGAGCAAGAGGGTCATGTGGTTACTTACAGCAAGGGCGAGCAGATGGAGTGCGAGGGTGAACCGTCACGGTGGTTCGGCTACGTTGCGGAAGGGTGCTTTAAATACACCGTACATGGCATCAGTGATGGCAAGGAGCACATCACTTGGTTTTCTTTCGAAGGTGAATTTGTGGGAGATTACCCTACTTGTCTTGACGGTCGTCCGTCACATACCACGATTGAAGCGATGATGCCCTGCCGTCTGCTCAGGATTAGCGGCAAACAGATGATGGATTTGTTCCATCGGAGTATAGACATGATGGAACTGCGTAGTATTATTGGCGAGCATCTGTTAAATCAGGCTCGTGCTCGCTACCTTGATTTCCATCGTACTACTCCACGAGAGCGATACGAACTGCTTCTTCATCGATGTCCTGGTATCGTAGAGCACCTTGACTTGCAGGATATCGCCTCGTTCTTAAAAATTTCTCCCCAGATGCTCTCAAAGATACGTCGCGACATCACTTTCGGCTGATTTTTCTGAAACTATTTTCAGAGTTGCACCCTCGGCATCCATTATTCGGATTTTGCCGAGGGCTTTTTATATGGTTTCATGTAACTTTGTGGCCTCAAAATCATAAAAAACGAAATGAACAAGAAAACCATCATCACCATCCTGCTTGCCTTTTTCGCTGCGACAGGGCATAAACCTTATGTCTATGGCGACAGCCGTGGCGACGATGAACTACTCTCTCTTGCTGATGAAGGATTTCGTATTGGTTGCCATAGCCATTCCTAAATGCGTCAATATCCTTGAAACCATTGAAAAAACCGCGCTTTTCTTGCCGGTATCGGCAAGAAAGGGTATCTTTGCAGGTGAATTTCATTTATTTCTTGCCGATAGGATTACGAGATGGGGTATTTGTCAGTCATAGAGTTTGCTAAAAAGTATGGGATTTCGGAGCGTACGGCCCGAAACTATTGCGCGGAGGGAAAGATTGACGGGGCTTTCCTGACGGGGAAAACGTGGAATATCCCCGAGGATGCGGTTTTGCCTAAACGAAAAAATGGGCGAAAAGAAAGGGTGATGCCATTGCTTGCCGTTCTACGGGAACAGAAAGCAATGAAGATGAGGGGAGGCATCTATCACAAGACGCAAATAGACCTTACGTATAACTCCAACCATATTGAAGGTAGCCGACTGACGCATGAGCAGACACGCTATATTTTTGAGACTAACACGATTGGAATGACAAAGGAGGCGGTGAATGTGGATGACATCGTGGAAACGGTCAACCATTTCCGCTGCATAGACTTGGTGATAGAGCAAGCGGAAGAAAGGTTGACGGAGCGTTTTATCAAGGAGCTTCATGCCACGCTGAAGGCCGGTACCTCAGATGGACAAAAGAATTGGTTTGCTGTCGGCGATTACAAGCAATTGCCCAATGAGGTGGGTGGCAACGAGACTTGTCCACCAGAGGAAGTACACTCATCCATGAAAGCGTTACTGTCTGCCTATAATGACAAGAAACAGAAATCGTTGGAAGACATTCTTGATTTCCATGTGCGCTTTGAGCGGATACATCCTTTCCAAGATGGCAATGGAAGAGTGGGACGTCTCATCTTGTTCAAGGAGTGTTTAGTCAATGGCATTGTTCCGTTCATCATCACGGATGAGCTGAAGTTTTTTTATTATCAAGGGCTTCGGGAATGGGGACACGTCAATGGCTACTTGACCGACACCTGTCTCACGGCTCAGGACCAATATAAGGTTTCGCTTGATTATTACAGAATCAAATACTGAAATTGGCTGATTCTTCCGCATTTCACATTAAAAGATTGCAATAGTTTTCTTGCAATCTTTTAATCTTATTGCTATCCTTACGGGCAGAAAGATGATAGCGAGAACACTGACTAAAAAATTTGAACGACGAGAGTTTTCACCAAACTTTCGTCGTTCAAATTTCTTTTATCTACGCCATGCCGTCTTACTGCACCTTCGCTTCTGAGAAGTAGTACTCGCGGAGGGGCTTGCTGACGGCTTCGCCCTTCAGGGTGACGGGCTGTTCCAAGCGGATGTCCTGCGACGAGGCACCAATCTTGATGAGATACTGGCCAGGGGCGACATTCCATTGACGGGCATCGCGGTTGGTATAGTAGCCGAACTGCTCTGTGTAGAGCTTCACCTTGACGGTCTTGGTTTCGCCAGGTTGCAGCGACACACGGGCAAAGCCTTGGAGTTGTATTGGCTTCAGGGGCTGGTCGGGAGCCGTGGGCGAAAGGTATATCTGAGCGACTTCATCGGCAGCGGCCTTCCCTGTGTTCTTCAAGTCGAATGAGAGGGTGATGCTTTCGTCGGTCGTCTTCACTTCCGAAGCTACCTCCAAGTTGGCATATTCAAACGTAGTGTAGCTCAGGCCATAGCCGAAGGGCCACTGCACACGTGGGTCTTTTTCGGTGCTGTAGTTATAACACAATGGCTCATAGACCTCCGTGTTCGGATAGCTGACAGAGAGTTTGCCTGAAGGTGAAACCCTGCCAAAGAGGATGTCGGCCACGGCATTGCCGCCTTCCTCGCCGGGATACCATGCCTGGATGACGGCGGCACAACGCTCGGCGAGGCCGCTGATGACTTGCGCACGACCGCCGAAGACGACGAGCACCACAGGCTTGCCGGTGGCGATGAGTTCCTCCACATATTGTTCCTGCTTGCCTGGCAGACGCAGGCCCTGACGGTCGCGGTTCTCGCCGCAGAGCATCACGTTCTCGCCAACGGCAGCCACAATCACGTCGCAATCTTTAGCCATCTGCAATGCTTCCTGCTTGTCGGCCTTCTCGCCAGAATCGACCTTGCGGTGCAGAATCTCATATTCCCAGGCTCGTTCGTCGCCCAGTTCGCTGAATTTGGTCTCAATCTCCTCCGTCCAGTCGCAGCCGCGAGCATACGCAACGTTCACCGCTTCGGGCTTGCGGCCCTGCATTCCTTCCAGCAGGGTGATGATGTCGGGATGCTCCAGGTCGGTGGTGACTTTCTTCCAGAAGTAGGTCATGGCCGGGAAGGAGTAGTCACCGCACATGGCCCACATCGAGTTGGCATTAGGACCCGTGAGCAGGATATTGAGAGGTGAGGAGTCGGAGGTGAGGGGCAGCACGCCGTTGTTCTCCAAAAGCACGACGCTTTGTGTGGCGATGTCGTAGGCCGTCTGACGTTCCTCCGGGGTGTCGAGGGTAATCTCTTCCCTGCTGTAAAGGTAGGCATCCTTATCGAAAAGACCGGCACGGAACTTGATGCGGAGCACATCCTTGACGGCACGTTCCAGCACTTCGGGCTTTACCAGCCCCCTGTCAATGGCCTCTTGCAGGTGTTGGTAGTTGGCACCGAAGGGGAAATCGACGTCGTTGCCCGCATTGATGGCCATGGCGGCTTTCTCGACCGGAGAGTCCAGGTCGGGCAGTTGGTCGATGGCGGTATAATCGCTGACCACCATACCGTCGAAACCGATATAGTCGCGCAGGATGTCTTGCAGGATTTCGCTGTTACCCACACACTTGGTGCCATGAACGGCATGATAGCCAGGCATCACGGCCACACTGCCCGTAAGGCGTATCATCGCTTCGTGGGGCAGCAGGATTTCTTCCATCAGCTCCTTCTCGTCTGCATCGCCACCGCCGCCGTAGCCGAGGTAGTGTTTCGAGCAGGCCCCCACCCCACGCTTCATGTCGCCCTGTTGCAGGCCACGCACGAACGCCGTGCCCATCACTGCCGACAAGTAGCCGTCCTCGCCATACGACTCTTCCAAACGGTTGAAGCTGGGGTCGCGGCACACATCGACCATGGGCGAAAGGGCCAATATGCCACCCATCTTGCGCAGGGTGGTGCTCGTCTGCCGCGTCTTCAACTCGGCCAACTCAGGGTTGAACGAACCGGCCTGGCCAATCTGTTGCGGATAGATGGTGGCACCACGGGTGTCGATGCCGGAGAGTACCTCCTCGTGGAACAGGGCTGGGATGCCGCTGGGCGTGTTGTGCATCAGCCATTGCTGCAAGGCTGCCACATGGTCGCGCAGGTCATTAGGGTCGCGTGGTTTTTGGAGGCAGAACTGCGAGAAGTGGCCGAGGCCGTAGGGAATCAGCTCCCGACATTTTGCCGTGTCGAGTTGTCCCTGCTCATCGAACAGTTCGTCCATGTACATGCTCTTCAGTTGAGCGATTCGCTCTTCCTGCAACATTCTGCCGTAGAGTTCGTCAACTTGCCGTTCCAAGTCAACAGCCGTGTTACAGCCCGTAAAGAGTACTGCCATAGCAATCAGTAGTTTCTTCATTGATAGATCTTATTATATTATTCAAGTTAAAACTGGCAAGTTAGGAACTTGCGAAACTTGAATAAATTCTTTACTTATATAATAAAGGAACTTTCCGGCGCCGATGATGTATCGTCGCCACATTCTTCTCGGTTCCATTATCAGTCGGTGGAGCCATTCCAAGGAATTTCTTTGCCACGAAAGCGGAGCCCGTTTTACGGTGCCGGCATAGAAGTCGAACACGGCACCGACAGTTCCGCAATGGCAGTGGATATTTAGTTCGTCCCAATGTTGATATGTCCATTTCTCCTGT
>CAJONZ010000054.1 GCA_905236065.1 uncultured Bacteroidaceae bacterium | reverse complement strand
TATGATGAGCATTAAGACGAGAGCAGCAATATACAAAAAGTTTTTTTTCATTTACTTACTATTCTTCTTATAATACTTGATCAGCTTAGGAACAACCTCTTCGATGGTGCCGTTGATGATGTAGTCGGCAATCTGGTTGATGGGTGCATTGGGGTCGTTATTGATGCTGATGATGATGCCCGACTCCTTCATACCAGCTACGTGCTGGATGGCACCAGAGATACCGCAAGCGATATACACCTTTGGACGTACTGTGGTACCCGTCTGGCCAATCTGGCGGTCGTGGTCAATCCAACCGGCATCCACTGCAGCACGGCTGGCACCCACCTCAGCATGAAGCTCCTTGGCAAGCTCAAACAGCAGGTTGAAACCCTCTGGGCCACCTACGCCGTAGCCACCAGCCACGATAATGGGAGCACCCTTAAGGTTGTGCTTGGCTTTCTCCACATGACGGTCGAGCACCTTCACTACGTAGTCAGTAGTAGGCACGTACTTGGCCACGTCATGCTTGATGACCTCACCCTTGTAGTTCTCGTCGAGGATTTCCTTCTTCATCACACCGTCACGAACGGTTGCCATCTGTGGACGATGCTCTGGGTTCACGATGGTGGCGATGATGCTGCCGCCGAACGCTGGACGAATCTGGTAGAGCTGATCCTCATAGTGCTTATCGACCATGTTGCCCTCAGCATCCTTCACCTTCATATCGAACGAGCCAATCTCCAGCTGCGTACAGTCAGCCGTCAGACCAGAGTGGAGTGCGGAAGACACACGGGGACCGAGGTCACGACCGATGACGGTAGCACCGAGGAGGCAAATCTGTGGTTTCTCCTCCTTGAAGAGGTTCACCACAGCAGAAGTATGGGGAAGGGAAGTGTAAGGGAAGAGTCCCTCAGCATCGAAGATATGCACCTTGTCAACACCGTAGGGGATAACCTGCTTCTCAACGCCGTCGAGGCCAGTTCCCACGAGCACAGCCTCAAGCTGTACACCGAGTTGGTTGGCGAGCTTGCGACCCTTGGTGCAAAGCTCCAAACTTACGTCGGCAACCTTGTTGCCTTCAAGTTCACAATATACAAATACGTTGTTCATATTTATCCGATGGTATTGCTTTCCATGAGTTCAACAATAAGACTCTCAATGTCTGCGTCTGACGAGGTGAGTGTCTTGTTTTCCTTCGCCTTGAAGACGATGCTCTTCACGGCCTTCACGTTGGTGGGAGAACCAGCCTTGCCAATCTGCATGGGGTCGGTATCAATGTCAGCAGCACCCCAAGTAGTGAACTCGCGGTTCTTGTTGGCCCAAACGCGCTTCACGTTGCGAGTGCGGCAGGGAGCAGCCGAGCCGTTCACCGTCACCACAATGGGCAGCGGGCCTTCCACCGTCTCCACACCACCGTCGATGTGACGGCGAGCCACAATCTTCTTGGCCTCTTTGTCGAGCGAAAGAATTTCCTCGGTGTATGTAATCTGCGTCAGTCCCAATTTCTCGGCCACCTGCGGACCCACCTGTGCCGTGTCACCGTCGATGGCCTGACGACCGCAGAGGATGATGTCGAAATCGCCAATCTTCTTGATGGCCTGTGCCAGCGTGTAGCTGGTAGCCAGCGTGTCGGCACCGCCCAGTGGACGGTCGCTGATGAGGATGCCCTCGTCCGCACCACGGAAGATGCCCTCTTTCAGCACCTCAGCAGCCTTCGGCAGACCCATTGTCAGCATTGTGATTGTAGAACCAGGATTCTGCTCCTTCAGGCGCAGTGCCTGTTCCAGGGCATTCAAATCCTCGGGGTTGAACACCGCCGGCAGTGCCGCACGGTTTACGGTTCCCTCAGGAGTCATCGCATCGGGGCCGACATTCCTTGTGTCGGGCACCTGTTTTGCGAGCACGATAATTTTCAAACTCATATTCTAAATAAATTTCTGTTTTTTAGGGAAGGAGCAACCCAATTCCCTCCCCAGCATGGGGAGGACGGGAGGGGACTTCGACCCCATTGTAAAATCGGCTGCAAAATTACGACAAATATTCCGTTCCGCAATGAATTAAACAATTTTTATGCTCAAAAACATAAAATATGTGCGGATAAGCCCTCTTTTCAGTGAGTTTTAGCTAAAAGGGGGATGAGAACTGCTATTTTGTGTCTCTTCGCTTTTTATAGTATCTTTTTCGATTTGCGTGATTGTTTCATTATGCCATACGACAAGAGCATAGACCCTATGAGAATGCTGAAAATAATGGTCAGGCTGGCCCAAATGGGGATTTCGATGTGGGGGATGTGCAGGGGCAAGTTGAAAAAGGCGGCCAGGGAATTGATGTACTCGTTCATGGCCAGTAGCATTTTGATGCCTACGAAAATCAGGATAATCCCCAAGCCGTATTTCAGATACTTGAAATATTGGGCGATGGCTGCCAAGGCAAAATAGAGGGCGCGTAAACCAAGGATGGCAAAGACGTTTGAGGTGAGTACGATGAATGGGTCACGGCTCACGCTGAACACGGCGGGAATGCTATCGACTGCAAAAGCCACATCGGTGGTTTCGATGACCAGCAAGGTGATGAATAGGGGGGTCGCCATGAGGACGCCCGATGTCCTGACGAAGAATTTCTCACCGTGCATCTGATGGGTGACGGGAAAGAAACGTTTAAACAGGCGCACAATGAAATTGTCCGTCGGATTGCCGGCTTGTCCGTCGTCGTGGTCAAACATTTTGACTCCCGCATAGAGCAAAAACAAGCCGAACAGCCCCAGCACCCATTCGAAACGCTCGACCATGGCTGCACCCGCAAAAATAAAGATGCTACGTAGGATGAGGGCGCCAAAGATGCCCCAAAAGAGGACTTCGTGTTGGTATTTACGTTCGATGCCAAAGAAGGAGAAAAGCATGAGGAAAACAAACAGATTGTCCATCGATAAGGACTTTTCTATCAGGTAGCCAGCCAGAAATTCCAAAGCCTTCTCATGTGCGTCGATGGGGTAGAACCCATAGATGCCGGCACAGAAAAGCAGCGCCACGCCAATCCATACTCCCGTCATCTGCAAGGCTAACTTCACGCCGACCTCATGTTGCCCGTTCTTGCCAAACATCTTCAAATCGACAATCAGCATCAGGAGTACGAAGGCATAAAACACAATCCAAGCCCACAAAGGCATTCCCATCAAATCCATTTTGTTACAAATTTTCGCCAAAGTTACGAGTTTTGAAGTGAAAAGTGAAAAACGAAAAGTGAAAAGTGAATGTGCAAGGACATTTTGTTTGTCCGTTCGTTCGTTCGTTCGCAAAAAAATGCTACCTTTGCACGAAAAGACTGATACTATGAGCGACGAGAACGATTTTTTAGACGAGAACAAGGCAGAGGAATTGCTCCCAGAGACGGAGGAACAGGAGTTACCTGTGGAAGTCGGCAAGTTGCCTCCGCAGTCGGATTATGACCCGACGACGATGAAGGACAGCATTACGCACCACCTGTCGGGGATGTACCAAAATTGGTTCCTGGACTATGCCAGCTATGTGATTCTGGAGCGGGCCGTACCCCACATCATGGATGGCCTGAAGCCGGTGCAGCGGCGCATCTTGCACTCGATGAAGCGGATGGACGACGGACGCTACAACAAGGTGGCGAACATCGTGGGTCACACCATGCAGTTCCACCCGCACGGCGATGCCAGCATCAAGGACGCCCTGGTGCAGATGGGGCAGAAGGAATTGCTGATTGACTGTCAGGGAAACTGGGGCAACATCCTGACGGGCGACGATGCAGCTGCAGCCCGATATATTGAGGCGCGGCTGTCGAAGTTTGCCCTCGACGTGGTGTTCAATCCGAAGACTACGGAGTGGAAACTCTCGTATGACGGAAGGAACAAGGAGCCGATAGCCCTGCCCGTGAAGTTCCCGTTGCTGATAGCCCAAGGCGTGGAAGGCATTGCCGTGGGTTTGTCGTCGAAGATTCTTCCCCACAACTTCAACGAAATCTGTGAGGCGGCGGTCAGCTACCTGCACGACGAGCCCTTCCAGCTTTACCCCGACTTCCTGACGGGTGGCAGCATCGATGTGTCGAGGTACAACGACGGCCAGCGGGGTGGTAGTGTGAGAATCCGTGCCAAGATTGAGAAACTGGACAACAAGACGCTCGTCATCCGCGAGATACCCTATGGCAAGACGGCGGAATCGCTGATTGAGACCATCACCAAGGGGGTGGAGAAGGGCAAGATAAAGGCCCGAAAGATAGAGGACAACACCGCCTCGGAAGTGGAGATTGTCGTCCACTTGGTGCCGGGTGTGAGCAGCGACAAACAGATTGATGCCCTCTATGCCTTTACCGATTGCGAGGTGTCCGTCTCGCCCAACTGCTGTGTCATCGACGAGCGGATGCCGAAATTCCTGACGGTCAGCGACGTGCTCCGCAAGTCGGTCGATTATACCAAGCATCTGATTAAGCGGGAACTGGAGATTCGCCGTGGTGAGATTCTGGAACAACTCCATTTTGCCAGCCTTGAGAAAATCTTCATCGAAGAGCGCATCTATAAGGGACGTGAGTTTGAGAATGCACCCGACATGGACGCAGCCGTCGCCTACGTCGATAAGCGCTTGGAACCCTTCAAGAAGGATTTCGTGCGTGAGGTCACCCGCGACGACATCCTACGCCTGATGGAAATAAAGATGGCCCGCATCCTAAAATTCAACAAGGACCGTGCCGACGAACTGATTGCCAAGATGAAGGCCGAGCTGGAGGAGATAGACCACGACTTGGCTAACCTCGTGGAGGTGACCGCCAACTGGTTCCGCTACCTGCAACAGAAATACGGGGCTGACCATCCGCGTCTGACGGAAATCCGCAATTTCGACACCATTCAGGCCGCCACCGTGGCCGAGGCCAACCAGAAACTCTATATCAACCGTGCCGACGGCTTCATCGGCACCAGCCTGAAGAAAGATGAGTTCGTCTGCAACTGCTCCGACATCGACGACGTCATCATCTTCTACAAGGACGGCACCTACAAGGTCATCAAAGTGGCGGAGAAGATTTTCGTGGGCGAGACGGAGAAGTCGAAGCGCGAGAAACGCAAGGTGGAGATTATCCACATCGCCGTGTTCAAGAAGAACGATGCCCGCACCATCTATAACGTCTGCTACAAGGACGGCGAGAGCGGCATCACCTACATCAAGCGCTTCAACGTGCCCGCTGTCACCCGCGACCGTGAGTACGACGTCACGATGGGAACGCCGAAGTCGCGTGTCACTTGGTTCTCGGCCAATGCCAATGGCGAAGCGGAAATTATCAAGATTACGCTCAAGCCTCATGAGAAGATAAAGAAGCTGGTCTTCGAGAAAGATTTCAGCGAAGTAGCCATCAAGGGACGTTCAAGCCGTGGCAACTTGGTGACGAAGAACGACATTTTCCGCATCCAGCTGAAAGCCCACGGCGGCAGTACGCTGGGAGGCCGTCAAGTGTGGTGGGATTCCGACGTGCAGCGTATCAATTACGACGAGCATGGCGTCCTGTTGGGAGAGTTCCACAACGAGGACAGCATTTTGGTCGTACTGCCCAACGGCGATTTCTACCTCACCAATTTCGACACCAACAACCACTACGAGCAGAACATCCTGCGCATCGAGAAATTCAACAGCAAGAAAGTTTGGACGGCGGTGCTATGGGATGCCGACAACCAGAACATGCCTTACATCAAGCGCTTCCACATGGAGGCGACGGCGAAGAAGCAGAATTTCCTCGGCGAGAATCCCGACAGCAAACTGATTCTGCTGACCGACACCTACTATCCACGCTTACGGGTGGATTATAACGCCCCGAACATCGACCGTCCTTCCGAAGAGGTGGATGCCGAGCAGTTCATTGCTGTCAAAGGCTTCAGGGCCAAGGGCAAGCGCCTTACAACCTTCCCGTTGGATGGGGTGGTGGAGTTGGAGCCGTTGCGCCAGCCAGCCGAAGAGGACACTGACGACGACGAATCGGAGGAACTGCCCGAGGTCGTTGACCCCGACGAGGGAAAATCCGACAGCGACATCCGCGACGAGATTACCGGCCAGCTGAAACTTTTTTAATGTAAAAGGCAACAGTGAAAAATCTCCGTTACACATTATTATATATAATAGCAACGCTTTTCTGCCTTCAGGGGTATGCCCAGGCCGACTCACTCCGCAGGCATTCCACGCTCTACGGCTTCGGGGCGGGCAATGTGTTCGACAGCTATCTCTCCCCCTATTCCTACAAAGGCATTGAGGCTCGCATCATCCGTCAGACGGAACGCTATACGAAGTTGTGCGGCGGGCGTGTCTCTTACCAGACGATGATAGATGCCAACGCCTCCTACTTGAAGAATCCGGCAAAGAACGTGAAGGAATATGCGGGTGGCATTCGCTATAGCAACGCATGGCTGTACCATTTCCCTGCTTTGAACGGTAGGTTGTGGCGAAAGGAGCATTTTCAGTACATGGTGGGGCCGCAAGTTTCTTTCTATGCCGGTTGTGTCTATAACGACCGCAACGGTAACAATCCCGCGCAGGCCAAAGTCGATTTGATGATTGATCTGGCAGCCCAGGCCACCTATTCCTTCAGGGTCTTCCGTCGGTCGTGGCAACTCCGTTACAACCTGTCCGTTCCCTTTGTTGGTCTGGCTTTCTCTCCCCAATACGGCCAGTCATACTATGAGATGTTCGAGTTGCGCGACTACGACCACAACTGCGTGTTTGCCAACGTTGTCAACATGCCCTCCATGCGCCATCTGCTTACGGTTGATATTCCCGTGGGCCACAACCTCCTGCGTGTGGGCTATGCAGGCGAGTTCATGCAGAGCCGCTTCAACGGACTGCGCTATCACGCCTATTCCCATAACTTCATGATTGGTTTTACAAAATACTTTGTCAGGAAATGAAACGAACGGCACTTCTCTTCCTCTTATGCCCGCTCCTGCTCTTCCTCCATGCCTGTGTGAAGGGCGAGGATGCCACCGACACGAAGCAGGCGAACTTTGAGGCACTTTGGCGGCTGATGGACGAACATTATTGCTTTTTCGATTATAAGCAACAGGAAATCGGCCTCGACTGGAACGCAGTCCATGCCAAGTACGCCCCGCAGGTGAAAGAGGAAATGACCACGCAGCAGCTGTTTGAAGTCATGGCCAACATGTTGGCCGAGCTCCGCGACGGCCACGTCAACCTGGGTGCCTCCTTCGACTATGCCCGCAATTGGAGCTATTTTGAGGACTATCCCATCAACTACAACGACTCCCTCATCCAAGCCGTCTATCTGGGCACCGACTATCGCATCGCTTCCAGCCTCTATTACAAATCCCTTAACGATAACATCGGCTACGTCCGGGTTCCCTCCTTTGCTACAGGCATTGGCCACGGCAATGTTTCCGTCGTGTTGAGCGACCTCTCCCTCTGCGACGGACTCATTATCGATGTGCGTGGCAATGGCGGCGGAAAGATGACGAACGCGCAAACCTTGGCTTCCCACTTCATCAACGAGCGTACCCTGGTGGGCTACTCTGCCCATAAGACGGGGAAAGGGCACTCCGACTTTTCCGTTCCTAAGGCCCAGTACCTCGACCCGGCCTCCGAGGGCGTCCGCTGGCAGAAGCCCTGTGTGGTGCTGACCAACCGCCAGTGCTACAGCGCAGCCAACGACTTTGTGAAGTGCATGAAGACCGCTCCTCGTTGCACACTGATGGGCGACCAGACGGGCGGTGGCAGCGGAATGCCTTTCACCAGCGAACTGCCCAATGGCTGGAGCGTCCGCTACAGTGCGGTCATCTATTACGACCGCGATATGCAGCACACGGAGTTCGGCATCCTGCCCGACATTCCCCTCCAAATGTCCGGGGCCGACACCGGGCGACAGCGGGACACCTTCATTGAGAAGGCACGGGAATATTTGAAGCAACAGTCTGCCAGGAACTGAAGAAACGCCACTTTGCAGACTTTTTTCCGTCCCCTTTTTCAAAAAAACAGGAAATGGTAAAGGCTAAATGATAAATAATTCTTACCTTTGCACCGCAAAACACGATTTCCATCCTTTGCGCTTGTGGCGAAATTGGTAGACGCGCCAGACTTAGGATCTGGTACTTCACGGTGTGCAGGTTCGAGTCCTGTCAGGCGCACACACGAAATTTCATACGAAATAGAGAGGAATCAAGGCATCCAACCCTTGGTTCTTCTCTTTTTTATGCCCTAAATTTGCCTATCCACTAACTTTTTAATGCACCATTTTATGAGAACAAACAAAGTTGACAGGCAGAGAGGACCACGCAAATTCTTGGATTATGCTTTCTTGGAAGCGGAACACATGCGGACGATTGGGCGGATAGGAGTTTCCAACAACTATCGGTGTGCTGCACGGCGCTTTGCGGCCTTCCTCTCCACAGAGGGGATGCAGGACATCTCTTTCAAGCGGATGCAACCGCAACTGCTGGCCGCCTTTGAGGAGTTTCTGCGCCAAAACGGTGTCTGCCGCAATACTTCTTCCTCCTACCTACGCTCACTTCATTCCGTCTATAATCGTGCAGTTCGTGAGGGGCTTGCCACTGGCAATCCTTTTGCAGGCACCTATAGGGGTGTGGCCAAAACCCGCAAGCGGGCCATCTGCGTCGATGACATCCGCCGTCTCAGTCGCTTGGACTTCCGCACGGAATTGGGCTTCCACGCTGTTCCGTGTGCCGGAAAGCGTTTTGAGCAGCACCTTGCCCGTCTGGAGTTTGCCCGCGACATTTTCGTGTTCTGTTTCTGTTCCCGGGGTATGACCTTCGTTGACTTGGCCTATTTGCGCAAGTCAGACCTTGTGAACGGCACCATTTCCTATGCCCGCAAGAAAACAGGCCAAAGGCTGCAAGTGCGTGTGGAACCCAGGATGCAGGAAATCATCCGAAAATACACCACCCGGAGTCCCTATCTTTTTCCCATCATCCGCTCTTGGGAAGACACCGTGCAACGGAAATATCAGGAGTACCGCAATGCCCTCCAATACTACAACAACAGCCTGAAGGAGATAGGCGGCATGTTGGGTGGTCTGCCCCTCACCTCATACGTTTGTCGCCACTCATGGGCCACCACGGCTCATCAGCGAAAAGTGCCGCTTCCCATCATCAGCCAAGCCATGGGCCACGACTCTGAGAAGACCACAGAAATCTATCTGAAGGAAATCGAATGTGCTGAAATAGACCGCGTTAATAGCTTGTTACTGGACGATGTATTTGGAAACGTCGCCTGCCCGCTGCAACGCTGAACTCTTTCGGAGATGACGCAGAACTCTTCTCGATTTCACGCAGAACTGTATTGAAATGTAGAGTTCTGCGTGAAAACAGGGTCACTTCAATCTGCTCCCTTTTACCGTCAAAATCAAATACATCTGCGTAAGAGTTGCATAAATTCAATTTGCAAAGATATTACTTTTCGTGAAAACCTCCTAACAAAACATAAAAAAAATCTCAAAAAGGACACAAACAACGCTTTTTGTAGTGTAATCTAACATGGAAAGCGGCATGACGTTTATCAATGAGTCTTGTTACTTTCAAATTGGGAAGTGAATCTTTTTTGTGGAGAGAGTTTTTGTATTTGCATGTAAAACCGAATTTTATAAAAACGATGCAACTCTTACGCAGATGTGCATAATTTCCACCCTCCTTGGCGTGATGTTGAGGTGTTGAAACAGATTAGGGCAGAGAGGCTGGAAGAAAAGCAGGAAGACTGCTATTTCGGAATTCCGGCAAGGAACTAAGTGCTCCATTCTCTATGCTAATCAATTGAATGAAAAAGGTTTAGCAAAGGCTTGAGGTAAAGTCTTTGGAGGGGAAATAGTAAGTAATAGTATATTGTTGAAAAGTATGAACGATGGGGCGAAAGCAGATGCTCAATGGTTTATCATGACTTCGCTTGACCCAAAGGATAGTGAGGAGCAAATAAAAAAAGAGAATTTACGTCGCAGCGAAAGCGTTGCGGACAGTTTCCAGTATTTCGTGCCTTATCAGTTTCTGAAACGCCGCATAGCGAATGTGGAACTGAAAAATCAGGAAACTTCCGATGAGACCGCCGAGGAGGAGCCTACATTCTACAACCCAAAGAACAAGGCCGATGTCGTAGCCAACAACCAGATTCGTTCGGCCCTTCGCCGCTACATCTTTGTCAAAGCTCCCGAAAATGAGCTGGTCAATTTTCTTCATGGCGATTGGAACCGCTTCACGTTCAACCGACTTCAATTCTACCTCGACAAGGAGCACAGGCGCGTGACAGTCTCGCAGCAGATGATGGACAAATTCATCGAAGCCTGTACCGACTACAAACTCCAGTTTGAACTTTGGCCGTCCGTCGATGACATCCGCAAAAACGAGCAGGTAATCCTCAACACCACGGCCTTCCGAGGCGAGAAGGCGCATATTTTGGAAGTCGTCCATACGAAAGGCGGAATCAAGCTGACCATTGGCATCGACCTCTTCTCGGGCACCATGCTGTTGCGCCTGCCCAATGTCAGTGAGCGCGACATCATCCGGAATCGGAAAAGTACGGGCCGCATCGATGAGAACCGCCTGATTGAAAGTACCCAGAAAAGCATCCTGGCCATCCTAAGCCGTCAGGTACACCGAAAGCAGACGGAAGAAAGTATCCCGAAGGATGCCACAACGCTCGACACCATATATAATTATAGATACCACCGCATTGAGGGTGATGCTGCCCGTCGCCACTTCTTAGCCTTGATGCTGATTTGTGCGCATTTGCGTCGTGACAGCGTGGGGCGGTCGGAACTGACCGCCATGGCCCGACGGGAACTGGAACTTATCAATGCGAGAAGTGAAAGCAAGGCCGCTACCGACGTGCGCACCTATTTGCAGATTGCCCTTTACATCGCAACGGGCAACCCCGAATACCGCACGGCAGCAAAAGAATACATCAAAGAGCATGAGCCGAAGTCGAAAGCACTTCGTCAGTTCGTGAAATTGATTAAAATACGGCAAACTATCTGACAAAACATGGAGAAAATCTACGAACAAGCACAAACGTTTCGCATGAAATGCTATCGCCGCATGATGCTGGAAGGCATGGACGAGGACTATGCCATTCAGGATTATCGAGCGGAATGGCATGATGCCCAAGAAGATGTAAACGATTTCTCTCAGTATATTGAAACCCATGAGCTTCAACCTGCCGAGGAGGCCGAATTGCTCCTCACCATCTTTGTTGGCTTGCAGATAGGCTTCCGCAACTGGAACCTCTTTCAGCGAGCTGAAGAACGAGCCTTTGACCTCCTACCCGTCTTGCCTGATGTCACAAACACTGCTGGTAACCTGACCGCAGACAAACTCCGCTGCCACCTCCTCGTTTATCTTTACGCCGAGACTGAGGACGAAAATTTCCTTGCCGAAATCGACTCCCTCATGCAAACCTGGTCAACCGACTCCCTCACCGAGGAAGACCGCTACCTCCAGGAGTTCTACCTCTCCGTGCAGGAAAATATCCTCTGCTAAACAACCTACAACCTTTCATCGAAGGGTTGTGCATAACAAACATAAAATATTAACCCCCATCCCTCTTCCCAATTACTTTATCCCAGATGGCCTTTCCCCTTGCCCTTAGGGGGAAAGGGGAAAGGGGTTAGGGGAAAGGGGCTGTAGAGAGATTAAAAAACTTCAAACCATTATGCGAGTAATCATTGAACCCGACTACGAGTCCATGTCAAAATGGGCTGCAAACTACGTAGCAAGCCGTATCAAGGAAGCCAACCCGACTCCCGAAAAACCCTTCAAGCTCGGCTGTCCGACCGGCTCCTCGCCCCTCGGCCTGTACCGTGAGCTCATTAAGAAATACGAGGCAGGAGAGCTGTCCTTCCAGAACGTCATCACGTTCAACATGGACGAGTATGTCAAGATTCCTGAGGATCATCCCGAAAGCTACCACAGCTTCATGTGGAATAACTTCTTC
>CAJONZ010000053.1 GCA_905236065.1 uncultured Bacteroidaceae bacterium | reverse complement strand
CACATTTCAGCACATAGGAATTTGGCGTGGGGATTTCCTTTCCGGCGGCCAGATTGGTAAAAAAGGTCCACACACCTTTCTTTTTCTGGAAGAAGTCGTCGGCGGTAAATCCGTGCTGTGTACACGATTGCAGGAATGCGTTGCCGATGTCCTGCAGGGGTTGCAGGATGTCGGCCTTGGCTTTTTGCAGGCTTTTTCGGTAGGCTGCCATGAAACGTCCGTCCAGTGTCTTGCTGTCTTTCTTCGATTGGTAGTGCTCGTCGAAGATGTTCTTGCCGAAGAGGTTCAGTTCCTTGTCGATTTTCCAGCTCGTCTCCGAATCGATTTTCTCGTCGATGAAACTCTTGAGGCTGTTCAGCGTGTCGCTGCCTTCGCTGAGTCCGTCGATGATGTTGTCGATGGCTTCAGCCAGCACCTCGTCAGCATTCAGGTCGATGTTCAGGTTGGCGGTCAGGTCCAGTTCCCGTGCCAGGTCCTTAATGACGGAGACAAAGAAGGAGTCGATGGTTTCGATGTGGAAACGGCTGTAGTCGTGGGCCAGGTTGTTCAGGGCAATGCCGGCCCGCCGCCTGATTTCCTCGTCGTCGATGTGGAGGGCTTTGATTTCCTCGGCATCACGGATCACGTTCAGGTAGTTTTCGGCGTCGCTCAAGTGGTTGGCCAGTCCGTAGAGCGTGGACAGAATGCGTCCCTTCATTTCGGCGGTGGCTTTGTTCGTAAAAGTCACGGCCAAAATGTGCTTATATTCTTTCTGGTTGATGATGAGCAGCTTGATGTATTCAACGGCTAACGTAAACGTCTTTCCACTGCCCGCTGATGCTCTGTAGAGTTTTAACAATGTTTCGTTTGTAATTAAGGATGACAAAAAGTATGGTACAGAAAGTTGTTTTTTGTGTTATGACAAATGCCATCAATCTGTTTCTTTCTTGTTACGATGATGGATGTTTTTGTTTTACATTTTTCATCTTTGCAGACATTTTCACAAAGGTACAGCGTTTCGTTGACATGGCAAAGCTATTTTTTGCATTTTTGGTCATGTAGCGATGGACAAAATGTGACGCAGTACTCTTTTCACGAATAGAGTACTGCGTCAAATCGAATAGAGTACTGCGTCATCTCGGAAAGAGTACTGCGTTGTAAGTCGCTGAAAAACACATTGCCGCAAGCGACTGAATGCAACTAACTATCCCTTACTTCTTCGGCGTATAGACCTTGAAGTTGTCGGCTTTCACCCAGCTGACGTTCTCCGTGTAAGTGGTTTGGTAAAGTCCGAGTCTTACGCTCTTGCCTTTCAGCTGGGGACAGTGGGCGGGGCTGCCGTCCATTTCCTCCCAGAGGATTCCGTCGCGGCTGGTTCGGGCGTGGATGTACTCCCCGGAACGTTCCAGCTGTAAATAGGGGTCGTACTGCCAGCCTTTTCCGTTGGGATATTGCGGACGACCACGGCGACTGAGCAGGGTGAGCATGTTGCCGCAGTTGTAGGCTGGAAAGACACCCAACTGGATATTGAGCTCGTCGCTGCACAGGATGATTCCTCCTTCATTGTAGGCCGGAGTGGTGTGTCGTTCCTCGTCGTCGATGCCCGTGATGCGGGCTTGCATGATGAAATCCTTGTCCGTCTCTGTGAGCAGGTGGGTGCCGTTTTCCGCAGGGTTTTCGTTGAAATAGACTCCTTGGTTGAAGGAGAGTTTTTCTTCTTCCCGCTGTTCCGTCACGTTGAAGTTGCTGCCGTTGACAAACAGGTTTTCCGTCAGCACCTTATCCACAGTTCCCGTGTCGTCTTTCAGGTGGATGTACAGTTTCTGTTGCTTCTTGCCGTCGGTACCGAGCAGGGCTGTGGCGTTGTTGCCGGGAGCCGAGAAACGGATGCCCACCGTGTCCTTCTTGCTGAATTGCGACGTAACGGCATAGCGGAACTCTAACAATCCCGTCTCGATGGGTTCGCCCATCTTGTCAACCAATTGCACCTGAATCAGTTCGGGGCTGAGGATCTTGGTCTTGACGGTCGGCATTTGACTGATGGTCGAAGTCCGCTGTGTGGAGGATTTCTCGTTGTAGGCTGCCCTGACTTCCGCCTCGGAGAAACTTTTGTCGTAGAGTTGCAGTGAGTGGAGGTAGCCGCTGAACTTATTGCTGCCGTCAGCGGAAGCAGCCAAAGTGAGGGGGCCTTGTGGACGGAGCATGATGAAGTTGTTCTTTTCCTGGAGTAGGATGCCGTTCAGATAGACGCGCTCCATGTAGCCGTCGAAGGTGACGACCCAGTGCTGCCACTTGCCGGCACCCTGAAGGATGGCCTTCGGCGCACCGCTGCTTTCGAACGAGCCGTTGTGGGAGATGAGTCCCGTGCCAGGGTCGCTGCCCATTCGGAACTCTGTTGTTGCCAAGTCGTTGCGGGCAGGACTGAGCGAAAGGATGGTCTCCTGTGGGCTGACTTTCGGGTTCAACGTCCAGGCAACGATGGTGTAGGGGGCATTATAGCAGAACGTGTTGGGTAGGTTGAAGCTGGAGACAAACGCAGACTTGCCGTTGAAGAAGTAGGCATTCTTGCCCGCCTTCACCTCGACGATTGCCTTTCCGTCGCTGTCGAAGTGTCCCCCCTTGCGGTTCAGGATGCTGGAAACGCTGACGCTGCCTTCTTTCTGTTCATAGTCATCGGCGTTGATGTCGATGATGAGATTGCCCTGCTGTTTCGTAGCCAGCCGTTCTGCCTCTGTGACATCCTTCTTGTGCAGGTTGGGGTAACCCGCCTCTACGGCTTGCAAGTCCATGCCGTCGGTGTTAGGTAACAGTGCCTTAGGGTTGTTCTTTTTTGTTGCGTTATACACCTTTATATTCCAGATGGCCGGGGTATGGCCGTTTTTCTGCGTGTCGGTGATGTAGATGCGGACATACTGGGCACGGGTTTCACCCTCCTCTATCATTGGGGAGCCAGCCTGCGTGTTGTCGGTCTTGTCGGCATACACGTCCCATTTTTTTCCGTCTGCCGACGTAAGTATCTTGTATTGGTAGAAGAAGGTGGCATATTCAAATTGCAGCCATATTTGGTTGAACCGCTGAACCTTGCCCAGATTCAGTTCCAGATAGGCGGAATCGGTTTCGGCGTTACACTTGGCAGCCCGCCACAGGGTGCCGTTGTTGTCATCGACGGCATACTCGGCCTTGAAATCCTCGGAGTATTCAGAAGAGGCACATACTTGGCAACGGTAGGCCAGGTTGGGCAGTGTCCGTCGCTGCTTCACAAACAGGTTGGCATCCAGTCCGCTGTGGGTCGGCACCACGGGCAGGATGTTTCCCGCCTCGTCAAACTCCACCCGGTCGATGCACACCTGGCGGTTGAAACCGTGGATGGAGTGGGGATTGTTGTGGCGGTGATACACGATGTAGTATTTGCCGTTCACCTCCAGCATGGAGTGGTGACCTGGGCCGTGGATGGTGCCGTCGGCATTGGTTTTCAGGATACATCCCTTGTACTCAAATGGCCCCATCGGCCCTTCCCTCGATACAGCATACTGCACCCGGTAGGTGTCGTCGTGGCACGAGCCGCTGCTGTAGGTGAAGTAGTAGATGCCATTGCGCTTGAAGACGAAGGGAGCCTCAAACACATCTACCAGTTCCGTGTTGGGAATCAGTCGTTTCTCCGAGAAAAAATCGTCGGCTGCTATGGGGAAGGGTGCGTTTTCGTTCCATCTTCTGGCATCGGCACGATAGCCGGGTTTGTTGGCGGCCAAATCTTCATCCTTCCCTGATTCTTTATGCTTTAGCTTGGCCACGCCACAACCGAAGCCTTTGTAGATGCCCCACGTGGTGAAATACAGATACTCCGAGCCGTCGTCGTCGCGGAACAACTGTGGGTCCAGAGTGATGACGTTGTGGATGTAGCGGTCGGGCACCATTACGGCATCCGGCTTGCCCAAAATGTTCCGCCAAGGACCCAAAGGCGACTCACTCTCACCGATGTTGATGTTGCACGGCTCACAATAGTAATAGCGGAAAGTGCCGTCCGGCTGCTGCACCACGTCGGGAGCCCACACCACCTCAGTGGTAGGCCAGTTCAGCACCACGTTCTTCCAGTTGCAGAAATCCTTGCTCACCCACACCTGTGCCGGACCGTAGCCGTTGCCAGTCCCGTCAGTGGTCGCATAAATATAATAGGTGTCGCCAAACTTCCGAATGGTGGGGTCGGCGAAATAGCCCGGAATAATGGGGTTCAGGTTGCCAGGTGTGTTCCACGAAGCCTGTTGGACTGTCTGGCCACTCATCCAAGTGGATGAAAGACAAATTAAAAAGGTTAAGAATAGGTGTTTCATGTTTTTTCAAAAAAGATAATACAGAAAAGGCAGAGGACACAGAGATTTGGATTCCCTTCTCTGTGTCCTCTGCCTTCTCTGTGCGCTCTGTAACTCTGTAGAAGTTTAGAAGAACTTATAGCGCTGATCCTTTACGTTGGCGTTCAGGTAGAGCGTATTGATGACAGCGTTCATGGCCTTGCGGAAATTCTGCATGGCAAGACCTTGCTGCTCTTGCTTGGCATCGAACTTCTCGGCTGACTTGTTCTTGTTCAGCACTTGAAGCATATAGACACCACCATTGCCCTTCACGGGACCAGCAAACGCACCCTTGGCTGTCTTTGCGGCCAGTGCACTGACAATGGGTTCGCTCATGTTGGTTGCACTGACGAACGATGCAGAAGCGAAGTTCACGTGTTTCAGCGTGTCGCAGATGACACCCTTTACTGCCTTTGCCTTGTCCCAAGAGTTAATGCCCTTCAGGTCGGCCATCAACTTCTCGCCCTTCTTCTCAACCTTTACGTCCTCGGCAAGGATGTCTTTCATCTTGTCGAACGAACGATAGCCTTCCTTGTTGATGCCTGCCAGTGAGACAATCATCAGGTGGTCATTGTTGCCACACTCATACAGCTGAGAAACTTCGCCCACTTTTGCTTCGTCGAAGAGCCACTTCAGGGCATCGCGGGTGTTGCGGATGCCAGCGATGTTGTGGTTGCTGTTCGATAGGTCGTTCATCGGACGAATCAAGTAGCCGTTTTTCTCGGCATTGGCCTCAATCTGCTCAAAAGTCGGGTTGGCGGCAATGAACGAGCTGAACTTGTTGTATTCAGTACTGTAGGTATCATCTGAGAACTTCAGTTCCTTTACGACGACTGCCACGTTGTACTTAGCCACGGGGTTGCGTGTCTCCAGTACCTGAAGAATCACGGTGTTGCCGTTCTCCAACTTCAACTTCTTCGTCTGGCCGGCACTCATGTTGCCCAATGTCGAGACGAAGAGGGCATTGTCGGCGTCCAGCTGGGCACCCTCATATTGTGAGGAGGCAATCCACGCAGAGTCACCAGCCTGGTTGTACTTCTTGGCAATGGCCTTGAAGCTGGCACCGCCGTTGAGAGCTGTCATGATGCTGTCTGCCTTCTTCTCCACGTCGGCGGCATCCTTGCCGATGACGCCGAGTTGGCGGAACAGTACGGAATCGGGCTTCGTAGCCTTTTCCAACATCTTGATGGTGTAATATACGTTCTGAGCAGCGTCATACACGGGCTTGGTCGTTGCGCCTACGGCTACAGAGTCCAACTGGCTTGAAATCAGCGGAGGGAATGCATTCTTTGTCTTCAGAATATTGACGTAGGGCATCATTGAGCCGTTCTGACGAACCACGTTGCCGGCCATGTCATTGGTCTCAGTTTCGTTCAATTTCGCATAGATTTCGTCCATGTCCTTCTCTGTTGCAGCCTTGTCGGCAGCACTGGGCTGTACCTGTACGTCAATGACCTTGGCATCGCGAGTCTCCACATACTGGTGATACTGCTCCTTGTCTTCCTCATACTTGGCCTTGATGTCCGACTCCTTCACTTCGATGTCCTTGTCTGCAACCGTTGTGAAAGGAACGGCAGCCACCAGGATGTCGCTCTCATTGGCACGTCCGTCGAAGGAAGCCTGAGCCTCTACAGGGTTTGAGAAGAAGCAAGAAGAAAGCAACGCTTGGTACTTCTGGATGAGAAGTTGGCTGCGAATCTGCTTCTGGACGAAAATATAATACTTGTAAAGTTTCTCGTACATGTCGGGAAGCTGCTGACCTGCATCCTTTGCCTTCTTGTACTCAGTCAGGAAAGTATTCAGCTGTGCATAGTCATAACGACCTGTCTGCTGATTGGCGAACGCAGCTACGTTGAGCATGGGGTTATTGCCACTCTGGATAACTTCCGAAATTTCCTCGTCGCTTACGGCAATGCCCAGTTCCTCACACTCCGCACCGATGAGCTGGTTCTGGATGTAAGTCTGCCAAGCCTCGTCCTTGATGCGGTTGTTCTCATCTTCTGTGAAACCGCTCTTGTTCTGCTGAACCTCATACAATGTGGTAAAATCCTCTACCAGCTGCTGGTAGTCTTGGATGGAAACCTTTTCACCGTTGATTTCACCCACATTCATTTTTGCTTGATTAAAGAAACTCTCGCCACCGCGTAGGGCATCTCCCACCACGAAGAGGAAGAGGGCCACGGCGATAGCAGTCACAAGGAGTACTCCCCTGTTTCTGATTGATTGTAATGCTGCCATTTTTGTTTTTGAATTATTATTATTATTGTATTTTTCTTTATCTCTCATGGAATGGACGTTGACGCACAACGTCACAAAATTGCGCAAATTTACGACTTTTCTTTCAACCTATTGCAACAAAACCGCAAAAAAATCATTTTTGCATGAAAAAACAGGTTGGAAGAAAAAGGTGGTGCATCAATGGTGACAAGAACTCGACTTTGCCAATGTCATGGTGCCGGGGTTGTATAGACGGGTTCGGGCTGCTGTGGCTCGTCTTCCTCAAAGGGGAAATCACCGCTGGATTGGTGGATGCGGTATTGGGTCATGCCTTCGTTGGAGCGGAAGTTGGTGCCTTTCAGGGATTGTGTCTCGCCTTGGATTTCCATGTAGGCGGGAGAGTAAAATTCGCGGGTGTTCTGATCCCAGTAGAGGAGGGTAGTGCGGAAAGTTTCGCCTTTGGTGTTTTTGATGAAAACGCGGCCACGGAGTTCCCAAAGGTGGCGCTGGTCGAAGTAGTAGGCGGTGTCGCAGTTGATGAAAGCTTCGACGTGGTAGTTGGCATCGAATTTCTCCATGAAGAGACCTTTCTCAAAGGACCAATAGGTAGGGTCTTTCTTGTCGTACATGTACCAGTCTTCGGAGATGAGTTTGTAGCGGATGATGCCTGAGTCGCTGATGAGAGTGCTGACGCCCATGGATTTGAGCCAGGGCAAGGAGTCGCGGATGCCGAGGCGGGGACCGTTGGCTTCCTCGTTGTTTTCACAGGAAAAAAGCATTACAACCGTCAAGAGGACGGTTGCAATGCTGAGTGTATGTGTGGTTCGTTTCAAATCTTTAATCTTCATTTTTTACCTTTTACCTCAGGCGGAGTATGGTGGTTTCGCCCATGCAGCTAACAGCCTGTCCTGCCTTGATGCCAGCGAAGAAGGCTTCGGACTTGGGATAGAAGTGGGCTGCATAGCCTGCTGCCTGACGGCTTGCCTTGGCTGCTGAAGATGGATCAACGGCTTTGGCCTTGTTGCAGTAATCGGAAGCGAGGCAGTAATAGTAGCTGGTAGCTACGTCCTTGGGACTCTTACCGTAGGCACCGCGTGCGATGCAGTTGGCCTGAAGCAGGTAGGCACCACCATTGGATGGATTATACTTGAGGGTTTCGCGACACCACTGACGGCAAGCTGCTGTGTTGCCTTTCTTGAAATAGAGGGCTGCGATGACGTAAGCGTACTTGGCTTTCTTGGCCTCGTTGGTTTCCATGTCGATGGCCTCCTTGAAATAGTCGAGAGCTTCGGTTTCCTTGCCTTCCTTCAACAGGCGGGATGCCTTACCGATGGCTGCCTGTGGAGTCTTGGTGATTTGGTAGGCATAGTCGGCGGCAGTGTAGTAGATGTTGCTCTTGTCGCATTCGAAGTTGGTGAGGATGGCCAGTACGGCGTTGAGGTATTTTATGTCAGTCTTGTTAGCTTCAACCTTCTCCATGTATATTTTCTCAAGGGCGTCGCAGTCGGCTGCTCCGGACTGTACGAAGAGATTGTTACACTGCTCTTGGGTCGGCTGGTAGTTCTGGATGATTTTCAAGGCTTCAGGCGCGAGGATGACCTGCTCTACCCACTTGGTGGAGTCTTCGGAGTCGGGGTCGGCTGGAATCGTCTGTGAAGGGTATTCCTTGGCCTGATCGAGCAGCATGTCGCAAATTTCGTTGCAGAACATGTAGTCCTGGATGAAGTCCTGACGGATGTCGGTGTTTTCCTTGTTCTGTACGAAACGGTTGTAGGAGCACTCGATGAAACCGTAAAGCACGAATGCCTCGACATTTTTGTTCAGGTCTTCAATGCCTTCCTTGAACATTTTGTATGCCTCATTGTTGTTCATGTTAGGGCAGAAGTAGTAGTAGTCGTAGGCTTTGCGGGTGATGATGTTACCCTTGGTGGATGTGGTTTTCGCAGTAGCGAAGGAATTGAGTGCGTCGAGGTTTTTGAGACGCTGGTCGTAGATGGCCATCAGCTTGTCGAAGTATTCCTTCTTTTTCTGGGCATCGGTCTCTTTCTGTACGAGTTGTTCGAACATCCAGGCTCCATCCGTATAGACGCGAACCATGGAAAGGGGTGCTTTCTG
The DNA here is from genome assembly GCA_905236065.1 of uncultured Bacteroidaceae bacterium. Taxonomy (GTDB): domain Bacteria; phylum Bacteroidota; class Bacteroidia; order Bacteroidales; family Bacteroidaceae; genus Minthosoma. The sequence continues at coordinate 15,266 of CAJONZ010000053.1, read as the reverse complement.
GAAGACAAACTCCCAAGGTTCGATGGCTTCTACGTAGCTTTTACGCTTGAAAGCGTCCTGATAGAGTGACAGGCTGCCCAGTACGTCGATGCTGTCCTGGCCGTGACCAATACGGTCGTTCAGGGTGGTACCTGCAAGATTCTGTGCGTTTGCTGAAATTGCAGTGGCTGCAACAGCAAGAGTTAATAAGAACTTTCTCATTGTTTTCATATTTTAAAGTTTTACGTTTTTTTGTTTTTGATGGGGTAAAGATAAATGGTTTGCCGTTCGTGATGGAGAGGATTTTTCCTATCTTTGGTATGCGCATTCCCTATTTTGCGAGGGAATTTATGCATTGTACATATTTTATATATGGTTACTGTACTTTCCACTTGTAGAACCAGCGTTCGCTGAAGGTGATGCCTACGGAAAGACGCAAGTAGTTTTCTTTTAGTGTGCTTTCCACGGGTGTGGCGGTTTTGTCCAAGAGCGAACTGTTGGTGTAATAGGGGATGTTGGTGTGTATCCACGACAGCGTGACGTTGATTTTCGGGCTGCTGTAGAAGAGGTTACGGTTAGTGATGGGGATGGACACACCAGCTGACAATCCAAACTCAGTTGGCTTCTTGCTGGTGGTGAGTCCCGATTCGTTGGCGTTGGCGTAGGAATGTGAGTAGTAAGCGCCCACTTTGTACCTCATGCGTTGGAAGAGGGAACGTGCTAAAATGTCAGGAGTGTATTCTGCACCTGCGGCCAGTTTCCAACGGTTGTTCAGTACATTGTAGGTCGGGTTGTAATAGCCGTAGGTGTGTTGGGTGTCGTAGTTCTCGGTAACGGGGAAATGGACGTGTTTCCAGCGTTGAAACTCGAAATCGATTCCAGCTCGCAGGTTGTTTCCCTTGTAGTAGGTGACGCCGACAGCAAGGGTGTGGGGCAATTGGAAGGCGTTTCGCAAAGTGTCGCAGGAAGATGCCTCAACGGTGGTGGAACTGCTCAGGGTCGAAGTAGTTCGGTAAGCGTTGTTGTGTATTTTATGCCCAAGCATTGCCGTTGCACCGACGGTGAGTTTATCTTTGGATGACAGGGCGATGGTGTATTGAGCACCCGCTTCGATGGTGTAGGTGGAGATATTGGCTGTGTACGCACGTTTCAAGCTGAAGGCCGAAGTGGAGTTGTATGACATGACCATATTGTGTTCATATTCTCCCCACAGGTAGCTGACGTTCAGGCCAATGCTGAGTGGCTTCAGTATTTGCCAACCTGCTCCCAACATGATTTGCCGCAGTCCGCCGTCGCCATTATAGGAATAGGTGGAGGTGATGTTGGCATTGTTCTCCAGAGTCTGGCTATTTGACGCGAAACTGTATTTGATTTTTGAAAAAGGGAGCAAGGCTACTGCGATGCCTACGCCCTTTGTGGCACGGAAAGCGTAGGCAGCATAGTCGAAACTGCTGTTGCGGATGTTTTGCTTGAGCCCACCCATGTTGTAGTTGCCGTTTTGCAGGGTCAATCCCAGGTCGAAAAGGGCGGTGAGTGAGTCAACGGAGGAGTAGGATGCGGGGTTGGCAACGTTGATTTCCTGTCCGTTGCGAAATCCTTGTGAGACGCCGCCCATTGCCTTGTTGAAACCCATAGAACGGTCGGAAAGCAGACCAAACCCATAACGGGAGTAAGGTGAGTTGACTCCGTTTTGGGCGTTTGCGAAAAGTGGGGCAAGGAAGATGCCTGATAGTATGATGAGTTTCTTGAGTGTATGCGTCATTACAACTGTAGAATTTTTGCAAAATTAGAGGTTTTCATTGAGTCTTCAAAGTTTTGCTCGATTTTTTGTGTCCGCCCCTATGTTTTTTAGCACTTTTTTTGTAATCTCTGCGTGGCTTTCTGCCGTGGGTGTTTGGGGATTTTCTGATGTCAGGTTTCTCTCCACAGCCTTCGGGGAGTTCGGGTTTGTCTATTTCTGTCTCAATGAGTTTTTCGATTTTCAGAAGATATTGCCAGTCTTTTGTGTTCACTAGAGAGATGGCTTCACCCTCGCGGTTAGCACGAGCCGTTCGGCCAATGCGGTGGACGTAGTCTTCGGGGTCGCGTGGAACATCGTAGTTGATGACCAGTTGAATGTCGTCGATGTCAATACCACGGCTTACGATGTCGGTAGCGATGAGGATGCTGATGCGGCGGTTCTTGAACTCGTACATGATTTCGTCGCGTTCCTTTTGGTCTAAGTCACTGTGCATGGCTCCCACGTTGAACCCTTTCAGCTTCAAACTTCTGGAAAGTTCCTTAACCTTTTGCTTTGAGGAAGCGAACATGATAACTCTATCTAATTTGTTTTCAGAATTGTTATCCTTTGATGGTTCAAGTATTTTTTCAACAATTCTATCTTTCATTCCGTCGTAGCAAATGTAGGCAAGTTGCTTGATTTTCTCGGCTGGTTTGCTGACGGCGATTCTCACTTCCACAGGGTTGTGAAGGATGGTTTTTGCCAGTTTGCGGATGTTTTCGGGCATGGTTGCCGAGAACATGACGGTCTGGTGGTTGTCGCCCAGATAGGAAGCTATCTTGATGATGTCGTCGTAGAATCCCATGTCGAGCATCCGGTCGGCTTCGTCAAGAATGAAGAACGAGGTGTTTGTCAGGTCGATGTGTCCACCCATCAAGTGGCTGATGAGCCGTCCTGGTGTGGCAATGATGATGTCGGCACCCAGCTCCAGCCCCTTACGTTCTTGTTCAAACCGAATGCCATCGTTTCCACCATAGACGGCCACGCTCGACACATTTTTAATATAATAGCCGAAGCCCTCCACCTGTTGGTCTATCTGCTGGGCAAGTTCACGGGTCGGTGACATGATGATGCAGTTGACAGCGTTTTTCGGATAGAGGCCGGAGTTCAACTCGTCAAGTACGGGCAGGAGGTATGCGGCTGTCTTTCCTGTTCCTGTCTGGGCAATGCCAATGACATCCCTTCCTTCCAGAATCGGGGGAATGGCTTTTTCTTGTATGGGTGTGCATTGCTCAAAGTTCATGGCGTCCAGAGCGTCCAGCACTTCATCTGATAAGTCTAATTCGTCGAAATACATTTAATTACAATTTACAATTCACAATTATCTTGGGGCTTTCTTGTAGCAAAAGAGTGCGATGAAGAAGAAAATCACGTTTGGAATCCAGACGGCAATCATCGGCGGAAAGTTTGCATTGATGGCAAAAGTTGACGATATGGTTTGGAACATGATATAGGTGACGGAGAGGGCAAGTCCGATGCCCAACGAGATACCCAATCCGTTTTTACGTTTCCGGGCTGACAGCGAGACTCCAATGGTTGTAAGGATGAAGGCTGCAAAAGAGGAAGCCCCACGTTTGTAGTATTCCACCTCAAACTCCTTGATGTTGGCAAATCCACGGGCTTTCTGTCTTGAAATGTAGGTCTCCAGTTCTGGCGTGGTCAATGTTTCCTGCTGTCCTGGGCTGATGAGAAAATCCTGTGGTTCCATATTTATAAATGTGTCACGCCGTCCACCGCTGGTAATGACCTCCCTCATGCCTTGCAAGTCACGGGTCTGATAGTTGGAAATGACCCAGTGGCAGGGTTTTTCCGACAATGTGTCGTACTGGATGGTCAAGGCTTGCAGGTGGCGTACCAGTTTTTTGTTCTCGAATTTGTCGAGCGTGAATTCGTAGCCCATTTTGTAGTGGTCGTCATAGCGACCGATGTAGGCAATGACGTTTGAATCCACTTTCAGTTGCACGTTCGATGTGTAGATGTTGTAATCTTTGTTTTTGTATCGTTGCTCAAACTTGATGCGGTTAATGTTTCCTTTCGGAATCACGTAAGCACCCAAGAGGTAAGTCATGCAACAGATAATGGCCGCAGAGATGAGGTAAGGGCGAAGCAGACGGTTAAAACTGGTGCCCGTTGACATCATGGCGATAATCTCCGAGTTTTCAGCCAGTTTCGTCGTGAAGAAAATGACTGCGACAAAGACGAAAAGCTGTGAGAATAAGTTTGAGTAATAGGGTACAAAGTTCAGGTAATAGTCGAGGAGGATGGCCTTCATCGGTGCGTTTTTCGACAGGAACTTATCGACGTTCTCGTTGAAGTCGAACACGACGGCAATGGAGATAATCAGTACGATAGAAAAGAAGTAGGTGCCCAGGAACTTTCCTATGATGTAACGGTCGAGCCGTGAGATGTGTGTTAGTCTCCAGAATTTTTCCATCACTCAAACGCTTGTCGCTTATTTTTCCTGCTTTTTCAGATTCTCCTTCCCAATTCTTCACACATGCCCGCCTTCCACGTAGCAAAATCGCCTTCCACGATATGCCTACGTGCTTCACCCACCAACCACAGGTAGAAAGTCAGGTTGTGGATGCTTGCAATTTGCAGGGCCAGCAGTTCCTCTGCCTTGAACAGGTGGTGTACGTATGCCTTGCTGTACAGGACATCCACATACGAGGTGCCGTTCTCATCCAGCGGACTGAAATCGGATTCCCACTTTTTGTTTCTCAGGTTGATGGTGCCGTGCTGCGTGAAAATCTGTGCGTTGCGTCCGTTTCGGGTAGGCATCACACAGTCGAACATATCCACGCCTCGCTCGATTCCCTCCAGAATGTTGATGGGTGTTCCCACTCCCATCAGGTAGCGGGGCTTCTCCTTAGGAAGGATTTCGTTGACAATCTCAATCATCTCGTACATCACTTCCGTCGGCTCGCCAACAGCCAGACCGCCGATTGCATTGCCGTCGGCACCCTTGCTGGCCACATTCTCTGCCGCATGTTGCCGCAAATCCTTGTACGTACAACCTTGCACGATGGGGAAGAGGCTTTGGCTGTAACCATATTTCGGTTCCGTCTCGTTGAAACGTTTGATGCAACGGTCAAGCCAACGCTCCGTCAAACCCAATGACTGCTTTGAATACTGATAGTCGCTGGTGCCTGGTGGGCATTCGTCAAAGGCCATGATGATGTCTGCGCCGATGCTGCGCTCAATGTCTATCACACGTTCTGGGGTGAAGAAGTGTTTTGAACCGTCGATGTGGCTTCTGAATTCAACACCCTCCTCCTTGATCTTGCGGATACCCGCCAACGAAAACACCTGAAAGCCACCCGAATCCGTCAGCATGGGACGGTCAAATCCGTTGAATTTGTGCAATCCTCCCGCCGCTTCGATAATCTCCGTGCCTGGTCGCAGATAAAGGTGGTAGGTGTTTCCCAATATAATCTGTGCCTTCACGTCATCCTTCAGCTCATGCAGATGCACTCCCTTCACCGTGGCCTGTGTGCCGACGGGCATGAAGATAGGAGTCTGTATGTCGCCGTGATCTGTGTGAATCACACCCGCCCTGGCATTCGTTTTCGGGTCGTTTTGTTCTATCGTGAATGTCATTTCTTTCTCTTTCTTGGGTTAAATCAACGCAAAATCCAGTACATCCTTCACCGTCTCTACGTAATGGAACGTCAAGCCTTTCACATAGATAGCTGGAATTTCTTCCACGTTGCGGCGGTTTTCCTCACAACAAACAATATGTGTGATGCCGGCACGTTTGGCTGCCAGGATTTTTTCCTTTACGCCGCCAATGGGTAGCACCTTGCCACGCAGAGTGATTTCGCCCGTCATGGCAATCTGCTTGCGCACCTTCCGACCTGTGATGGCCGATGCAATGGAGGTTGCGATGGTGATGCCCGCCGAGGGTCCGTCTTTTGGGGTAGCACCTTCTGGTACGTGAATGTGGATGCTGTGGGTAGCAAAAAAGTCTGTCCAGGTGGCTGTGTGTGTCATGCCGTCCTTCTCCAGTTGCTCCTTCATCGACTTCGGCAACTCTGGTGCTTCGCCCAGTAAATCGGTGTTTGCTTTCAGGTATTGCAAGGCAATGGTGGCTGACTCTTTCATCACGTCGCCCAGATTGCCCGTCAATGAGAGTCCTGCTTGTTTCGATTCGTTGTAGCTGGTCTCAATGTACAGGATTTCGCCGCCGACACTGGTCCATGCCAATCCCGTCACTACGCCGCACTGGGCATTGCCCTCATATTTGTCGCGGATGAAGAGTTCCGTTCCTAAATATTTCCTGACGTCTTCAGGTTTCAGGTCGTGCTCAGGCAGTTTGTCTTCCTTGGCATACTCCAGCGTGATTTTGCGGAGCAGGGCTGTAATTTTCTTATCCAATGTACGGACACCCGACTCTCGTGTGTAGTCCTCAATGATTTTCTCAATGGCCTGTTTCGATAGCTTGATGCCACTCTCCTGCATACCCAGATTCTCCAACTGCTTGGGAACGAGGTGGCGACGGGCTATCTCTATCTTTTCCTCTGTCAGGTAGCCGCTCACCTCTATCAGCTCCATGCGGTCAAGCAGTGGGGCTGGGATGTTGCCCACGTTGTTGGCCGTGGCAATGAACATCACCTTCGACAAGTCGAAATCCACGTCCAGATAGTTGTCGTGGAATGTGTTGTTTTGCTCCGGGTCGAGCACTTCCAGCAAGGCCGATGCAGGGTCACCGTGGATGTTCATCTGTGTCACCTTGTCAATCTCGTCGAGGATAAACACAGGATTTGCACTCTTGGCTTTGATTAGGCTCTTGATGATACGTCCCGGCATGGCACCCACGTAAGTGCGGCGGTGGCCACGGATTTCGGCCTCGTCATGAATACCACCGAGGCTTACACGCACATAGTTGCGTTTCATGGCCTTGGCAATGCTTTTGCCCAGGCTGGTCTTGCCAACGCCTGGAGGGCCATAGAGACAGATAATCGGACTCTTGAAGTCGCCCCTCATCTTCAGCACGGCCAGATGTTCCAGGATGCGCTCCTTCACTTTCTCCATGCCGTAGTGGTCTTTGTTCAGCGTCCGTTCTGCGTTTGCTATGCTCAGGTTGTCCTTCGTATATTTGTTCCAAGGCAAATCGGTCAATGTCTCCAAATAAGTGTAGGCCACCTGATATTCTGGGCTCTGCGAACTCATGCGATTGATTTTCCGCATTTCCTCGTTGAAGTACTGCTTCATCTCCTCGCCCCATTTCATGCCTTCGGCTTTCTTCTTCAGTCGTGCCAGTGAACTGTTGTCATCGTCGCCTCCTTCGCCCAGTTCCTCTTGGATGCGTTCAATCTCTTGTCGCAGAAAATAGTCGCGCTGCTGTTTGTCCAGTTGTTCACGGGTCTGCTGTTGCAGATTATGTTTCAGCAGGAAGAACTGGTATTCCCTATTGAGCAACCCCAGTAGTTTGTAGGCACGGTCATAGAAGTTTGTCTCTTCCAACAGTACGATTCGTTCGTGGTTGTCAATAGGAATATTGGCGCAAATGAAGTTAATCAGCATCCCTTTCTCCGAGATGTTGTTCAAGGCAAACGCTGCACCAATCATCGATTCACTGGTGCGCATCAGTTTGTTGGCCGTCTCGCGGCAAGCCTCCACCACTGCACTGAAGTTGCGGTCACCCTTGGGTGGCATTTCTTCAGGGAAAAGCTCCACTCGTCCTTGTAGATAGCTCCCCGTCTCGTCCAGATCAATCAGTCTGACACGTTGGTAGCCTTGCAGCAGGGCAGTTTGTGAACCGTCGGGAAGGCGAATGATACGTACCACTTTGGCCACGACGCCTGTGTGATAAATTCCTTGAATACCAGGCTTGTCTATCGAGTCGTCTGTTTGCGAAAACACACCGATGTGCTTTCCCTGCCGCATGGAATCCTCCACCAGCCGTTGCGACGACTTCCTGCCAATGCTGACGGGCAAGATATTGTTAGGAAACAGCATCACACCCTTTAAAGGCAGAATCGGGATTCTTTCGTCAGAATCCACTGAGAAGTCGATGAACTTTGTATCTGGGCCGTCAAAATTGGCGTACAGCGAAATCTGTCCGCTTCCTTCTTCCGTTATGATTTCATCAAAAAAATCCTTCATATTCTATATATATACAAAATGCAGTTGCAAAGATAGTAAAAAAAACTGACATATCTTGTTTTTCCTATCTACAATTAATATCTTTTAATAACAGGGACGTGAAAACGCCGCTGTTGGGTCGTAGGGAAAGGGGGACTAAAAGAAATTACACTTAACCGAGAAACCTCGGTTAAGTGTAAAAAAATTGCTTATCATCACGACAAGCAATCTTTACTAACCTTAAAATAAATCTAATACCATGAAAAACACGATGCAAAGGTATAGGGTTTTGGCGAATCCTCCAAACATTCTTCAAAAAAACGCACACAGTTAATGCTTTTTTAACTTTTTAGTGCCGTTTTGGGATATTTTTAAGGAAAAAGTGGAGAGAAAAGAATAAAAAAATGGGTTGTGGACTTGATGGTTTTTATTCGACATAGAGGACGAGTCCTTTCAAGTATTCGCCTTCGGGATGGTAAATGTTGATGGGGTGGTCGGCTGGTTGATGAAGCTGGTGCAGGATGCGCACATTGCGTCCTGCTGCTGCGGCTGCACTGAAGACTGTGGCACGGAAGTGATCCTTGTCAACGGCTTGTGAGCAAGAGAAAGTGAAGAGGATGCCACCAGGCTGGATTATTTCAAAGGCTTTACGGTTGAGGCGGATATATCCTTTCAGGGCATTGCGCAGTGCATCTTTGTGCTTGGCGAATGCAGGCGGGTCGAGGATGATGAGATCGTAAGGCGTCTGTATATGGTCGAGGAAGCGGAAGGCATCGTCGGCGTAGGCCGTGTGACGGGTATCATTGGGAAAGTTAAGTGCCACGTTGGCGTTGGTCAGGTCGATGGCCTTTTGGCTAGAATCGACGGAGTGGACGAGCGTGGCACCGCCCCGCATGGCGTAGAAGGAGAACCCGCCCGTGTAGCAGAACATGTTGAGGACTTTGCGTCCGTATGCATATTGCTCAAGCAGTTGGCGGTTGGCACGTTGGTCAACGAAGAAGCCTGTCTTTTGTCCACGGAGCCAATCGACGTGGAAGCGAAGTCCGTTCTCGATGGCAATGTCGTCGGTGGAACCGCCGAGAAGGAATCCGTTCTCCTGTCCCAGTTCGGCCTTGTAGGGCAGGGTCGTTTCCGATTTGTAATAGATGTTTTCGATGAGGTCTCCCATTACGTTTTTCAGTGCGGCGGCGATGATGTGGCGGTCAGTGTGCATTCCGACGGAGTGGGCTTGCATCACTGCCGTCTTACCGTAGATGTCAATGACGAGTCCGGGCAGGTTGTCTCCTTCTCCGTGAACCAGTCGGAAGGTATTGTTTTCAAGGCCATTGTCTGTGTTGGTGGCGATGATACCCGCAGCTTTTCTTACGTCAAGGGCAATGGCGATGTGGCGTTCGTAGAAGGGTTGGTCAATGGGCTCTTGTTGGAAAGTGAGCACACGCACCATGATGGTGCCAATTTGGAAATGGCCGGTGGCAATGTATTCGCCTTCAGTGGTATATACTTCGACGGTTTCGCCTTCTTGTGGCTCTCCAGACATATGGTGAATGGCTCCTGAGAATATCCAGGGATGGAAGCGGCGCAGGGATTCGTCCTTTCCGCGTTTGAGAAAGATTTTTTGCATGGATTCGTTTTACGTTCTTACGTGTATAATGTATGGTAAAATGGATTTTTTGCTATTCACTTTTCACTTCCACAATTGTGTATTCCTTTGTTTTCAGTAAGCGGGTGATTTCTTCGTAGATTCGGATGCAGGCCCAGGCATCGGTGGCGGCGTAGCGTTGTTGGGGTTCAGTCAGGACATCGGCTTCCCAATTTGAGAGTTGTTGTCCTTTGGAAATCCGCTCACCGAATAGGTTGGCATAGATTTTCTGTAAGCCGTTGTCTTTGATGCCCAGTTTCTGTATCTCGTCCTGAAGTTCGATGAAGGTGCCAGGGGTGAAATCGCCTCGGCGGCTGAGTGAACGCAGGTCATCGTGCAGGGAGAGTCCCACTTTTGTTACGCTACAATCTTGCAACAGGCGTTTGACGGCAGGTGGAAGTGCCTCCATGTGGTTGAGTCTGAAAAGGAAACAGGCATCGGAACAAGCCACCTGCAAGAGGGCTACTTTGTTGAGCCGCCCTTTCTTGAAGGAGGGACGTGTCTCGGTGTCGAATCCAAGGATGGGCTGGTGGAGCAGGAAGTCAACGGCTCGTTCTGCCTCTGTCTCACTCTGGATGATGTGGATGCGTCCGTCGTAGAGGAAACGGGGCAGGGTGTTGATGCTTTTCTTGTCGTATGATTCAAACAATTGTTTCATCTATTTCCCAAGTTTTTCCGCCGTGATGCAGCAAATGTTTACGACCGTCATCATTGCTTTTTCCATCGATGGGATGGGGCAAAATTCGTGCGGGCCGTGAAAATTGAGGCCTCCGGCAAAGATGTTGGGGCAGGGAAGCCCCATGAACGAGAGTTGTGCGCCGTCGGTTCCTCCTCGGATGGCTTGAATGCGGGGTGTGGCTCCGGCCTTTCGGATGGCTTCTTGGGCAATGTCGATGATGTACATTTGCGGAGCCACTTTTTCCTGCATATTATAATATTGGTCATTCAGTACCAGTGTGGCTGTGTCAGTGCCGTATTGCTGGTTGATGCCATCCACAATCTCTTGGATGCGGGATTTCCTCCGTTCAAAGATGTCCCGGTCGTGGTCGCGGATGATGAACGAGAGAGTTGCCTCGGTGCAACTGCCGCTGATGGCGGTGATATGATAAAAACCTTCGTAGCCCTCCGTCGTTTCGGGCGTTTCGGTCTGAGGTAGCTGTTGTACCAATTCGGTTGCGATGCGGGCGGCATTGACCATCTTGCCTTTGGCCATACCGGGATGGACGGAACGTCCCTTGATGCTGATTTTTGCACTGGCCGCATTGAAGTTTTCAAACTCCAGTTCGCCGACTTCAGAACCGTCCATTGTGTAAGCAAACTGGCAACCGAATTTCTTGACGTCGAAATGTCGGGCACCCATGCCGATTTCTTCGTCGGGATTGAAGGCGATACGGATGGTGCCATGCTCTAATTCTGGGTGGTTTTTCAGATAGACCATAGCTTCGACAATCTCGGCGATGCCTGCCTTGTCGTCAGCACCGAGCAGGGTGGTGCCGTCGGTGACGATGATGTCCTCTCCTTTGTGCGCCAAGAGTTCGGGGAACTGACTGGGGGAGGTGACAATGCCTTCAGAGAGGGGAATTTCACTGCCATCATAGTTTCTGACGATGCGGGGCTTCACTTGAAAGCCACTGGCATCGGGCGAAGTGTCAAGATGGGCAATGAAACCAATGGTCGGCACGTTGCGGTGGGTGTTGGCGGGCAATGTGGCATAGAGATAGCCCAGGCTGTCAAGCTCTACGTCGCAAAGTCCCTCTGCGATGAGTTCCTGTTTCAAAGCCTCGGCAAACACACGCTGCTTCTCGGTGGATGGCGTCATCCCGCTTTCTTCCGACGATTGGGTGTCGTAGGTGACGTATTTAAGGAATCGGTCTGTAAGACTCATGGGGAAGATGGGCTTAATGGAGTATATGGGTTTGATGAATGATTATTCCTCCCCCGCAAACATGGGATCCCAGCATGGCAAGAGGGTAGGCTTCTGTTGTGCTGCCTTCAGGATTTTCTCCGAGGCGTACTTCTTGTTGACCACCAAGCGGAACATATATTCGTCAAACCACTCGTCGGTCATGATGATGTGGCCATTGTGTCCGCTGCTGGCTCCCCAAGAGTTCTCCACCTTCCACTTCACAGGCTTTCCCTTCTCGTCGAGGTCAACCGCCTTGAGCGTCATGGCATGGGAAGAGCCGGAGTCATGCGACTGGATGCGTTGTGCCTTGTTCATGCCAAATTTCACGCCGAAGATATCTTCGTAGTTAAAGTTTGCCAAGTCTGCAATGCCCCGGTTGCGGTCCAGAAACTTTGCCACGTCGCAGGAGAAATACATCATCGTAGAGTCCTTGATGCTGGCAATGGCGCACTCCTTGATTTCGTCCATGGGCAGGTTGAGGTAGAGCCAGTTGTGGCCGTCATAGACGTGGCGGTCATATTGGATTTCGTAAGTTTTCCAGTAGGGGCGGGTGGGGTCGTTCATCAGCATGATGAAATCGTTCTGTAGGTCGTTGGTGAACATTTCCTTGTAGAACGACTGCGGGGTGTACTTCTGAGGGTCGGCGCAATATCGTCCATCTACATCCTTGGGTGCCCAAGTGAATTCCTTTACAGGTTCTCCAAAGCCCATCACCAGCATCTTGTAAATCTCGGCAAGCTGCTTCTCCTTCAACTGTTGCAACGCTTTCTCCGAGCTTTTTGCCTGTGAGCGAAGTTGCAGGGCATCCTCACGCAGTTTCCGCTTCAGGAAGGTGGTGAATTGCGCCGTGTTTTTTGTGGTATAATTATCGGGCATCACACCGACAGGCACCAGTCCGTATTTGCTCACGAGGTCGGCCACACCGGTAAACGTGCCACCGTCGGAGAGTGGATTCTGAAAAAGCCACAACACCGTCTGGTCATCCATCGACTTGTCCCTCGTGTCAATGATGGCTTGCAAAAAGAGGTTTGCTTTCTCCAGTTGGTCGTAAAAGAAAAGGTAATTCTGCGAGAACTCCATGCCGTTCAGCCGCTTCTTGTTAATCAGTTCGGCACGTAGCACATTCAGCCCTGTAAAAAGCCAGCAACGCCCCGACGATTTCTGGTCGGTAATGCCTTTCGAGGGGACGGAGAGACTGAAATAGGTGTTCTGTTCCGTCTGGTTAGCTTGGTTGAGTGCCAAGCCAGACACCGGACCTGCCGCCAGTGCATTGCTGATGGCACGCTCCGACCCTGTCAGCTTGCTTTCCGAGGCAAACTTCCGCAACATGTCGTTCGTGATGTTTCCCTGAGCCATTGCACCGACAGACAGTGCAAAAAATGAGATGGTAATGATGCTTTTCATAAAAAACAAATCTGCGATAAATATTTTTCTTTTTAATCGTACCTTGTACATTATACATGGGAAATGGTACCTGTTTCTAAATCTTCGCAAAGTTAAGGATTTACCCGCCCCTTCTGAAATAATTGACGTTATTTAACATTGCCTCACAAGTCCAATTTCACCCCTCCTGTCAGCCAAAAGCCCGGTTGTCGCACATTACCTATATCTATATAATGTACGTTGGTCAAGTTGTTGAGCGTAGCATACACACCCCATCTTTTCCGCTTCCATTGCACTTGCAGGTCGAGCAGGCTAAAGGGCTCGTAGTTTGCCTTTCGCAGGAAAGGATAAGTCCGCCAACCGTATGCATTCCTCGTTTCCTCGCTCGTGTCATACTCGTAAAACGTGCCTCGTCTGTCCTGAAACCTGTAGGTCAGCGTGGCTGTCAGTTGCGGGACGATTCGTGCCGTCAGACTGGCCACCACCTTGTGCCGCAAGTAGTTTACCCCGTAGTAGCTGTCGTCTATTTCCACGTCGTCATACCGCCGTTGATGGATGTAGCTGTATTGCAGGTTCAGGTTCCTCAGCACCGAGCGTTCTCCCGCCCACTCGTTTAGCCGCAGGTTGACCGACAATGAAAAACCCATCTTCCTCGTCCGTAGGTTCGTGGCATGGTAGGTGGTATAGCCCCCTCGTCCGTATTTTTCCACCGAGTCCGTCGGTAGTACCCAGTCAATCATGCTGCTTTCCTGCCGATGGTAGGCCCGCAGGCTGGCCACGATGCCGTGGGCTTGATACTTCGCACCGACACAGAACTCACTTGTTCGCTCCGGGCTTAGGTTCGCATACCCCACCTGTGTCGGGCTTTTATAGTAAAGGTCGGTGAATGTTGGCATCCGTTGTGCCATGTTCCAGGCGGCAAACAGCGTTCCTCCGCTACCGATGCGATAGCTCACATCCACACCGGGATAGAGGCGGAAACGCTCGTCGAGTCCCGTGTTCATGTTGGCCATTATGCCCAGGCTCACCGTCACCTTGTCGAACAGGAGGTCATGCTCCAGGTAGTAGCACACATTCGTTCGCCTGTCCCGTTTTGTATATTGGCGGTCGCTGCCGCACACCCTCACGTAATCCTCCCGTTCCATGGGCTTTCCCAACGCTGTCGAAAGGATGCCCTCGTTCCGCAGTTCCGTCCCTACGGCTGTGATGCCGCCCTGCCACTTCATTTGGGCATTGACGTTTGCCCCATAGACATCCGTGCGGTGGTAATTTTCCTGGGTGGGCGACAAACCGCGAACCAGCTGATAGTGGTCCAGCGAGCGTTGCCAATAGACTGTCGGTGCCAGTGCAATCCGTCCCTTCGTCCGTGCGGAAACGCTTACCATGTAACGTCCGCTCTCCTCATATTGTTCCGGGAACTTACCACTGTAGAATGTGTTGGCCCCATACTGTCCGAGACTCATGCCTGCTTGCCAACTTAGGTTCACACCCTTCAACTCCATGCCTCCTCGGTAGAAAGCATTCATGCGGTTGAAATCACTGTTTTCCGTCGCTCCGTCACTCCGTTTGTAGCCGCCCGACAGATGATTAGAAATCGTGCATGAATGACGATGCGATATGCTTTGTGCATGATGCATCGAAATCTCTCCGCCCGCCGTTCCGTAAGAGCCACCATGCAACTCCGCCTTTCCGCTCAATCCCTTTTCATACACATCGTGCCCTTTTGTCACAATATTGATAGCCCCCGAGAAAGCATTGCTCCCATACACGCGGCTGGCTGCGCCTTCAAGAATCTCGATGCGCTCAATGTCACTGATGTTACAAGGAAAATCCGCTGTTAAATGCCCAGTGTGTGGCGAAGAAATATTTACACCGTTCAGCAGAACGACCACCTGGTCATGTGTTCCGCCCCCTATGCCGATGTCCGTTTGAATACCCGAAGTTCCACGCTGGCGGACATCTACTCCAGCCATGTACTTCAATACATCATTGATTGCCCCCGCAGGGCACTCCTTGATTTCCTCTCTCGTCACGACACCGACGATGCGGGCCGCTTGTTCCAGTGGCAGTGGCACTCTGGCAGCGGCAACCTCCACCTCGTCCAGCTCCGTCTCTCCTGTCTTCCTCGCGTCCTCCGTGCGCCAAGTCCTTTCCGTGCCCTCTATGCTTACTTGGGCAGTGGCACAATTCGGCGTTGCGAAAGTCAGCGTGGCCACACTCAGCACACCGATGCGAATCTCCCTGCCCATGCTCAGAAAAGCCGCGTCGTGGTGACGGGTGAACCGATGCCAGCAGATGGGTGCTGCCTTCCATTTCAATTGTTTTCCTTTCATTTTGTTTTACATGCTAAAAAGTTTGTTCTTGGAATTGCAAAGTTACGAAAAGGTTGGGAATGTCACAACAGAAATCCTCAAATAAAAAAGGGAAAATGTTTCTTGCTCCATTGAATCTTAGGTTTCCGGGCGTGAAACTATAATGAGTGAAAGGATCAT
>CAJONZ010000052.1 GCA_905236065.1 uncultured Bacteroidaceae bacterium | reverse complement strand
GCATCCCATCCGCAGGTCGTTCCGACCTACGGTTACGGAGCGGAGACGCCTTCAGCGTCCTGGGGGTACAATAGCGGATAATCATAATAAATAATGTGTTGCAATGAAAGTTTTTGTTAGCGGTTGTTACGACCTTCTCCACAGCGGTCATGTCGAGTTTTTCCGGCAAGCGAGCCAGTATGGCGACCTCTACGTGGGAATCGGGTCAGACGCCACCATCCTGTCCTACAAGAACCACAAAACACTCTACCCTGAGCAGGAACGTCTTTTCATGGTAAAGAGCATTCGCTATGTGAAAGATGCTTTCATCAATCAGGGGAGTGGCATCATGGACTTTGTCCCCACGGTGGAAGCCCTCAAGCCCGACCGCTTCGTGGTGAATGCCGACGGCTCAAGCGAGGAAAAGCGTCGGTTCTGTGAGGAACGTGGCATCGAATACATTGTGCTCGACCGTACGCCAGCCGAAGGCCTGGAGGCACGTAGTAGCACGAGCATCAAGCAAACCTTGGCATCGGAGGTGAAACCGACGGAGAATGTGGGCATTCCCACCCGTCTCGACCTTGCCGGCACATGGATAGACCAGCCCTATGTAAGTGCATACGCCCCTGGTTGGGCCATCACCATTTCGTTGTTGCCCACTTTCGAGGTGCGTGAGCGTTGCGGACTTTCCACCTCTACCCGTAAACAAATTCAGCGTATTTGGCCGGTACGTCTGCCTGACATGGATCCTGAAATGTTGGCAAAACTCGTTTTCTGCTTTGAGAACGACCCCGAACGCACCGACGGCATCATCAGCGGCGCACAAGATGCCATTGGCATCTGCATTCCGGGACTCTGCCGCCACTATTACAACGCCCACTATTGGCCCGAACGCATCGAATCCTGCACCGACGAGCCCATCCTTCATTGGCTGGAGGAACACCTCTGCATGATACCCATGTTCCCGCGTCGTCAGGGCTGCTCCGTCATTCAGGGAAAAGTCGTCAACGAAACCCATGTGAAAGCCTTGGCCGAGGCTGCCGACCGTTGTTGGCAGGCCATCCTGCAAACCGACCTGGAAGCTTTCGCGGCGGCCTACCGTGCTTCTTTCGTCGCACAAATCACACTTTTTCCCGCCATGTTGCAGCCCGGAGTGCAAGACTACATCGACCGCTATGCACCGCTCCCGGATGTCTTGGCATGGAAAATGCCCGGAGCAGGTGGTGGAGGCTATTTGGCACTCGTGGTTACCGACGTCACTACCTTCTGTCGGCAACATTCCGAAGCCATACCCTTGACAATTAGAAGGAAATGAAAGGAACGAAAACAAAACGATATGTGCAGTATCTGGAGATTAGCGACAATCCCGAACTGATAGCTGAGTACTGCAAGTGGCACTCAGAGGAATACCATTGGAAAGAAATCCGTGATGGCATCCGTGAGGTAGGCATCCTTGAAATGGAAATCTACCTCATCGGAAACCATCTTACCATGATTGTGGAGGCACCCGCCGATTTTAATTGGCAGGAAGCCATGAACCGTCTCTCGACCCTGCCCCGGCAGGCAGAGTGGGAGGCCTTCGTTTCCCGTTTCCAGAATTGCGCTGCCGATGCTCGCAGCGATGAGAAGTGGCAACGCATGGAGCGCATTTTCCATTTGTACGAGTAAGCCCCCCCTTCTCACTTAATTCTGTTCAAATAAATATCAATCAGTTTCTTGATGTCTTTGAGGGTGACCATCTTGTCGCCGTCAAGGTCGTAAGGATTCTCCGTCGGCTCCTCTGGCTTCGGTTCAGGTTCCACTACGTCAGCTGTGCCTTGGAACGAGTCAATGAAGTCGGGCAGATAGTAGCCCAGGTGCGGCGGTTGGTTGTAGCCCACATTCTGCCAGGCTATGGCCATTCGGTAGTTGTGGTCGTGCATCAGTGTAGGCACCCGATAGTTGGTCGCCGTCGTCGAAGAGAGAATATAGATTTGTGACGGGTCTTCCGTGTTCCAGAAGATGACCTCCTCACGCCAGTCTCCGAAAAGGTCTGCTTGCAGGCAGGGCGTCGCCTTGGTACTGTTACATGAGCCGGGGGTCAGTCCAAGGTCGGCAAACGACTTGCTGGCCGACGCACTGGTTTGAATGCCCAACGAGGTGGTGCTACTACCGTTCCATTTGGTGATGGTCGTACCATCCAGCAACTCGTCCTCGGGGTCTCCGTCCCAGAAGATGCGGAAATTCATGGAGGGCTTCTTGCTTGTCACAACGCCCGTTTGTACATTCCGGGTATTGTCCACCTTGGCCGACCAAAACTCATATCCTCGTTGCGTGGCCAACACATTGGCTGCCAGGCCGCGTCCGTTGTCCTCACTGCCGCTGGCGTAGAAGATGACCTCGCCAGTACCAGCATCTCGGTAGTTGCAACCATAGGGACTTTCCTCGTGTACCATGAATACCTCCAATCCCGGGCGGTCTGGGTCGAGATCGCCCAGGTGTAGTGCGTCGCCGTGGCCAAAGCCCGTGGAGTAGAGCAGGGTTCCGTCGTTGTTGACAACGGCGTTTCCATATACAATCTCGTCGCAGCCATCTCCATCCACATCGCCCACGGTTAGGCTGTGCGCTCCTTGTCCGTAGGCCGTGTAGGCAGCGTGTGTTTTCTTGGGGTCGGTATTGGTGTTATAGCTTTTGGGTGTTGTTTGTCCCTCTGCGTCTGTCACCTGTACAAGCGTGTTACTCAGTGAGGCATGTAGCCATTTCGTCTTCAGCTTTCCATCTTTGAGGTCAACCGCCCAGAGGTAGGAACGGGTGTACATGCCACGGCACATCACTGCAGAGGGGTTGCTGTCGGGACCGTCGAGGTAGGCCACGCAGGCCAGATACCGCTCACCACGGTTTCCATAGCTGCCCGTGTCGGATTTGCTGCTGCTCATATACCAGTTAAACGTACCCGATGCCTCGCTCAGTTCGTTCTTTGCATTGCGGTTGGGGTAGTAGGGAATGGTGTGGATGGCTTGTCCTGTCAGACCGTCGAACACGGTGAGGTATTCATGTCCGCTGTTGATGCGTCCGTCGGTGGTGCGGTGGTTCTTGGTGTTATCCACATTCTTGATGGCATCCAGGTCGGCAGCTTCGCTCACGTATTTGCCTGTGCCGTCCCTTGAACCCGGAGCCGTCTTGCACACCATTTCGGCCTTGCCGTCGCCGTCGAAGTCATAGACCAGGAATTGGTTGTAGTGGGCACCGGCACGGATGTTATAGCCAAGGTCGATGCGCCAAAGCCGTTCACCCGTGAAGATGCGGTAGCAGTCGAAAAAGATTTTTCCCGTATAGCCGCCCTGTGAGTTGTCTTTCGCATTGCTTGGGTACCACTTGACAATCAACTCATACTGTCCGTCTCCATCTACGTCGCCTACGGAGCAGTCATTGGGCGAGTAGGTGTATGTCTCGCCGGCCAGCGTGGTGGCATCCGAAGGTTTTTTCAGCTGCATCAGGTGATAGCCTGTCTGGTTGAACAGGTTGGGGGAGAGTGTATCGGTAGGTACGCCGTTTTGCAGCACCACCAGCTCGATGACGTTCCGTGCCATGGCCAACAGGCGCTTGCTGGTAGCGTTGCGCAGGGTGTCGCCGTTCACCTTTCCATCTTTCAGAATCAGGAAGGAGGTGTGCTCATCGTCGGTGTTTAGGTAACGCCACGAAAGGAAGGCACTGGCCGAAGTGGTTTGTATTTGTACGAAACCACGGTCCAGTTTCTCACATTGACTCTGTGGAGTGTCCGTCGGTTGGGGTTTTCCACGTCCTTGGGCCAAAGCCTGGCTTGTTGTGCAGGCCAGGCATCCCAAGATGAAAGTTTGCTTCAGTAGGTTCATAGGTTAGTGTTTTTATGTGTAATTTACAATGATAGATTTTTGCTCTGTCCGGCCTTTGTCGTGACCTTCCACTGCTTGCTGCCCTGTGTGAGAATTAGTTTTCCTGCGGGGGAGTTGGCTGGACGTTTGTCGTGGATGGTCAGCGACGTGATTTTTCCGTTCTTCCAAGCGAAATCCAGTTCGTAGCCGCCACGTGCGCGGATGCCCTTGATGCTTCCGCTTGCAGCCCAGGCTTTGGGCAGGGCGGGCAACAGCTCGATGCGGGCAGTGGGGCTTTGGGAGGTTGAGAAATCCGTGAGTCTGCTCTGCATCAGCATCTCCATCACACCGGCGCAACCGCCGAAGTTTCCGTCAATCTGGAAGGGTGAGTGTGCGTCGAGCAAGTTGGGATAGGTGCCTCCACCCCTGCGTCGTCCCGGGCCTTGGTACTCGTCGGGCGAGACGTAGTTGAGCAACACGCGGTAGATGTGGTAGGCAGCTTCCGCCTCGTGCAGACGGGCTTGCAGGTTCACGCGCCAGCCTGTGCTCCAGCCTGTTGTCTTGTCGCCTTTTATCTCCAGCGTCCGCTTGCAGGCAGCAGCCAGGTCGGGCGTGGCAGCCACGGTGATGTGGTGGCCGGGATAGAGTCCGAACAGGTGTGACTGGTGGCGGTGGTGTGGGTCTTGGTCGGCCCAGTCGTGGTACCACTCCTGCAAATTGCCGTTCTTGCCGATGCGGTAGGGCAACAGCTTGGCGAGGGTCTGGTTCAGGCGGTCGATGTATTCCTTCGGCTCACCCAATACCAATGCGGCATCGCGGGTGTCAATCAGGCATTCCTTGATCATGGCGATGTCGGCAAATCCGCCATACACCGTGCGACCGTCATAGCCGTCGGGCGTTCTGTAGATGTTCTCGGGCGAGGTGGCCGGAGCCGTCAGCAGGTAGCCGTCCTTCTCGACGAGCCAGCCCAGGCAGAAGTCGGCGGCACCCCTCAATACGGGATAGACCTCGCGCAGGTAGTCCTTGTCCATGCTGAACGCATAGTGTTCCCACAGGTGGGTGCTGGTCCATGCGCCACCCGTGTTCCAGTTTGCCCATGAGGGGTCGCCGCCATGTTCACCCACGGGGCAGGTCATTCCCCAGATGTCGGTATTGTGGGCCAGACACCAGCCCTCCTGTACGCCGTAGTATGCCTTGGCCGTCGTCGTGCCGGTCACGGGCAGTTTGCGGATGAAGCCCAGCAAAGCCTGGTGCATTTCGCCCAGGTTGCCTGTCTCAGCTGGCCAGTAGTTTTCTTCCACGTTGATGTTGCTGGTGTAGTTGCACGACCAGGGTGGCAGGATTTTCTCGTTCCACAGTCCTTGCAGGTTGGCCGGAACGCCTGAGGTGCGCGAGCAGGAAATCAGCAGGTAGCGTCCGTAGTTGAAGTAAAGTTCCTCCAGGTCGGGGTTGTTTTCCTGCTTGACCGTATAGTCCAGCAGTTGCTGTTCCGTCGTCTTTGCCTGAATGGCGGGGTCGGTCGTGCCGAAATCAATGCTGACCCGGTTGAAGAAAGGCGTGTAGTCAGCCTCATGGCGTTGCCGCAGCTCGTCGTATGCCTTGCCCACGGCCTGGTCGATGCGGTTGCGCACCAGCGCCTTGTAGTTGCGTCCCTCCTTCACGGGGTCTTTGTCGTTGCCGTTGAAACTGGTCACGTTGGCAATCAGGACGATGGCCTCGGTGCAGTCCGTCAGTTGCAGCTCGTCGTTGTTCGCCACTTTTACCTGTCCGTCTTTGTTCAGCACACGGATGAGGGTGCGGAAGTGGATGCTTCGGTTGCTGTCGTATTGAAAACTGTTGCCGCCACCTGCATAGTTGGGCTTGCTGGTCCAGGCTGCGTAGCCGTCAATGGTCATTTCGGCCACGTTCTCCTTGCTCACGTTTGCCCGCCGCTGGTTGGCCAACTGGCAGTGGTAGCCGAACCGCTGGTTCAGCTTGCTGCCGCCAAGGGCTTGCAGGTGGATGACGATGACAGAGTCGGGTGCCGAGGCAAAATACTCGCGCAACTGACGGGTTGTCTGAACCGTGGCGATGGCTTTGCTGATGTCGAGTGTCCGCGAATAGCCTGCAAGGAGGTCGGTACCCGTCGCTGTCGTGTTGCGGATGGTCAGTGTGCCTAATGGCTGATAGTTCTGGGTGTAGTGCCCCTGAACGGCCTTTTGCAGTTCGTCGGCCCGGCGGTAGTCCTCATTGAAAAGTGCCTCGCGGATGCCCTGAATGGCTTTGTGGGCATCGGGCGAATAGACTTCACGGTCGGGTTCACCCGTCCACAGCGTGATGTCGTTCAGCGAAATGCGCTCTTCGTCCATGCCGCCATACACCATGGCACCCTGTGTGCCGTTGCCGATGGGCAGGGCCTCCTCAAAGAAGGTGGCGGGTTTGTCGTAGTGAAGCAGGCAGGACTGAGCCTTTGCCTCCATGCCCAGCAACAAGGTTGAAATCAGTGTCAGCCCACGTAGGTTGTTAAGGCTGTTGAAAAGGAAACGTGTTTTCATATTTCAATAGGTTATGTTTAAATCGTATGAAGCTCTTATTTCTTCCTTCCGAAGTCTGCGGGAATCTCCCCCCATTGGTCGGTCGGCCATTTGAGAATCTCGTTTTGGTATGTGTGGGTTCTCAGCCACCTCTCCGCACGGGCAATGACTCCGAACAGAGCCTCGTTTTCGGGTGTCCGTTGCAGGGTCGTCTTGCACGTCTTCTTCCTCACCCAGCTGATGGCGCACCCGCTGTCGCTGTAGATGGGCATCGTGGGCTGTCCCTTTTGCTGGAGCAAGGCCAGTGCATGGACAATAGCCAGAAACTCCCCAATGTTGTTTGTGCCCTGCACGGGGCCGTAGTGAAAAATCTCCTTTCCCGTACGCAGGTAAATGCCCCGATACTCCATCGGGCCGGGGTTTCCACTACAGGCCGCATCCACGGCTATTGCATTGTAATCCATGTTCTCTCTGTTTTTTGATTGCAAAGATATGTAAAATAATTCGTTTTCACCTCGGCATGGCCATGAAAATCACACCCCATCACCGAATATTCTTTTTAAATTCCTCAAAAAGTAGAATGGAAAGGAATAGAAGGGAAGTTAAAGGGTGGAGTAGGGGCTTTGAAAAATAAATCGCAAAAGGTAAATGACTAAATGGTAAATATTTCTTACCTTTGCGAAAATTTTGGTTATGAAAAGGAGTATATTGTTTTTCCTCTGTGTGTTTGCCTGTTGCATGGCGCTGTTTGCGGCTGATGAGCCTCAGTCTGCGGACGCTGCGCAAAACAGGGTGTTCTTTGTATCCCGGAATCTGAACAGGAACATCATTGTCTATGATATTCAGCAGAAAAATGGGGTGCTGAACCAGAAGGAGCCCCTACACGTGTATTGGTATAACATTGAGCACAACCCGATTACCACCAACGAATTGAATTTCATCCAACGTCGGTTGGCGTATGGCTACACGGTGGTGGAAAAAGGCAACAACGAGGTGACAGTGAAGCTGAAAGCCTACAAAAAACGCTTGCTGAGAGTTTGCAAGCGTGGTGGCAAGTGGGTGGGGATTACCACCATAAACGGAAAAGAATGTGTGTTGACGGAAATCTATGCCCATTGCCCCACGAAGACGAGCTGCGACTACATGGAGCTGCGCGGTGTGTCGGTGGCCAGTGGAAAAGTGGAGAAGGAAACCGTAAATAATTGATTCATCATAAAATACATATAAGACAATGAACGCAATTTCAACAAAAAATGCACCTGCGGCCATAGGTCCCTATAGCCAGGCCATCGATGCAGGTCAGACGATTTATGTTTCAGGCCAGCTGCCCATCGACCCTGCCACGGGTAATTTCCCCGAAGGCGGCATTCAGGCAGAAGCCCGCCAGTCGCTCACCAACATCAAGAACATTCTTGCCGAAGTGGGGCTTACCATGAAAAATGTCGCCAAGGTGACCGTGCTCCTTGCCGACATTAAGGATTTCGCCGCTGTGAACGAAGTGTATGCAGAGTTTTTCGAGGCTCCTTATCCTGCCCGCTCTGCCTTTGCCGTGGCTGCCCTGCCCAAGGGGGCTAATATTGAGATTGAGGCGATAGCTGTAAGGAATTGAATAGCCCGGCGCAGGCATCTTCAAGAATTTCAATGACATTCTCGAAGCCTTGTGCGCCGCCGTAGTAAGGGTCAGGCACATGGTCGATGACATGCAGGGTGCAGAAGTCGGTCATGTGCCTGACTTTTGCCTCTGCCTCAAGGGTGGGAGCCAGTCGTCGCAGTTTGTCGTAGTTGCTGTCGTCCATGCCGATGATGAGGTCGAAATCATCAAAATCCGACGGACGCACGGGTCTTGAAATGTGTGTCAGACGATAGCCATGCCGGAAGGCGTGTGACTTCATTCGTGGGTCTGCGCCTTCCCCCTCGTGGTAGCTGATGAGTCCCGCCGAGTCAATGTGGTAGTGCGCTTGCTGTCCGGCCTCGTTGACCAGCTTTTGCATAATGGCTTCCGCCATCGGCGAACGGCAGATGTTCCCCAGGCAAACGAAGAGGATGGACGTTTTTTTCTGCTTGTTTTCCTTTGTCATTCTATGGGGTAGTTGGTGTAGTCTTCGATGACGATGTCGCGTTTTTTGTCTCTTGCGCGTTTGGCTTTCATGTCCTCAATGGTGGCATCGTCCAGGATTTTGATGACGCCGTGGGCTACGCAATGGTCAAGTTCCTCGGGGCCAAAGGCTTTGCCCTGTACGCCGAAATCGCTGATGTTGAATTCGTAGTCAACACGCAGTTTGTGTCGGATTTCCTTTTGCTGAAAACGAGTACCCGCACACTTCTTGCCCAGAAGTGTGCGGATAGACTTGATTTCTTTCTCTGAGAACTTATTTCTTCCCATTCTCGAAATCCTCGATTTTGTTGGTGTTGCTCAGTAAGAAGTCTATGTCGTCATAGGCATTCATCAGGCAATACTTCTTATATGAGTTGATGTCGAAGTGCATGGAGTGGCCGGTGGCAAGGTTTGTCACGGTCTGGTTCGGCACATCGACCTTCACCTCGGTCTGCGGATTGGCAGCGATGCTGTCGAAAAGTTCCTGCTGGAATTCCTTGCTCACGATGACAGGCAGAACGAAACAGTTGAGGAGGTTGTTGCGGTGGATGTCGGCAAAGGAACTGGAGATGACGACACGAACGCCGTAGCCGGCAATGGCCCATGCGGCATGTTCACGGCTGGAACCGGAACCCCAGTTCTGGCCGCCCACGATGATTTCGTGTACACCCTTGCGAGGTGCCTCACTGTATTCGGGCTGATTCATTACGAAGTCTGCCACGGGATTGCCCTCAGCGTCGAAACGGAGGTCGTGCATGAAGGCGTCGCCGAAGAATTTGGGGTCGCGTGTGGTGCTTGCCAAATAGCGGGCAGGGATGATGAGGTCTGTATTGCAATTGTCAATCTGAATAGGAATGCAGGTTGACTGGATAATATCAAATTTCTCTTTCATATTAAATCTTTCTTGGGTCGGTTACTACTCCTGTGATTGCGGATGCTGCCACAACAAGCGGCGAGGCAAGGATGGTGCGGGCACCGGGACCCTGACGGCCCACGAAGTTGCGGTTGCTGGTGGAGATGGAGAGTTTGCCTGCCGGCACCTTGTCGGGATTCATGGCAAGGCATGAAGAGCAGGACGGGAGACGGAGTTCAAAGCCAGCCTCTTCCAGAATCTTGTCGATGCCCTCGTCGATGATTTGCTGGCGAACGAGCCATGAGCCAGGTACGAGCCAAGCCACAACGTTTGCAGCCTTCTTCTTGCCCTTCACCACTGAGGCGAAAGCGCGGAAGTCTTCGATGCGGCCATTGGTACATGCACCGAGGAAGCAATAATCCACGGGTACGCCTTCAAGTTTCTGACCAGGCTTGAACTGCATGTAGTCGAGCATACCGAGGAACTGAGCGCGGTCTGCTTCGGGAATCTCCTCAAGCGTCGGGATGCACTCGTCGATGGCGATGCCAGCTCCGGGATTCGTTCCGTAAGTGATGCGTGGTGCAATGTCCTCAGCACGGTAGGTTACCTCCTTGTCGAACACGGCATCCTCGTCTGAGTGGAGTTCTTTCCATGCTTCCACGGCCTTGTCCCACTCGGCGCCCTTTGGCGCATACTCACGCCCTTTCAAGTAGGCAAACGTAGTCTCGTCGGGAGCAATCAGACCGGCACGGCTACCCATCTCGATGGAAAGGTTAGAGAGTGTCAAGCGGCCTTCCATGCTCATCTTGCGCACGGCTGAACCTGCGTACTCTACGGCATAGCCCGTTGCGCCCGAGGTCGTCATCTGTGCCATGATGTAGAGAGCCACGTCCTTGGCAGTCGTGCCTTCAGGAAGTGTGCCTTCGATGTTGATGCGCATGGTCTTGGGCTTGCTCTGCAAGATGCACTGAGAAGCCAGCACCTGAGCCACTTCGCTGGTGCCGATACCCATGGCGATGGCACCCACTGCACCATGCGTAGAGGTGTGGGAGTCACCGCACACGATGGTCATGCCTGGCAACGAGAGTGCCTTCTCTGGGCCTACCACGTGGATGATACCGTTGTCCTTCGTTCCCATGGCAAAGTGCTTGATGCCAAACTCGGCGCAGTTCTTAGCCAGTGTTTCCACCTGCTTGCGGCCTACGGGGTCGTTGATGACCTCCTGCTGGTCGCTGGGGGTGTTGTGGTCAGGCATTGCCACTACATGATCTGGACGGAACACTTTGATGTTCTTGTCTCTCAATGTGTCGAACGCCTGCGGACTCGTCACCTCATGCGCATACAGGCGGTCGATATAAAGTTGTGTGGGACCATCCTCCACGTTCTGAACGACGTGGGCATCCCAAATCTTGTCAAATAATGTTTTTCCCATTGTTTAGTCTCTGAATTTATTGATACAGTCAATGTATGCTTCGACGGAAGCGGTTACGATGTCGGTGTTGGCACCAAAGCCATAATAGCTGTGGCCGTCGTACTCCACCTGCATGTGTACCTTACCCATGTCGTCGCTTCCCTTTGAAATAGCCTGAATGGTGAACTCGCGGAGCGTCATCTGTCGCTTGATGATTTGCTTGAGTGCCTTGATGGCTGCATCCACAGGGCCGTTGCCCGATGCGGCAGCCTCGAAGTGCTCGTTGGCGATGGCCAAACCGATGGATGCCACGGAGCGGACACCCATGCCGGTAGTTACCTGCAAGTAGTCGAGTTTCACGTTGTGCGTCTCCGAACGGTTGGCACCGGCCAGTACGAGGATGTCGTCGTCGGTCACTTCCTTCTTGCGGTCGGCCAGTTTGAGGAATGCCTCGTATACCTTGTCAAGCTTTTCGCCATCCACGTCCACGCCGTTCACGTGCAAGCGATGCTTCAAGGCAGCACGACCGCTGCGGGCTGTCAGTACGATGGCGTTGTCGTCAATGCCCACATCTTTCGGATCCATGATTTCATAGGTTGAGGCGTTCTTCAGTACGCCATCCTGATGGATGCCGCTCGAATGGGCAAAGGCGTTCTTGCCCACGATGGCCTTGTTGGGCTGCACGGGCATGTTCATCAGGGAGGAAACCATGCGGCTCGTCGGATAAATCTTCGTTGTGTTGATGTTCGTCTCGATGCCCAGGTCGGGGTGAGTCTTGAAAATCATGGCCACTTCTTCGAGCGACGTGTTGCCGGCACGTTCGCCGATACCGTTGATGGTGACCTCCACCTGACGCGCACCGGCCAAAACGCCAGCCACGGTGTTGGCCGTAGCCATGCCGAGGTCGTTGTGGCAGTGGGTCGAGAGGATGGACTTGCCAGCGGCAAAGGCATCCACATGCTCATAGAGATACTTGATTTTCTCATGATATTCGTTCGGAACACGGAAGCCCGTCGTGTCGGGGATGTTACAAACCGTCGCACCAGCCTTGGTCACGGCGTCGATGACACGGGCCAGGTACTCGTTGTCCGTGCGGCCTGCATCCTCGGCATAGAACTCCACGTCCTCCACGTAGCGCTTGGCATACTTCACCGCAGCCACGGCTCGCTCGATGATTTCCTCGGGCGTTGAGTTGAATTTATACTTAATGTGTGAAGGCGATGTGCCGATACCTGTGTGGATGCGCTTGCGTTTCGCATACTGCAAAGCCTCGGCTGCCACGTCGATGTCCTTCTCCACTGCACGGGTCAGCGCACAGATGGTTGGCCATGTGACTGCCTTTGAAATCTCCACTACACTATTGAAATCGC
This sequence comes from uncultured Bacteroidaceae bacterium, assembly GCA_905236065.1. Classification (GTDB taxonomy): domain Bacteria; phylum Bacteroidota; class Bacteroidia; order Bacteroidales; family Bacteroidaceae; genus Minthosoma. The sequence continues at coordinate 49,091 of CAJONZ010000052.1, read as the reverse complement.
CCGGGCTGGAGATGGGAAAGCCAGCCTCGATGACGTCCACGCCCAACGCTTCCAGCTGTTTGGCCACCTGAATCTTCTCAACCGTGTTGAGCTGACATCCTGGCACCTGTTCGCCATCGCGCAGCGTCGTGTCAAAAATAAATAATCTGTCTGCCATATTTTTGAATAGAATTTAAATCTCACAGGCCATGGGCACAAGGCATCATCCCTACAAAAACAAAACCTTCCCCACGGCTGTGAGAAAGGTTTAACATTGTCTTTATATTACTATGCCTGATAGCACATGCATACCTTTCTCACCTCCGACCCCGTAAGTCGCAGTCCCAAAAGGTTCTGTAGTGCGTAGATTGCCATATTCCTTAGATGATAGAATCTGCTTTCATTCCTAAACTGACAAAACGTCGGTTCTCTTCGCAGATTTGGCTGCAAAGTTACAACCTTTTCTCCTTTTGACAAAACTTTTCCCCATTTATTTGTTGCAACGGTTGCGCACCGGAAGTTCTTTTGCCTGTGAGCCGAAGAAAAATGCGCTTTTTTTTTGCGGCTATTTGTTTTTTCCTTACTTTTGTCCTGTTTTAGGTGGCTGACAGCGAGTCGTTTAAAATCTGACGAAAAATAGAGAAGAATAGAAATAAGGTTTAATTTTCAAAATCCATTTTTTTTGAAACAGAAGGTTCAATATGTTTGTTCCGCATGTGGCTACGACAGCCCCAAATGGATAGGGAAGTGTCCTTCATGCGGTGAGTGGAACACGTTTGTGGAGCAGCGCACGGGTGGTAGCACGGTCTATGACAAGCGCCTGCAATTCAGCGACAATCCCCCGCTGGAGCAGGGGCCGATTCGGATGAGTACGATTGAAACGAGCCAGGAGCCGCGTATCAACCTGCTCGACGGGGAACTGAACCGTGTGCTGGGCGGCGGACTGGTGCCGGGTTCGCTCACGTTGTTGGGCGGTGAGCCGGGCATCGGCAAATCGACGTTGATTTTGCAAACAGCCCTGATGTTGCACGACAAAACCGTGCTCTACGTAAGTGGCGAGGAGAGTGCCCGGCAGATTAAACTCCGTGCCGACCGCATCACCCGTGAGGAGAGCGGTGTGTTGGTCGTCTGTGAGTCGATGATTGAGAAGGTGTTCAAGCATATTGAGGCTTCCGCGCCCGACATGGTGGTCATTGACTCTATTCAGACCATGGCCACGGAAACCGTGGAATCCGCTCCGGGCAGTGTGAGTCAGATTCGTGAATGCGCAGCCATGCTTTTGCAGTTCGCAAAGGTGTCGGGCATCCCTGTCATCATCATCGGCCACATCACCAAGGAAGGTTCCATCGCCGGCCCAAAAATCCTGGAGCACATGGTCGATACGGTCTTGCAGTTTGAAGGTGACCAACATTATATGTACCGCATTGTGCGAGCCATCAAGAACCGCTTTGGCTCCACCGCCGAACTGGGCATTTACGAGATGCGGCAAACGGGCCTTCGACCGGTCAACAATCCGTCGGAACTGCTCCTCAGCGACGTGGACAACAGCGAGGGACTTTCGGGGGTGGCCATTGCCAGTGCCATTGAAGGAGTGCGGCCTTTGCTCATTGAGACCCAGGCACTTGTCAGTTCGGCTGCATACGGCACACCGCAGCGTTCGGCTACGGGCTTCGACACCCGCCGCCTGAACATGTTGCTGGCTGTCCTGGAGAAGCGGGTGGGCTTCAAACTGATGCAGAAGGATGTCTATCTGAACATCGCCGGTGGCATCCGTGTGACCGATACCGCCATCGACCTCAGCGTAATTGCTGCCATCCTGTCGAGCAACGTCGATACGGGCATCGACCGTGACATCTGCATGACGGGCGAGGTGGGCCTGTCGGGCGAAATCCGTCCCGTCAGCCGCATTCAGCAACGCATTGCCGAGGCCGAGAAGCTGGGCTTCTCCACCATCATCATTCCTCAGGCCAACCTTTCCGCCCTCGACACCGTCTCCACCACCATCCGCGTGGTCGGCGTCCGCAAAGTAGAGGAAGCCTTGCGCGAGTTGTTTGGGTGACAAATCGTCTCGCAAAAATAACGAAAACTTTTTCCAGACTATCTGCTATTGTACCATTAGGACGCTGAAGGCGTCTCCGCTTCGTAACCGTAGGTCGGAATGACCTGCGGATGGAGTGTAAGGAGGGATGCACCCTGGAGGGGTGCCCCGTCAATCGCACTGGGCGACCCATTTAGGGTCGATGTCGCTCTATCACCTGATAACCGGGGGTGCTCGCTGCGCTCGTACCCTCGGTTACGGAGCGGTGACCGCGTTGCGGTCTTAATGGTGGTGTCTTGGTGGATAATCATTCAATTTTTTGTCCAATAAGGTGGAAAAAGTTTGAAAATGCAGGGATAAACATGGGTGAACCTTTCTGAACGTTTTCTCATGCAGGGCTTTTTTTTTCCTCACGCAGTACTGTTTAAAAATATTCTCGACGAGAATAAAAAATATATCGCCGCCATATTTAATATTCTCGTCGGGAATAAAAAATATATCGACGAGAATATTTTTAAACAGTACTGCGTGAGAAAATGTTGATTACCTCTGAAACAAAAAGTGTTTTCAAAAAATTTGCACCATTAAAGATAATTTGCTATTTTTGCGGCGGAAATGTCAGAACTATGTGGATTTTATGGTATTATCATTGCAATGTTTGCAGATGACCACAACCCTCCGCATTTTCATGTCAAAACACGAACCACTGAAAGACCCTGACAACTTTATCCAATTCGGTCAGAATCACTGGGCGCTGGAATGGTATAACGGTGCAGAATTTGCCTCAGAATTACCTTTATCGTAAAGGGAAAGACCTAAAAGCGGCATAAAGAATACTGCGAGAAAGATATTTGAAACTCAATATTAAACTTTTTTAAAAAAACATAATCCAATGGAATAGAAAAAAGATAGTCAATTGAAGATTATATAACGAGGCTTTTGCTTCTTATTCTCCTACAACAGAAACCGCCAATTTCAACCAAACGAGAATAAGCTGTGCAGAAGTTCCCGTCCGTGTGGACGAGGACTCTCTCTGCTTATTGTTTGGTGAGGCGCTTGGCGGTGCCCGTTGTAGGATAGGCAAGAAAGTTCACGTCCTCTTTTTGTATCCTACAACCAACCGCCAACACTTTTTTATTCACACCAAACAAATAGTAACATGAAAAAATCCTTACAAATTCTTTCCGCCTTTGCGGTAAGTCTCTGTTCGCTCACGGCGTGGGCAACAGAAAGAGTGGCGCCCACCATGCCCACTGCGGTAGCTCCTGTTTCGGGAGAGACGTATTATATTTATAATGTGGAAGCCGACATGTTTATGCACACCACGACCAACAGCAGCGGTTATGTTGGTGTCAAACAAGACAAAGCGGAGCCCGTGCGGATAACCTTGGAAGCCAATGGCTCTTACTCTCTTTTCTACACAAACTACAGCAGTGGCTATGTTTGTAGCTATAGTGCCCCCTATGCTAACCTAAACTATTCCTATCTTGAACGTTATTGCTACTGGACGATTACCGCTACAGACAACGGTTACACCATTCAGCGCTCACCAGTTAATACATCTTACTACAACGCCGACGAATATCTCGGCTGGACAGGCGATCCCTCCTCCGACTACGTCTATGCCAACCGTCCGGCGGATGGGGCCATTCACTGGAAGCTTTTCACCATTGAGGATGGAGAGCGCTACATGGCTGAGCGCAGGTTGTATCGTGCCCTGCAAGCCTCAGAAACCTATAGCAGTCGTGGCTGGTATTTAGACAATTACGAGGAAGCCTATACCCAGCGTGCAGAAAAGACCCCAGAGGAACTGACCACGCTGGCCCAGCAACTGACCAACGGACTGCGCATGTCAAGCGGCTACGAGGCTCCGTCGTGGAATGAGTACCCCATTTTGATTTCCACCAGCGACGGAACATTTGGAGATGGTTATTGGTACACATGGGCACTGCCCAATGAACACTATACGACTGGTACGTATTACTCAAGGGTTCTTGATGTGAACTCTATCAGCTCGCTCGACGCAACCGTCACTGTGGATCAGGAGGCAACCTTTGTGTATGAAATAGCGACGCCATCCAATGGTTATTCGGTCGATGTCTATGTGGATGGTGTGAAGACACGGCATTTCTATGGATACATGACCTACGATCAAGGTTTCAGCTATGCAGGTTCACACCACCGTTTCTTCGAGAACCTGTCTGCCGGTACACACACCGTGAAGTGGGTGTATGAGAACACCTCCACAAGCAGTCAGTCTGTATCTATCTATAATGTTGGGTGCATAGCCACACCGCTGATTGAGGTGAGCCTGTTGGAGCCCGGAAGCCTTGGTACCGAGGTGCTCTACAACACCGACCACATCAAGAACGTAAAGCGCCTGAAGGTACATGGCAGGATGAACGATGACGACTGGGCCAAGATTCAGATGATGACCAGCCTGTGTGAACTGGATTTGGAGGATGCCATCACCGAAGCCGTACCCGCCAATCAGTTCAGAGGATCCGAATCTGCTTCAGCCGCCAAGTTCCTGCACAAAGTGATATTGCCAGAGACCGTAGAGACCATCGGAAACTACGCATTTGAATACACTTATATAGAGGAAATCAACTTTCCATCTCGACTCACATCTATTGGCACAGATGCTTTCTATTATTCTCAACTCAGAGAAATCAACTTACCAGACTCTATTGCATCGTTAGGAAGCTATGCCTTTAATGGAAATCGCCTGGCCTTGTCTATTAATCTTGGCAAGATTATTAAGGCCATACCCAGTTATGCTTTTAGTGGAGATCGCTTTGCACAGATTGTTATGCCCAATACCGTGGAGACCATCGGGGACTATGCTTTCCAATATTGCTACTCTATGACGATGGACAGCCTGCCTTCGGCCTTGACCTCTATCGGTAGTTATGCTTTTGCATACTGCACCTCATTGGATTCGTTGAAATGTCCGCAGAACGACATTAATATTGACGGTTATGCCTTTATAGATTGCACAAATCTGAAATATGTGCATTTGCCAGTGTCGTATTATAAAATTGCCGTGAACAGTCCCATTTTCTCAGGTTGTACCGCCCTCAATCGCGTCCGCATGGATTGCCCAACGGTTGTAGAGCACGATTACAAAAACAACTACAAACTGGGACCCAATCTTGCCAACATCACGATAGAGGTACCTTCCTATTTGGTCAATTCCTATAAACTGGATGAATACTGGTACGATGCCTATGCCATTGAAGGCTTCGACACCGAAGAAGTAGGTGACTGGCACATCCGTAAACCATTGGTGATGAATGCCCGCGACCGCTTTGAGGGGAACCCGAATATCCGCATTGAAGGTAATAAAGAACGTCTGCCCTATCTGAAAATCAATGGTGAAAACGCACAGGAGATAAACGACCTGTATATTGGCGGATATCATTACTATTATAGTGAGGGAAATTTCCCGGCTCAGATTTACAGCAATTGTGACCATGTAACCGTGAACGGTACGATTCGCAACAGTCTCTTTACCCGTGAGAAATATTGGTACTTCTTCTCTTTGCCTTATGACATGAAAGTTTCTGAAATCACTCACAAGGCCGCAGATGTGCAGTTTGCCATCCGCCGCTACGACGGTGCCAACCGTGCCACATACGGGGCAACAGGCTCATGGAAGAACTGTGAGACCGACGAAATCATTCCTGCGGGCACAGGTTTCATCATTCAGACCAACAAGGATACATGGAACTACTTCTACTCTGTTGACAACGCCAACAAGCAGAACATCGTGGCCAACAATGAATTCACGAAGACACTGGAGGTAAACGCTTGCGAAAACGCAGCCGACAGGGGGTGGAACCTGGTGGGCAATCCGTATCAGTGCTACTACAACAACCACGCCCTGAACTTCACGGCACCCATCACCGTATGGAATGAATATAACAGAACCTACACGGCTTATTCCATCACGGACGACGACTATGCCATCCGCCCGAACGAAGCCTTCTTCGTACAATGCCCCAGCGCAGAACTGAACACCATTTCGTTCCCGTTGCAAGGCCGTCAGTTCAGTGCCGTGATTGAGAGCCAGAACGCAGCAAAGTCCCGTGTGGCCTCAACAGCCGACCGCCAACTCATCGACATACAGATTTACAATGAGCAGTTCAGCGACCAGACCCGTATCGTACTGAACGAGCAGGCGCAATGCGGCTACGAGACGGACTATGATGCCAGCAAGTTCCTCAGTGCCGACACGGAATGTCCGCAGATTTACACTTTGGGCACAGACGGCACGGAGTATGCCATCAACGAGCGTCCCATGGCCGAGGGCAGCATCCAGCTTGGGCTGTATGCAACGAAGGCCGGACAATATACTCTGACTATGCCACGATGCGATGCCAAGCAAGTGATTCTGACCGACAACTATGCCAACCAGACCGTGAACCTCAGTGCACAGGACTATGCCTTCACCACCCAGGCAGGCATCGATGAGGGCCGCTTCACCTTGCAGTTTGCCGGCATGGCTTCTGAGATTACCGATACAGAACAGCAGCAGACCGTGATTAACGGCACTGATGGTGGTATCAACCTCGTTGGCATCGACGGCGAAGCTCAGATTTATGCACTCGACGGTCGCCTTATTCAGACAAAGACACTCACGGCTGAGGGCGAAACCGTAGAGATGCCACAAGGCACATATATTGTCCGCGCCAATGGCAAGGCAGTGAAAGTAATCGTAAAGTAAGAGGCTTATGAACAAGATACGTTATTTGTCTATGGTAGTGATGCTCCTGTTGGGCATCACTGCCCATGGGCAGGACAGCTACAACCCCGCTTCCCCGTCGGAGCCGTCGGCACCCAATGTGTATTCACGGTTGGTGCTGCTGATGAACACTTCATCCGAGGCAGGAAGCGTGTCGGGTGGTGGCAAGCACTTGGTGAACACGCCCGTTCGTGTGTATGCCTACGTCAACAGCGGCTACACATTCCGAAACTGGACTGACACCAAGGGGAATGTCCTGTCAACGGCCACGTCGTTCTACTTTACAAACACGGACAAGGCCGACACCCTGATTGCAAACTACGAGTTCACACCTGGTGCGCCCAGTGAACCCGTGGATCCATCCACCATTCTTTACTATAAGCTCACCTTGATTGGTCGCACAGGTAGTAGCGGCGTATCGGGCGGCGGCAGCTACCAGGCCGGAAGAAACGTAACCGTGTATGCCTACACCGAGGATGGCTATTCCTTCGTGAACTGGACTAACAAGGACGGCGAAGTGATATCCACAGACCGCTCGTTCAGCTATACTACAAAGACATACAAAGATACGCTCTATGCCAATTACGCTTTTGCGCCAAGTTCACCAATGGAACCCGTGAAGCCCACGTTACGCCATCATGTAAAGGTGAATGCCACGGAAGGCGGTTACTGGAGCGGCACAAGCGGTCTGGTGTATGAAGGTAGCTCGTTCACGCTGTATGCGTATGTGAACGACGGCTATAGTTTCGAGGGCTGGTATCTGAATGGCGAACTTTACACCACGCTCCGCAACTTCTCCTACACGCTGGGCGAAGAGGATGTGGATTTCCAAGCCCGGTTCAAATTCAACCCGACATCGCCACGCGAACCCAATATGCCAGCATTGGATAAATATTCTTTCTATCTGATGACCGTGAACAGCATTCCGGGGCGAATCATTGACTACCCGCTCTATCTGGCCAGCAAGGACTCGCTGTGTGACATGACGTTCCAACTGATGTTCCCCACAGCCATGATGCCCGATATGGACAGTATCACGGTGTCGGACAAGGCTGTAGGCTATGAGAGTTCGCTCACTGCACTTAACGACTCTGTTTATATATTCTCATTGGTAGGAGGAAAAACGCCTGAGTGTACCACACCATTCCTGACCTTCCACGTAAATGTGGCCGATACAGCCCAGACGGGTGTCTCATACCAAGTGAAAATCAACCAGATTTCGGTGACTCAGACAGACGGAACCACTGTGACGACACGCACCAGAAACGGAAGGATGGGTGTGTACAAACGAGGAGATGCCAACGGCGATGATGCGGTAAACATTCTGGATGTTGTTTCCACATTGACTATAATGAAAGGCATTGAGGATGATACGCTAATAAAGGAGGCTGCCAACACCAACGACGAAAAGGAAATAAACATCCTTGACGTGATTGGCATCCTTGAAATCATGAAATCAAATAACGAAGAAGACAATGAATAAATTTTTTAGAACCATTATTTATATCCTACTGCTCTTGCCGCTATCTGTGGCAAGGGCAGAGGATGTGCTGCAAGTAACGCCTTTTGCAACGGTTGCAGGTGTAGAAGAAGGTAGCGACGAAACTTTCAGCATTGAAATGAAGAATACCCAAAGCTACACAGCCATCGAGTTCAATCTTTATCTACCAGAAGGCATGACCCTTATCACAGAAAGCGATGAGTACGATCCGATGGAATTGAGCTCAGAACGATTTCCTGGCAGATTTAGAAAAGGCGTTTTTATTCCCAACCATAATTACGATGTGACTTTGCAATCAGATGGACATTATTACATCACCATCTATAACGAGGATTTGGAAACCATCCGTGGCACGGAAGGCGAACTTCTCATCTTCTATTATGAGACGGCTGCCGATATGCAACCGGGGGTATATCCTATCACGATTTCAGGAACAGTACTTGGTGTGGATAGTCACACAGGAGTAAAACCAGCTACATCGACCTCATACGTAAAGATTGGAAGTCCCACGAATGCCACGCTACCGCTTACAGGCTATGTGCCTTCGTTTGTCAATGAGGCACTGGCCACAGAGACTGCCATCGGCACCCTGGATTGCAGTGCCGTGACAGGCATGGGTGGAACATTGACGTTGGTGGATGGGCGCAACTTTGTACCTCCTGTAGCAGCGGATGTGACAGTACCTGTGGCTACTTACTCCCGCACGATGACGAACGATTGGGGCACGGTGTGTCTGCCCTATGCCGTGAAATCGGACGCAACAGTGCAGTTCTACAGACTGAGCGGCCAACAGGGTAACGTGTTCTACTTCGACGAGATTGACGAGGTGGAGGCAGGCCAACCGTCCGTATTCAAGAAGTTGAGCGGCGACGCTGTGACTTTGACTGCGGAGAATGCCCTTCTGGCTACGGAGATTACGGACGTGGAAAGCCTGTTCACACTGAAAGGCGTCTATGCCCAAACAACCGTAAACGTGGATGAGGCCGCACCTTCCTATTACATTGCGGAAAATCAGTTTAAGAAGGGAACTGAATATTTTACTGTTGCGCCCTATCGTGCCTACTTCCAGACAAATACACCCAACGAAGTGAAAGCATACCGTGTGTTGATAGAAGGCGAAGACCCTGCTGGTATTGGTGCGATTGAGAGCGAAATGCAGTCGGTAAGCTACGACGTGTTTACGGTTGGCGGACAAAGGATTGCCAAGCCTGTTACGACGGGTGTGTATATTGTAAACAAGCAATTGATGTTGGTTAAATAAAGTAGTTGTAAAGATGAAAAAGATATATATATCCCCCGAAACAGGTGTGTTGACAGTCAAGGTGGCAACCCTTTTGACAGTCAGTCTTTCCCAGACCACAGGCTATGCAGGCGAGGCTGCCGAGGCCCGCGCACGTGGCAAGAAAACCGATGAGTTTACGGAAGAAGAAGAGGAGATGCTGATGGATATTCAGGCTGGAGACGGCCCGACTTACGGGTCAATCTGGGGCAATTAGAAATGAGACTGAGGAATGCATTGGCACTGGCTTTCTGTTTGAAGGCCAGTGCTTTTTTCGTTCCCTCCCATATGTAAAAAACATAAAGACGGGGCTTTCTTTAGAACATATTTGTCTCTCAACTGACAGACCAAATCCTCGTTATCAGGAACTACGTTAAGGAAACCTGCGGCCTTTTTGCCCGAATAGTGAGCAAAGTCCGTGAGATGACCGCATTACAATACATCAATTACATCAACAACAAGCCTATAGGTGGGATTAAGTACGCACTGATTTAATTCCGCCAACGGGTTTTCAAAAAATGTTCCAACATGGGTCATAAAGAACACCCATATTTAAGCCGAATCCATTAAAAACACGCTATTTTCAGCGGAAACATAAAGAAAAACACTAATTTCCGCTGGTTATAAGGACTTTTTACTGTATTTGCAGCGGATTTTGATTAAAATTGTATTATCATGATTATTGGACATGAAAAAGATCAGCGCGAACTACTGAGTCTTCTTGAAAAGGAGAAGTCTCAGTTTTGTGCCATCTGGAACAAGCTCATTCCTTATGGGGCAGTGAGGTTTGAATGAGAAAAGGCCTTTTATGTGCGGAAAATATTTTGTTGGTAAACAGGTGGATAAGGTGATTGTGGTAAAACTTGTGCAAAAAAAGCTTTGCGGTCTCAAAAAAAATGTGTAATTTTGCACTCGATTTTACACGTTTGGCGGTCTTTTCGTTGTTCGGTTTGTATGGTAGATTACAACAAGGCACGTGAAGACGCGGACGTAAAAACGCAAAACCTTACAAAATGGCAGTTTCAAAAACAAGAAAGTTATTAGTAGATGTTGCGCGGCAATTGTTTGCTAAGAGCGGGTTTGAAAGTACGACGATGAATGACATTGCCATAGCATCGGGCAAGGGGCGTCGCACCCTCTACACCTATTTTAATAATAAGGAGGAAATCTATTACGCCGTCATTCAGACGGAGTTGGAACTTCTTTATGAGCGTATGGAGGAGGTGGCCCGCAAAAATATCTCCCCGGACGAAAAGATGGTGCAGCTTATCTTCGCTCACCTTGAAGTGGTGAAGGAGGCGGTGTATCGGAACGGAAACCTGCGGGCGGAGTTTTTCCGCAATGTCTGGAAGGTGGAGGCCGTGCGTAAGAACTTCGACAAGAACGAAATCAGCCTTTTCCGTCGTGTGATGAACGAGGGGAACGACAAGGGGATTTTCGACGTGCGCAACGTGCGCCTGATGTCGGAAATCTGCCACTTCTGTCTGAAAGGCTGTGAGGTCCCCTTCATTTATGGACGCTATTCTGCACAAACCCCGGAAGAGCTTTACCCGTATGTCCGCCGCATGGTGCTCAAACAACTCTCCAAGGGGCCGGCAGTCTTGCCGTAACGGATGGAATCCTCAAGGAGGAAACATGAAATTCTCAGAATTTATTCATTGTTAAAAACAAATAGAATTATGGCTTTATTATCTGGAAAAACAGCCCTGATTACAGGTGCTGCCCGTGGCATCGGCAAGGCCGTAGCCATCAAATTTGCTCAGGAAGGAGCAAACATCGCATTTACAGACCTCGTACTCAACGACGACATGGCAGCCGGCCTTGAGGCAACCCGCAAGGAGATTGAGGCACTTGGCGTTACCTGTCGTGCGTACGCTGGCAACGCAGCCGACTTTGCCGAGACTGAGGCCGTCGTGAAGCAGATTCATGCTGACTTCGGCAGCATCGACGTGCTCGTCAACAATGCCGGTATTACCAAAGACGGCCTGATGCTCCGTATGAGCGAACAGCAGTGGGATGCCGTGCTGAACGTCAACCTCAAGTCCGCTTTCAACTTCATTCACGCTTGTGCGCCCATCATGCTTCGTCAGCGTGGCGGTTCCATCATCAACATGTCGTCTGTCGTAGGTGTCCATGGCAATGCGGGTCAGTGTAACTATTCTGCCTCAAAGGCTGGTATGATTGGCTTGGCCAAGTCCATCGCCCAGGAACTGGGCCCGAAGGGTGTACGTGCCAACGCCGTTGCCCCAGGTTTCATTGAGACGGCCATGACTGCTCAACTTCCAGAGGAAATCCGCAATGACTGGATGAAGAAGATTCCACTTCGCCGTGGCGGTCAGGTTGAGGACATTGCCAATGTGTGCCTCTTCCTTGCTTCAGACATGTCAAGCTACGTGAGCGGTCAGGTCATCCAGATTGACGGTGGCATGAATATGTAAAACGGTGGCATGAATATGTAAAACGGAATGACTGTTCTTTACGAGGATAACCATCTCATCATTGTGTCGAAAGCCAGTGGGGAGATTGTGCAAGGTGACAAGACCGGCGACACACCGCTGAGTGAGACCGTGAAACAATACATCAAGGAGGCGTATGCCAAACCCGGCAACGTCTTCTTGGGTGTTGTGCATCGTCTCGACCGGCCTGTCAGTGGTGTTGTTCTGTTTGCCCGTACCAGCAAGGCGTTGCCACGACTGAACAAGATGTTCGCCGGTGGCGAGGTGGAGAAACACTACTGGGCCATTGTGCAACAGCCGCCTCCACAGCCGCAGGGTACGCTTGTCCATTGGCTTGTGCGCAATGAGAAGCAGAACAAATCCTACGCTTACGACCACGAAGTGCCCAATAGCAAGCGGGCAGAGCTTGATTACCGCGTCATTGGGCGGAGTGACCGCTACTGCCTTGTGGAGGTTCACCTCAAGACAGGCCGTCACCACCAAATCCGCTGTCAGCTTGCAGCCATTGGCTGTCCCATCAAGGGCGACCTGAAATATGGGGCTAAACGCAGCAATCCCGACGGCAGCATCAGCCTCCATGCCCGCAGCATCCGATTTGTCCATCCCGTCAGCGGAAAGGAAATCAGTGCGGTGGCTCCCATCCCCGACGATGTGCTCTGGAAAAGCTTCCATTAACAAGCGCCAGAAGAATCCCGACGGTAGCTTGCTTTTGTGGATTTTGGGAAAATAAAAACGCCAGTCTGCGTTCTCGCTGACTGGCGTTGTGTTTTGATATGTTCTCGTTTAATAGGTACGGAGGAGTAGCCATGCATCGGGATATGCAGCACGGAGGTCGTTGCGGGCATTGATGGCTGCGGCACGGTCGTCGAAAGATGCGGCTATGACGCGGTACATGCCTGTCTCTGGGTTTTGTGCCACTTGGGCGTTGTATCCTCTGGACACGAGGGTATTGCGCAGGTTGTTGGCGTTGTCGAGACTTCTGAATGAACCACAAACGATGTTGAAGGCTCTGAGGATGCCGCCTGCCATGACGTTGAGACGCTCGGAGCGGAGGTCTGAGTTGTCAGCTGGTGTTACGGGCTGTACGGGGGTAGTAACGGGTTGTACCGGGGTAACGGCAACGGGCTGGGCGGATTTTGCTTCTGTCATTTCCAATGCCTTTGCCTTTTCGTATGCTTTTCTGTAGCTGTTTTCGGATGATTTACAGCCTGCGAGTGTGATAGTCGCAATGAGTGTGAGTCCGATGAGAATGTTTCTTTTCATAGCTCTAAAATGTTATTATTGTATTGATAATTATGCAAATTTAGTGGTATTAATCTGTGCTTGCAAGGTTTTTTGCAAAAAAAATGTTAAAAATAGTATGTTTTTGTTGTTTTTTATTGATGTTGTTGTATTTTTGCATAACATTTTTGTTAAACCTTTAAATTTTAAATTGATATTATGGCAAAGAGTAATGGCTATGCATTGGCTGCCGCTTTTATTGGCGGAGCAATTGCCGGAGCGGCTTGTGGTTTGCTTTTCGCTCCAGAAAAGGGTGTTGATCAGCGTAAGAAGATTAAAGCTGCCCTGGATAAGTATGGTGTGAAATTGGGAAAGGAAGATTTCTCAAAGTTGGTCGATGAGATTAAATCGATTGGCAAGAAGAAGGAGACTGTTCCATCAGAGGATTATGACGTTGAATAACAAGGGTAATGCGGCAAACCTGGCAGACGATAGCCGGGGGGTGCTGACATTGCTGTATGACTATTTGAGGTTGGAGGCGGTTGACAAGTTGTCAGTCGCCACAACCTTCTTGATTTTGGGCGGTCTGATATTTGCCTTGGCCACGAGCGCGATTTTCTTTTTGTGTACAGGACTGGTGAAGTCTTTGGGCGAGTGGATTGGCAGTGAATCGGGTGCTTATTACATTGTTGGCGGAGCGTTGCTGCTGCTGATTTTAATCATTTATCTGAAACGAAAGGCTTGGATTGAGCGTCCTGTGGTGAGGAACCTGTCCCAGTCGATGTTAAAAGAGGACGAGGATGCAGAAGAAATTGGAGTATAGTTCATTGCAGGAACTGCGTGCTGACAAGGCGAAGGTGCGCCGTTCGCTGGGAAAGACGTTGAAGGCGTTGGAGGCGGATGCGGCAGATTGCGTGTTGCCTTCGAACAATGCATTCTTGACATCCGATTTTGCCTATTTGCGTTATGTGGGCTATGGCATAACGGCATTCAAGACTTTTAATACCGTGCGGAAGGTGGTGAGTTTCATTGCAAGAAGGCGTTGGAAATAAAACTTTTTTTCATTTGCATACTCAAAACCGTAGCTTGTATGTCTTTCAAGGATGAATGAATGGGTGTTCTTGAAAGAAATCTGTGCTTTCATGGCTGTGAAGTGATATTTTTTTCGTAACTTCGCAGCCGTTTTTATGGACCAACGGTTTACATCTGCACTGTTAGAACGCGCCGTGGATGAGTTTGCGAAGCTTCCTGGCATTGGGCGCAAGACGGCGATGAGGCTTGTGCTTCATACGTTGCGTATGGATGTGGGAATGGTGGATTCGTTCTGTGATGCGGTGCGGACGTTTCGCCACGACGTAAGGTATTGTCGTGTGTGCCACACGATTTGTGATACGGACATGTGTGGTTTGTGCAGCAACCCGCAGCGGGACCGTTCGACGATTTGTGTGGTGGAGAACGTGCAGGATGTGATGGCATTGGAGGCAACGATGCAATACAAAGGACTTTACCATGTGTTGGGTGGGGTGATTTCTCCCATGGATGGCATTGGTCCGGGTGATTTGCAGATTGAGAGTTTGGTGGAGCGGGTGGCCCACGGTGGTGTGAGCGAGGTGATTTTGGCTCTGAGCAGCACAATGGAGGGCGACACGACCAATTTCTACATTTCTCGAAGGCTGGCGGCTTTTAAGGATGTACGCCTGACGGTGCTGGCGCGTGGTCTGAGTATGAATGATGAGTTGCAGTACACGGATGAGGTGACGCTGGGGCGTTCATTGGTAAACCGTGTGCCGTTTATTGGTAATTGAAGTAACGGAAAATATGGAAAAAAGAATACAGTCACTGATTTTTAGACTTCGCTGTGAGTCTGTTTTGGGTTGGGCTGTGGTCATCGTGGTTTTTGTATTGGGAAAAGTGGGGGTGATTGAGAATGGCTCAATTGCTCCGAACTCACACGATGAGTTTGTGATGAATGTAATCTGCGTGATGTCCACGCTGCTTGTTTTGCCGTTGGCCATGAAGCTGTTCTTGCTGAACACGACGAAGAGTTTGCGACGCATGAACCATGACGAGGCATTGGATTTCTATCATGCATGGAGTGCCGTGCGGTTGGTTTTGGTGGTGTTGTGTATCGGTTTCAATATTGTGGCCTATTTCATGACGCAGAATCTGACGGGATTGCTCTGTGCGGTGATAGGTATCTGCATTACGGTGTATTGTTTGCCTACGAAACAGAAGGTTGTTGACTATTTAGAGGTGGTGAATAACGACTTGGTGAATCAGTAGGGGAGGAGTGTTTCGTATGAAGTTATCTGTTGTTATTGTCAATTATAATGTGAAGTATTACCTGGAGCAGTGTCTGCTTTCGGTGGAACGTGCGTTGACAGGAATGCAGGGTGAGGTGTTTGTGGTTGACAATGGCAGTTCGGATGGCTCGATAGAGTATTTGCGGGCAAAGTTTCCCTGGGTCTATTATATAGAAAATGAGAAGAACGTCGGTTTTTCGGTGGCTAACAATTTAGCCATTCGCCAGTCGAGGGGTGACTTTATTGTGTTGTTGAATCCTGACACGATTGTAGGCGAAGGAACCTTCCGGCAATGTGTGGATTTCCTGGAGAATAATCCGAAAGCAGGTGCTGTGGGTGTCCATATGTTGCGGGTGGATGGCAGTCTGGCCTTGGAGTCGAGACGTGGCGTTCCAACTCCGTGGACATCCTTCTGTAAGTTAGTGGGATTGTGCAAGCTGTTTCCGAAGTCCCGGGTGTTCGGTCGTTATTACATGCAGTACCTTCCGTTGGACATTCCCGTTGAGATTGACATCCTGTCGGGTGCCTTTATGGGGCTTCGCCGTGAGACCTTGAAACGTTGCGGTTTGTTGGACGAGACGTTTTTCATGTATGGTGAGGATGTGGATTTGTCGTACCGCATTTTGGAATCGGGCTACAAGAATTATTTCCTGCCCACCACCATTATGCATTACAAGGGGGAGAGTACACAGAAGACCTCATACAGGTATGCCATTGTGTTTCACAGGGCGATGTTGATTTTCTTTAAGAAGCATTTTCGATATAATTTCCTTTTGGTGGGTGTGGTTTCATTGCTGATTTATCTGATGGCCTTCATGACCTACGTGAAGCAACAGATGTTGAAGCTCAAGCATCGGAAAACGGAGATTGTGGATGAGTTGCGGCAGAAGAAGTTCCTCTTGGTGGGCAAGGGCTATAACCTGCGACAAATGGAGCACTTGATGGAAACGCACAAGTTCTACCATTCTGTGGCGGATGGATTGCCTGAGAAACTGGAGCCAACGGCAGACTATGTGGTGTTTGATACGGATGCTTATTCGTTCGAGGAGATTCTGGAGTGGTTCAAACATCAGGAGCCACAGCGAAAGTCGCCGCTCATTGCGACGTATATCAGTCAGAGCCAGACCATCTTGATGGCGGGCAGTGTGATACGGTAAGACGTAATATTATTATAAATGTATAAAAATTGAATGAAATAATATGTTAAGAATTGCAGTTCAATCAAAAGGGCGTCTGTATGAGGACACCATGAATTTGTTGAAGGAGGCGGGTATCAAAGTAAGCAGCACAAAGCGTACGCTTTTGGTGCAGGCATCGAACTTTCCCCTTGAAGTGCTTTACCTGCGCGACGATGATATTCCGCAGACCGTGGCCGATGGCGTGGCCGATATCGGCATCGTGGGAGAGAATGAGTTTGTGGAGCGTGGTTTTGATGCTGACATCGTGAAGCGTCTGGGTTTCAGTAAGTGCAGGCTTTCGCTTGCCATTCCCAAGCTGGTGGATTATCCAGGCGTGGAATGGTTTGAGGGAAAGAAGATAGCAACCTCTTATCCAGGCATTCTGCGTAAATTCATGCAGGAGAAGGGTGTGGGTACGAATGTACACGTGATTCAAGGCTCTGTGGAGATCGCACCGGGCATCGGACTTGCTGACGGCATTTTTGATATTGTCAGCTCTGGCTCAACGTTGGTCAGCAATAACCTGAAGGAGGTTGAAGTGGTGATGCAGAGTGAAGCGTTGCTGATTGGAAACAAGCAGATGGACGAGGAGAAAAAGACGGTGCTTGAGCAGTTGCTTTTCCGTATAGAGTCTGTGCTGATTGCCGACGATAAGAAATATGTACGCATGAATGCGCCGAAAGCCCGTTTGGCTGACATCGTGAAGGTGTTGCCCGGTTTGAAGAGCCCAACGATCATTCCATTGGCCGATGAGGAGTGGTGCTCAGTCCACGCTGTGTTGGACGAGAAGCACTTCTGGGAAATCGTCGGACAGTTGAAGGCGCTGGGTGCGGAAGGCATTTTGGTCACTCCTATTGAGAAAATGATTCTTTGAAAGTAAAAATAATCCTCGGTCTATGGAAATCATATTATATCCAGAAAAAGAAAGCTGGTCGGCTTATTTGCAACGTCCGCATCGAGAAGCCTCAGAACTGCGGGATATCGTGAAAACCGTGTTGGATGATGTGCAGGAACATGGGGACGAGGCCGTGCGTCGTTACGAACAGAAGTTCGACAAAGTTTCCTTGGATTCGCTGGCTGTTTCGGAAGTCGAGATGCAAGAGGCCGAATCGCTGGTTTCGGAGGATTTGAAGGCGGCCATTCGTCTGGCGCATGAAAATATCGAGCGCTTCCATGTGGCTCAGAAGTTTGACGGTATAAAGGTCGAGACGCAACCCGGAGTGGTTTGCTGGCAGAAAGCCGTGGCCATAGAGAAGGTCGGTTTATACATTCCGGGTGGAACGGCACCGCTATTCTCTACCGTCTTGATGTTGGCAACCCCAGCAAAGATTGCCGGTTGCAAGGACATCGTGCTTTGCAGCCCGCCCGACCGTGAAGGAAAGCTACATCCAGCCATTTTGGTGGCAGCCCGTATAGCGGGTGTGAATCGTATTTACAAGATTGGCGGTGTGCAGGCAATTGGTGCCATGGCTTACGGCACGGAGACGGTGTCGAAGGTGAGCAAAATTTTCGGCCCGGGCAACCAGTTTGTAACAGCGGCCAAGCAGCAGGTCAGCCTGCATGAGGTGGCTATTGACATGCCAGCCGGACCGAGTGAGGTGGCAGTGATGGCAGACGACTCTGCGGATGCTGAGTTCGTGGCAGCTGATTTGTTGAGCCAGGCAGAGCATGGTATGGACAGTCAGGCTGTGATGTTCACGGACAGCGAAGCTCTTGCCCGTGCCGTAGCCGATGAGGTGGAGCGTCAGTTGGCCGTTTTACCCCGTAAGGATATTGCTGAGAAATCTTTGGAGTATAGTAAAATTATTGTGGTAAGGAATCTGGAGGAAGTGGTTGAGATTACGAATGAGTATGCGCCTGAACATCTGATTTTGGCCATGAAAAATTACGAGGAAGTGGCTGGACGGATTGTGAACGCCGGCTCAGTGTTCCTGGGTAATTATTCTTGTGAATCAGCGGGTGACTACGCTTCGGGCACAAACCATACATTGCCCACATCGGGGTATGCGAAGGCGTATAGCGGTGTGAATCTCGATTCTTTCTGTCGCAAGATAACCTTCCAGGAATTGTCGCCCGAAGGCATTCGCAACATTGGCGTAGCGGTTGAACGGATGGCCGAGGCGGAACATCTGGATGCCCACAAATATGCAATGACGGTACGGCTTAGGAAAGTGGGCCGTCCGTAAGCATGGTAAAAGTAAAATATCAAAATGAAAGATTTACAAGATTTGGTTCGTCCCAATATCTGGGCATTGAAGCCATATAGTTGTGCTCGTGACGAATTTAAGGGATTCAAGGCAGACGTGTTTCTCGATGCCAACGAGAACCCATTTCCCAATGGGGTCAATCGTTATCCCGACCCATTGCAGGAGAAACTGAAAGCCTGTATCGCTCCGTTGAAGGGGGTACCTGTCCAGAATATGTTTTTGGGTAATGGTTCCGACGAGGCCATTGACCTTCCTTTCCGCATTTTCTGTCGTCCGGGCATTGACAACGTCGTTGCCATTGCTCCCACCTATGGCATGTATGAGGTTTGCGCCGACGTGAACGACGTGGAATACAGAAAGGTGTTGTTGGACGAACACTATGATTTCTCTCCGCAGGCTTTGTTGGATGCCTGCGATGACAATACAAAGATTATTTTCATCTGCTCCCCCAACAATCCGACCGGTAATGCCTTCCGTCGAGAAAAGATTGAAGAGGTCTTGGAAAAGTTTCAGGGCATCGTCATCGTTGATGAGGCTTATTCCGAGTTCTCATCCCAGCGTCCCTTGCGCCTTGACCTTGCTAAATATCCCAACCTGATTGTGCTGAACACCTTCAGCAAGGCGATGGGCTGTGCGGGCATCCGTCTGGGCATGGCTTTTGCCAGTGTGGAGATTATCGGCTTGATGAACAAGGTAAAGTACCCCTACAACGTGAATGTCCTAACCCAGCAACGAGCCATGGAGGCATTGCGCAATCAGGCATTGTTGCAGCAGCATATTTCTCAGATTCTCGCAGAGCGTCAGACGCTCATGCAGGCGTTTGCCCTGTTGCCCATCTGCAAGAAGGTTTATCCGACGGATGCAAACTTCTTCCTTGCAAAGGTGACCGATGCAGACCGTATTTATCGCTATTTGGTGGAACACGCAGTGGTTGTCCGTAACCGAAACCGAGTGGCTCTTTGCGGTGATTGTCTGCGCATTACGATTGGATTGAAGGAAGAGAATACCAGATTGCTGGCCGCCCTGAGGCAGTATGTGCAATAAACAAAGCCCCTCTCCGCAAGGACGGAGAGGAACCCCAAAATAAAAGCTATGAAACGAGCCCTTTTCATTGACCGCGACGGTACGATACTTGTAGAACCGGCAGACGAACAAATCGATTCTTTCGATAAGTTTGCTTTTGTTCCTGGTGTCATTCGCAACTTGCACTTTATCCGCACGAAACTCGACTATGACTTTGTCATGGTCAGCAACCAGGATGGACTTGGCACTGCATCCTATCCCGAATCTGACTTCTGGCCTACTCATCAGTTGATGCTGAATACCCTGAAAGGTGAGGGTGTGGAGTTTGACGACCAACTCATAGACCGTTCTTTTCCCGAAGATGGCCTGCCAACCCGGAAACCTGGCACGGGAATGCTGACAAAGTATATGAGCGGCGATTATGACTTGGCAAACAGTTGTGTGATAGGCGACCGCATGACCGATGCCCAGTTGGCCTTGAATCTGGGTTGTAAGGCACTCATCCTCAGCAGTGAAGAACAGGTGGTGAACAACCCTTTGTTCCTTCAGCATTCTTCCTTGCGCTGCGTCCGCTCTTGGGATGAGATTGCGGAACACCTCTTTGCGGGTGAACGCACAGCTTCGGTTCGCCGCACGACCAAAGAGACCGACATTGACGTCTGGCTCGACTTGGATGGTACGGGGCGCTGTGACATCTCGACCGGCTTGGGCTTTTTCGACCACATGCTGGAACAGATTGGCAAACACGGAAGCATCGACCTGCGCATCAAGGTGAAAGGCGACTTGAATGTTGATGAGCACCACACCATTGAGGATACAGGCATAGCCCTGGGCGAGTGCATAGCCAAAGCCATTGGCGACAAGCGGGGCATAGAGCGATACGGCTTCGACATGTCCACCTCCTACACTTTGCCCATGGACGATTGTCTCTGCCAGGTAGCCTTGGATTTTGGCGGACGTCCTTGGTTGGTCTGGAACGCCGAATTCAAGCGGGAGCGCATTGGCGACATGCCTACCGAGATGTTTCTCCACTTCTTTAAGAGTTTCAGTGACGCAGCCCGCATCAACCTCAACATTCGTGCCGAAGGCGAGAATGAGCATCACAAGATTGAAGGCATCTTCAAGGCACTGGCTCGCAGCATTAAAATGGCCGTAAAGCGTGACATTCATAACTTCCAACTACCCTCCAGCAAAGGAGTCCTTTGATATTTGTCCTTCATCCCCTAACCCTTCCTCCTTATAAAATTCCATTCCCATGCAAGAAGAACACACCATCACCATCCCCTTCCTCAAGAAAGACGAGGCCGACCTGACCCCCGAGGAGGCACGACTGCTCAAACAGGCAAAAGAAGCAACCTATCGCAGCTATTCTCCCTATTCCCGTTTTTCCGTGGGAGCCGCAGCCTTGTTGGAGGATGGCACCATCGTTGAGGGAAGCAATCAGGAAAATGCAGCCTATCCTTCCGGACTTTGTGCCGAACGTACCGCCGTGTTCTATGCCAAGTCTCGTTATCCTGACAAAGCTGTAGTCCTGCTTTGCGTCGTTGCCCGCGACACGTCAGGTCAATTCACCGACCGTCCCATCCCCCCCTGCGGCGCATGTTGCCAAGTGCTCATGGAGACGGAAAGCCGGCAAACGACCCCTCTCCGCGTCATGCTCTATGGCCGACAAGGAACCTATTTCATTGACACTGTCAAAAACCTCCTTCCCATCCATTTCGATGCCTCATATTTATAATATTAACATCCCGGCAGACTTCTCCATCTCCCTAAAGAAGAAAGGGAGGGAGAAGAGGCTTCTTCTTTTTTGTGTTCTCTGTCTTTTCTTTGCCCTCAGTATTCCTGTGGGGGCTCAGACTCGCAAAAATGAGGTATGGGTGAACTATATCAATAAGTACAAAGACCTTGCTGTCGCCCAGATGAAGGAACATGGCATTCCTGCCAGCATTACATTGGCGCAGGGACTTTTCGAGAGTGGGGCAGGACAGAGCGAATTGGCTCGGAAATCCAACAACCACTTCGGTATCAAGTGCCATTCCGATTGGAAGGGAAAACGCACCTACCACGACGACGACAGGAAGAACGACTGCTTCCGCGTCTATTCTTCCGTGCGTGACAGCTACGAAGACCATTCCCGCTTTCTCAAGACTCGCCGCTACCGTTCCCTTTTCAACCTCAACATCCGTGACTACAAAGGTTGGGCACGTGGCCTGAAAGCTTGTGGCTATGCAACCTTGCCCACTTACGCCGAACGACTCATCCAAGTCATCGAACTGTATGAGCTTTACCGCCTCGACAGTGGAAAGGCTCCCCAATACATGTCCACGGACGACGAACATCAGATATACATGGTTAATCACCTTGAGTGTGTCGTTGCCCGGCAAGGCGACACCTGGGATAGCCTCTCCCGCGAATTGAAAGCACGGGGCATCCGCCTTTCCGCACGGAAATTGAGGAAATACAACGAGGCACCCTCCAAGGACTTTTTTCCGCCTGTCGGCACACATATCTTCCTGCGTAAGAAAGCCCGTCATGGTGACAAGGAAAAATATGGAAAAGACTATTGGCACCATGTCGTGTCGGGCGAATCCATGTATTCCGTCTCCCAGCAATACGGCATCCGGCTGAAAAATCTCTACAAGATGAATTTCCGTCATCCCGAAGAGACCCTTCAGGCTGGCGACTTTCTCCGCGTTAGGTAATGGAAAAGAAAGAACCCTGCAAGTGTCATTCGCTTGCAGGGTTTTGCTTTTGTGGGTTGGATGAGAAACCCGAAGAATCTCTACTTCGTTTCAATCTCCTCCGTCATGTTAATCTCATTTCCTTTGTTGTCTTTGAATGTGTATTGCAGGAAACCGAGTGCCTGACTTGGGACGATTTTGAGGCCGAATCCGTACTTCATTTGCCACTTTAGGTTCAAGGAGACCAATCCTTGGTTGATATAGGCGGCAACGTAGGGATGTACGTAGAGTTTAAATTTCTTGGTACCAAGATTGTTGACCAGATAGTCTATTTTGCTTTCGAGGGTGTCGGTGAAGAGGATGGAGGGCTTGATAGTTCCTTTGCCGAAACAAGTAGGGCAGGTCTCTTCCACATGGACATCCATGGCTGGACGTACCCGTTGACGGGTGATTTGCATGAGCCCAAACTTGCTGAGGGGAAGGATGCAGTGCTTGGCACGGTCGTTCTTCATGAGCTCGGTCATGTGCTCGTAGAGCTTCTGGCGGTGTTCTGCCGTGTCCATGTCAATGAAATCGACGACGATGATACCTCCCATGTCGCGTAGGCGAAGTTGGCGGGCCAGTTCCTCGGCTGCGCCCATGTTCACCTCGAAGGCATTGTCCTCTTGTGAGTCCAAACCTCTGGAGCGGTTGCCGGAGTTGACATCAACGACATGGAGTGCCTCTGTGTGTTCAATGATGAGGTAGGCTCCGTGCTTGTAGCTGATGGTGCGTCCCATGCCCGACTTGATCTGCTTCGTCACATTGAAGTTGTCGAAGATGGGGACGTTTCCGGTGTAGAGTTTTACAATGTTCTCCCGTTCGGGGGCGATGAGCGAGACGTACTTCTTTACTTCCTTATAGACGTCTTCGCTGTTAATGTAGATGTGTTCATAGGAGGGGTTGAAAAGGTCGCGGAGCATACTCACGGTGCGTCCGGTCTCTTCATGGATGAGTGCAGGCATCTTGTCGGCCTTCTGAAGTTTCTTGATGCTGTCGTTCCAGTTTTCCACGAGAAAGGACAGCTCGTTGTTGAGTTCCGCCGCCCGCTTTCCTTCTGCGACGGTGCGGACGATGACTCCGAAGTTCCGGGGCTTGATACTCTGAATGAGTTGTTTCAGGCGTGCTCTTTCTTCTTTCGACTTGATTTTGGAGCTTACGGACACCTTGTCGGTGAATGGGATGAGTACGAGGAAACGTCCTGCAAAGGAAATTTCACCCGAAAGTCTGGGTCCCTTGGTGTTGATAGGCTCTTTGGTGATTTGTACAATCACCTCTTGGTCTTTTTCAAGCACATCCTGTATGCTTCCCTCCTTGGGCAGGTCGGCGACGTTGGCGGCCTTTGACATGGGGGCCAGTTTCTTACGGTCGCTGACGACTTGCTTTACGTACTTTTTGAGCGATGAGAACTGTGGGCTTAAATCTTGGTAGTGCAGAAATGCTTCGCGTTCGTGTCCAACATCAATAAAGCATGCATTCAGTGCGGGCATAATCTTCTTGACCTTGCCTGCATAGATGTTGCCTACGGAATATTTTGAGTCTTGCCCTTCTTTCTGAAACTCTACGAGCTTCTGGTCTTCGAGCAGGGCAATCGTCACTTCCTGTGGCTGCACATCAATGATGAGTTCACTTGTCATTTTTGCAGTCGGGGTTTAAACACAGAGAGCGCAGAGAAGACGGAGAGCACAGAGAAAACAGGGTGAATAGCATAAATTCGTGATTTGTGAATCTCTGTGTACTCTGTCTTCTCTGCGCTCTCTGTGACTCTTTTATTTACTCTTATGACGATTCTTTCTCAGTCTCTTCTTGCGCTTGTGCGTAGAGATCTTGTGTCTTTTCTTTTTCTTACCGTTTGGCATAGTCTCTTGTTGTTTTAGTTGTTTATAATCATGTTAATTACTCGCCTGTTTTTGACCAAAACAATAAATTTTAGTCGTTTGGGCTGCAAATATAGTGCTTTCTTGCCATTTATGAAAATTTTTTACTTAAATTTGCGCAAAATTTGTTTCATCATGAGAAAAATTACATTGATATTGCTTTGTTTGTCGTGTTGCATTTTGCAAGTCATGGCACAAAGCAGGGCACGTCGGGCCGTGCCGACCCATGAGCGTGTTTACGAGGAGAAAGCCGACAGTCTGCTGAAATCTTTTGCTGCCTATTTGGACAGCATCCGTCCTGACTCGGCGATGATGCCCAGCGTGGCCGACGACAAGCAGGTGTCTCCCTATTTATATAAGGTGACGGGGCCTGCCGTTTATTACAGCTCTGCCATTCGCAATCGTTTCAACCTGGACTGGAAAGTGGGCGACACCCAGCAACCTGCCCAGGAGTCTGGCGGCATGGAGTATCGTGAGCATCTGGAATCCGTCATCGACCAGGCACTCATTAGCAACTACATGAACCGTCCTGCCACGGTGAAGTATTACGACCAGCAGATTGCCCGCGAGACAATTGTGAGCAACGCCAAGGTTGCCAAATCCGAGACGAAGGATTTGGACAAGATTCTGAGAAATGTTGGTGATATGACCGACGTGGCCGACGTGTTGGGCTCCATGGACATCGGTCTGAAGTTTGAGCGTCCGAATTTCTGGAAAACATCCGGCGAGTTCGACCTTCAGTTTACGCAAAACTATTTCTCCCAGAATTGGTACAAGGGAGGTAACAACAACGTGACCCTGCTTTCCACCTTGATTTTGCAGGCCAACTACAACGACCAGCAGCGCATCCAGTGGGACAACAAACTGGAGATGCGTCTGGGCTTTGTCAGTGTGCCCAGCGATACGGTTCACAGCTTCCTGACCAACAACGACAAGATTTATCTCACTTCAAAGTTGGGTGTGAAGGCTGTTGAAAAGTTGTTTTACACCTTGCAGGCCGAGGCACAGACCCAGTTCCTTCCTGGCTATAAGTCCAACGACACCACAGCCTATTCCCGTTTCTTCGCGCCAATCGATGTGTTCGTCTCTCTCGGTATGGACTATAAACCCAGCTTCAAGAACGGCTCTTCCTTATCCCTGGCCTTCTTGCCGCTTTCTTACAAAATGCGTTACATCGGCGGTGGCGACGAAGTCATCATCAAAGCCTACAAGATGCGCGACGGACTCCGTTGTCAGAACGACTTCGGTTCCAAGATAGAAGTGAATGCCGACGTGAAAATCCTGAAGAATTTCTCTTGGCGCAGCCGTTTCTACTATTATACTAATTATAAATATGTGGAGGCAGAGTTTGAGAACAAATTCTCATTCCACTTCAACCAATACATCTCCACCGAGCTTTATACCCTGTGGCGATTCGACGATAACCGCGACATGAAATACTGGGACGATACGCTTGGTTTCTTCCAGTTCAAGGAATTCTTTTCTTTAGGACTTGCCTATAAATTCTAAAAGAGAAGACTTCGCGGTTATATAGGACTTTGCGGTTATGCGGTGTTTTCACCGTGTAACCGCTAATTGTATCTATGCAATCGAAGCAACTTTCTAACCTTCCAACCACAAAACCGCTCAACCCGACAACTGTCTGACTAAATTTTGTAGCAATTTGTAATTATTTTTCCGTTTCTGTTGTGAAAATATAAAATAAGTCTTACCTTTGCACGAAATTTTGAAATTAAAAAGACAAAGTAATGAGCAAATTGATAAAAGTTGAGGGGTATCGACAACTCCTTGACCCTACTCAGACTGAGCAAGGTATCAAACAGATTAAGGAGTTCTTTCAGATGAACCTGAGCACTGCTTTGCGCCTTCGCCGCGTCACCGCACCGCTCTTCGTCCTTCGTGGATTGGGCATCAACGACGATTTGAACGGTGTGGAGCGTCCCGTCACCTTCCCCATCAAGGATATGGGCGACCAGGTGGCTGAGGTGGTTCATTCATTGGCAAAATGGAAACGTCTGATGCTGGCAGAATATGCCATCAAGCCCGGCTACGGCTTATATACCGACATGAACGCCATCCGTGGCGACGAAGAGCTTGACAACACCCACTCGCTCTATGTGGACCAGTGGGATTGGTGTCGAACCATCAAAGAGGGTGACCGCAATCTGGCTTTCCTGCGCAAGATTGTTTGTAGCATCTACGCTGCCATTCGCCGCACGGAATATCTTGTTTGCGAAACCTATCCGCAGATTTCCTCCTTCCTGCCCGAGGACATCCACTTCATCCACAGCGAGGAATTGCGCCGCATGTATCCCGAACTGACACCGAAGGAGCGTGAGGACGCCATCTGTAAGCAATACGGTGCAGTCTTCATCATTGGCATCGGCGGCAAACTGGGCGATGGAAAAGTTCACGACGGTCGTGCCCCAGACTACGACGACTGGAGCACCCCGAACGAGGACGGTTTCTATGGGCTGAACGGCGACATCATGATTTGGTACCCCATTCTCAACCGCAGCATCGAGCTTTCTTCCATGGGCATCCGCGTCGATAAGAAAGCCATGATGCGTCAGCTCGAACTCACCGGCAAGATGGAGCGTGCGCAATTGTATTTCCACAAGAAGCTGCTCAACGACGAAATGCCCCTCTCCATCGGCGGTGGCATCGGACAAAGCCGTCTTTGCATGGTGCTGCTCCACAAGGCACACGTTGGCGAGATTCAGGCCAGCATCTGGCCAGAGGACATGCGCCGTGAATGTGCCGCAGCAGGAATGCCATTGATATGAATAAATTAAAAGTTAAAAATTAAAAGTTGGAATCAGGCTTCAGGTTTTGTAATATCCTAAGCTACCTCCCCGATAGCTTTTGTTATTAACCTCTCACCTCTAACCCCTAACTTTTAATTTTTAACCTTTAACTTCTAACCTCTAACTTAGATATATGTACTACGTCTCGAAACGAATGGAAATCTCGGCCTGCCATCATTTGGAGCTGAGTTACGAGAGCAAATGCTGTAATTTGCACGGCCATAATTGGATTGTCACGCTCTACTGCAAGGCGGCAGAGCTGAATGCTGACGGCATGGTGTGTGACTTTGCCCATATCAAGCAGTCCATTCATGGCTATCTCGACCATGGAAACCTGAACGAGTTGCTTCCCTTCAATCCGACGGCTGAGAATATCGCCCGTTGGATGACCGAACAGATACCGCAGTGCTACAAAGCCTGCGTCCAGGAGTCGGAAGACAATATTGCAGTATATACCAACGACGCAAAAATCGATGGAAAAGAAGCTTTATAAGATTAACGAGATTTTTTATTCCATACAGGGTGAAGGCTACAACGCAGGATGCGCTGCAGTCTTCGTCCGTTTTTCGGGGTGCAATCTCCGGTGCCCCTTTTGCGACACCCAACACGCTGACGGCACGATGCTGACCGCCCAGGATATTTGTCGTGAGATTCAGCAATATCCCGCCTCGTTGGTCGTCCTGACGGGAGGCGAGCCTGCTCTCTTTGTCGATGCGGAACTCTGCGATGCCATCCATGCTATGGGATGCCGCATTGCGATGGAGACCAACGGCACCCGTCCCGTCCTTCCGGCTATCGACCACGTCACCTGTAGTCCGAAGTTTGAGTTCTGCGCTTCTGCCGACGCACGGCTGCAAATTTCCACTTGCGACGAACTCAAAGTCGTCTTTACGGGGCATAACGACCTTTCGCTTTACGACGACATCCAGGCCGGCAGCTATTTCCTTCAGCCCTGTGACACGGGTGATGAGGCTGAGAACAAAAAAATAGTCAAAGCAACCTTTGACTATATTCTTTCGCACCCCAAATGGCGCATGTCCCTTCAGCTTCACAAAATCATCAACGTCAGATGATGAACAGGCGCACGGCTCCCGTGATCAGCATGGCATAAAAGCCTGCCAGCAGGTCGTCGGCCATGCAGCCCCATCCTCCATGCACATTCTTATCGACCCAGCGGCATCCCAGCGGTTTGGTGATGTCGATGATGCGGAAACACAAAAAGCCGATGCAAGCCAACATAATTGCTTGCCAGGCGGGGCCGTCGAAGTAGCAGACTGCCAGACAGGCCATCCACGTGCCCAGCGGTTCGTCAATCACCACCGCCCTTGGGTCTTCTCCCCAGTAACGTTCCATCACGTTCGTCGTCCAGATGCCTACCAGCGTCGTCACGACCAGCAACAATAGGGTCGTGATGAACAGGGCAAGATGCGACAGTACGCTCCAGCAGCCCAGCCAAATCAGCAATCCTAAGAAACCCGCATACGTGCCGGGCGCACCGGGCAGCAGTCCCGTGCCCAGACAAGTGGAGATGGCCACGTGCAGCCACGGGGCCTCTCCCAATGTTTTTGTGTTGTTGTTACTCATGTCTGATTGCTTCGATTGGATCCATGTTGGCGGCTTTCTGTGCGGGGATGTAACCGAAAATCACACCGATGCACACGCAGACCAGGAACGACACATAGATGGACCATGCCGGTACGCTCGAAGGCATTCCGAACGCCGGAACCGCCCATTCGCTGACGGTGAAGCCCAGCAGGATGCCTAATAGGCCGCCCGTCACGGAAATCAGCACCGACTCAATCAGGAATTGCAGCGAAATCACCGCTCCCGTCGCACCGACTGCCATGCGCAGGCCAATCTCCTTGGTGCGCTCCGTCACGCTTACCAGCATGATGTTCATGATGCCGATGCCCGCAACCAACAGCGAGAAGGCTGCCGCTACCACCAGAATCAGTGTCACCGTGTCCATGGTCGTTGACATCGTCTCCATGATCTCTGCCTGTGAGCGGATGGTGAAGTCGTCGTCGGCTTCGCCCTTCAACTTGTGGTTGTCACGCAAGATTTGTGTCAGTTCCTCGATGGCTGCGTCCGAAAGTTCCTCCGTGATGGCCGAGCAGACGATGCTTGAAAAATACGTCTGTGCGGCAATACGCTTCATCACGGTGGTGTAGGGGGCAATGATGACATTGTCCTGGTCCATGCCCCAGCTGTTGTAGCCCTTGGCCTTCAGCACACCCACGATGCGCATAGGTATCGACTTGAAACGGATGGTCTTGCCAATCGGGTCAACCCCGTCGCCGAACAACTCCGTCACGATGGTCTTTCCCACCACGACCACTTTGGCCGCCTTGTGTACGTCCTCCTCCGTGAAGCAGTCGCCGTTTTCGATTGTCCAGAGCTTGATGTCCAGATATTCAGGACTTTCGCCATACACCGTCGTGGTCGTATTGTTGTTTCCGTAAATCACCTGGCCGCTCGCGGTCACCTCCGGCGACACGTTCGTCACGAATTTCTTTTCCTGCATGATGCGCTCATAGTCCGCCATCTTCAGCGTCTGCATACTCGATGGGTCCTGACGCACACCGCCACGCATGTCCGCACCCGGACGTATCGTCAGCAGGTTCGTGCCCATGGTCGAAAGTTCTTTGCGGATGCTCTCCTTCGACCCCTGTCCGATGGCCATCATGATGATGACCGCAGCCACGCCAATAATAATACCCAGCATACTCAGGAACGACCGCATCTTATTGTTGGCCACCGCATTGATGCTTACTTTGAAAAGGTTCAGTATGTTCATCGTTTCAATCGTCTTGTGGTTTGGGCAGGGCTGCCAGCGCCTCCGCTGCCGATTTGATGTTCAGGTTGATGGTGTCCTCCCGAATCTTGCCATCACGCAGGTTGATATTCCGGCTGCTGTACTCGGCAATCTCCGGGTTGTGGGTTACGAAGATGATGGTGTGTCCCTGCTTGTACAGTTCCTGAAACAGCACCAGCATCTCGAACGAAGTCCTCGTGTCCAGGTTTCCTGTCGCCTCGTCGGCCAGCAGCACTGCCGGATTGTTGACCAGCGCCCGCGCAATGGCCACGCGCTGCATCTGTCCACCCGACATCTGATTCGACTTGTGTTCCAGGCGGTCGCCCAGTCCCACGGCCTCCAGTGCCTTGATGGCTGCCTCCCTGCGCTGCTTGGAGTTGTACTTGTTGTTGTACATCAGCGGCAGTTCTACGTTCTCCACCGCCGTCGTCTTTGCCAGCAGGTTGTAGTTCTGGAACACGAAGCCAATCTTCCTGTTGCGCAGTTTGGCCCGCTGGTTCTTCGTCATGCGGCGCACGGGCGTTCCGTCGAGGAAATACTCGCCGCTCGTCGGTGTGTCCAGACAGCCCAATTGGTTCAGCAGGGTCGATTTGCCCGAACCCGACGTACCCTGGATGGTCACAAACTCACCCTCGTAAATCTTGAAACTGACGCCACGCAGTGCCTTCACCGTCTCGCTACCCACCTGGAAGTAGCGCTTCACGTTCTGCAACTCGATGACGCACTTTCTGTTATCTTCTTTTTCCGCCATGGTTCCTTACTTCTTGGGGGCTCCACCCGCTTTGTTGTTGTTATTGTTGTTCCTGTTTTTGGGTCTTGGCATGAACGGGTTGGCGGCCTGTTCCTCTTCCTCCTCTTCGCCTCCCGAAATGCTGAAGTCGGTCAGCACTTTCGTGCCCTCGCTGATGCCGCTCACGATTTCCGTCAGCATACCGTTGGTCGTGCCCACCTCCACAGCGTGTGCTTTAAACACATTGTTCTCCAGCGTCCACAGTTTGTGGACAGCCTGGCAGTCCTCGATGCGTTGGTCCTTCTTCAGGATGGCCTCGCTGGGCATAAAGCGCAAAGCCTTTGAGGGTACAGCCACCACGCCGTTCTTCTCAAGGGTGTAGATGGTCACGTTGGCCGTCAGTCCGGGTTTCAGCTTCAGGTCTTCGTTCGGAGCCGAGATGACCACCCCGTAGGTCACGACGTTGCTCGATGTCGTGGGCTGTTGGCGCACCTGCGTCACCGTTCCCTCAAACGTGTCGTCGGGGAAGGCATCTACGCTGAACGTCACGCGCTGTCCCTCCACCACGCCGCCGATGTCGGCCTCGTCAATGTCGGCAATCACGCGCATGTCCGTCAGGTCTTGTGCAATGATGAAGAGCGTCGGGGTCGTCATGGCCGAGGCCACGGTCTGTCCCTCTTCCACTTCCTTTGAAAGCACCACGCCGTCAATCGGTGCCATGATGGTGGCATAGCCCAGGTTCGTCTGTGCCTTCTGCACCGACTGTTGCTGCACCTTCACCGTCTGCACGGCCTTGTCGTAGCTCAGTTTGGCGTTCTCATAGTCGTTGGCACTCACCAGTCCCTTCTCAAACAGCGTCTTGTAGCGCTGGAAGTTTGCCTTCTGGAAGGCCAGTTCCGACTGGGCGTTCGACAGGTTGCTCTGTGTACTGGCCAGTTCGCTCAACAGGTTGGTCTTGTCCAGCTCTGCAATCACCTGTCCCTTGTGTACCACGCTGTTGTAATCCACATAGATTTTGTCGATGATACCGCTCACCTGCGTACCCACCTCGACCTGGGTCACCGGCTCGATGGTACCCGTGGCCGTGATGCTGGTCGAAATGTTCTGTCGCTCCACGACAGTCGTGTTGTAACTCACCTCTGCCTCCTTGGCACAAGAGGCAAACGTCGCGGCAACAACCAACGCCGCATAAATCTTATTCTGAATTTTCATATCGTTTGATTATTTTTTTACGGTTTTAGCCCCCTCCTGACCTTCCCCATAGGGGAGGAATGCCATCTTGCAAGGCTGCCCCCTTTGGGGGATGGGGGCTCTGTCTTTTTAGAACTCCAGCCTTTCTCCTGCATAGAATTTCAGCAGGGCTTGGTTCAGCAAGGCCGTGTATTTCGTCTGGAGCAACTGCTGTTCCGCCTGCAACAGGTTGTTCTTGCCCGTCGTCAGCTCCACGATGTTCTTCAGACCGCAGTTGAACTGCTCGCTCACCAGTTCATAGCTTTCCTGCATACTCTCACAGTTTTTCTTGGCAAAGACATACTGCTGCTGCGAGGTCGTCGCGTCCAGCCAGTACTTTTCCACCGAGTTGTACAGCGTCTTCTGCTTGTCCTGCAAGGCCAGTTCGCTGTCCTGCTTGGCAAATTTCGCCTTGCGGATGGCGGTGCGCGTCTGCGACTGGTCGAAGAGGGGCACCTGTAGGGTCAGACCCAGCGAATTGGATAGGTTGTTTTTAATCTGCGTACCAAATCCCAGCTTCTGTCCGCTGCTGTTGCTGGTTCCGATGCCCGCCGTCAGGTTCAGCGTGGGCATGTAGCCCGTGCGGGCTGACTTGATGGAGAGGTCGGCAGCCTGGATGCTCAGTTCGCCCGCCTTGATTTCCGGTCGGCTGGCCAGTGCGGCGGCATACACGCTGTTCTTGTCGGGGATGAGCCCCATCACCTTGCTGTCGCTCGTTTCGGGGTCGGCCACGTCGAAGTCCTCCTCGTCCCTCAGTTCCAGCAACTGCTTCAGTTGCAGCTTGTAGTTGGCCAACTGGCTCTGTGTGTTGACTCTTGTGTATTTGTCCTGATCGACTTGTGCCTCCAACTGCACCAAATCCACGCGGGCCAGGCTACCCACTGCCACCATCTCCCGGGCACGGTCGGCCTGCATCTGCGAGGCTTTCATCGTCTCTTCAATCACGCGCACAGCCTCCGTTTCGTACAGTATCTGTACATACAGCTGTGCAATCTTCTCCTGAATCGTGTTGGCCTGCTGCTGTTCGCTCAGTTCGTTTTGCTCTTCCGTCAGCTTGTTCTGCTTGATGGCCATGCGGTTACGGTTGCCGTTCCACACCGTCCAGTTGGCATTGATGCCATACGAGCCGTTGTAGCTCACCTTGTTGCTGTTCGACGTCATCGAACCGTTCGTCAGGTTGATGGTCGATTCGCTGAACGGGCGGTAGTTCATGTTCTGGTTCGTACTGAACGACACAGAAGGGAACAAGGCCGACTTGCTCTGCAGCACATCCTCATGGCTCTCCAGCGTCTTGATTTTCGACTGCTTCAGGCTGATGTTGTTGGCCAGTGCATAGTCGATGCACTCCTGCAACGTCCAGGTCTTGGCCTCGGCCAAGCCCCCCGACAGTCCCAACAGCAACGCCATCACAAAAAGATTCTTACTTCTCATATTCCTTATTATAATATATGTATATTGTACATCGGTAAGACGCACCTTCCCTCCCAAAGGTTTATTTCCCTTTGCGCCAAAGAAAGTTAAAATCCTGCCGCCTACGGTGATGTTTCCTTAAATAAGGCATGTTTGATGAAAAAAGCAAAAGCAGCCGGACTGTAAGCCGGGTTCTGTCATCTCCGCGCCCTTAACATCAGGCGGCAGAGACCTTCCGTCATTTATCCACGACCCGTGTCACCACGGGCCTCCAGCGTTCTACCCTCTGCCTTGGGCGGACAACCCTCATTCGGCCCGCAGGCGCAAGCGCCCCGGCCTCACGGCAGTTTACATGAACTTGCAGCGTCCAAGATGCACAGCCGATGTGTCACCACACCGCTGGTGGGCTCTTACCCCACCTTCTCACCCTTACCCTGCACCTCCCAAAGGGACATGCACGGCGGTTTTTTTCTTCTGCATGACTCAACCCTCGCGGACTGCTTCTACATTAGGAAGTGGACCGTCCTGTGCTGCCCGGACTTTCCTCTCCCGTTCGCCCGAAGGCTTCCGGCAGCGACGGATCGTCCGACTGCTTATGCCACTGCAAAGGTACGATTATGTGAGCGAAATAGCAAAAGTTTTTTTGATTTTTCTGAATGTGAGCACCTTCAGCGTAGCCCCTTTTTGGTTTCCCTTTGTTCTTTGGCCTCTTATATTTTCGTCTGCGGCGATATGTTTTTCAACAAGTTGCAACGCTTAACTCTATCGGAGACGACGCAGAACTCTATTCGACTTCACGCAGAACTCTATTCGTGAATGCAGTTCTGCGTGAAAATCTTGCTACAGAACCGAGGCCTCGGAGAGGCCGCACTACGAATAACCACGGTAAGGTGTGATCCAAGGAATCAGGTAGGTCAATTACCTTCGGAGTGATTTTGACTCCGTACCCCTCCGAAAACGTACAATTGGGCGGGTAGAGAAGGAAAAAACAAACTTTTTTTGCGTTTTTTTCGTTTTTTCCAATGCTCCTTATAGCTTTTTTCTTTATCTTTACGCAAATTTTGGGTGTGTCCATCCAGGTAAGGACGGACGACCGCTACAACAACCGAACTTTCGAACTTATTTATATAACCTAATTTATTTACAAAAATCAAATGAAAAAAACTACTTTAAAGCTTTGCTCGTAGGAGCAGGGTTGCTTATGGGTGCAAACGCATGGGCGGATGTGATTTATTCACAGGATTATGAAGCAGATGGTGCTACTGCTGATTGGACAACTGGTACAAGTGGCCGTTTTACACCTGTAATTTTGGAGGATAATGGCAATCATTTTTTGTCTGTGGAACAGGGAACCAGAAATAATAATGGTACTACAATAAGCAGTACCTCTTTGAGTGGAAAAGTTGCAGCAGGAACTGATTTCACGATGACGTTCGATTTGAAGATTAGCAGTTCTACTAATCAGTCACCAGCATCGTTCAATATTTATGATGCTTCAAATGCTAACGTAATGTTTTCTTTGACAGCTACAGGTACATGGGCTACCACTTGGAAAATAAATGGTTCTGATACTCAGGTGAATTTGGCAAACACGAATAAAGGTAATAGCTCTAATTCAATCTCTGATGTGCCTTGGTATAGCATTAAAGTTACACGATCAGGGACATATACTTATGTAACCATTGCCGGTGCTAATGGAAATGAAGTATTTGAACGTTCGGCAGTAACTTCCCCAAGTTCAACAGGTGGTTTGGGAAAAATGGAATTTGTAACACGTCGTTACATGGCAAACTTTGCAATTGATAATATTGTAATTCGCGAAATTGAAGACGGTGATTTGCCTACAACTGCGACTTATGAGGTTACAACGAAATATCAGTTGTCTGATGGGACAGCGGTACTTGAAGACCGAATTGACTATATAACGGAAGGAGAATCTTTTGAATCTGCCTATGAAACATCGTTTGATGATGACACTTATCGTTATACATACGTGAGTGGTGCAGAGTCAATAGCGTCTGTTGAAGAAAATGCAACAGTAACTATCGTATATTCTCGTGAGGCTCTGGCAGACCATACTGTTACATTCAACGCTATTGGTGACTTTGAAAAGCAACTGAGCAGTGTTGTTGTGAAAGACGCAAAGAGCTATACTTATGCTTACCCACGTTATCTGAGCAGTGGTACAAATCTCTATCAGATTGTAAAAAATCGTTATGACCAAGGCTTCCAATATACAGCTTCTAATGTGACAGACGATGTTAATGCAAATGAAACATATAAAAAGGTTGCTAATTCTGTAGTTGCTTTTTGTTCAGAAGCTGAGGACATAGAGGGCATGACAGTATCCTCTACTAATAATAATATTCCTGTACGTTGTTCAAAAGGTAATGCCGCATATGCAAGTTCAGATGTTGACATAGTGACTTTACCTGCAGGTAAATACATCTTTAAAGTAGCGACATTTGGAAATGCTGGTACTGATTTTAATTTTAAAGTTAATGAAAAAAATATATTTACAGCTTCAACGATGGGATATGAGTATGAAGCAGTAAGTGAGGAGATAACATTGGAAGAGGAAAGTACAGTCGTTTTGGCTGCAACAGGAAATGGTGGCAGTTCTCCTAAAGTTATTGACTATATTTGCATTATAAGGACCGATGTTGTATATACCTCTATTACTTCTGCTGGTTACGCTACATTTTCATCAAACAAGACTGTTGACTTTTCGAAAGTGGAAGGTATAAAAGCTTACCTCGTCACGAGCAGAACTGGTTATTCATTGACCTTGGTACCTAGAAATGTGGTTCCTGCAAACAATGGTGTTGTTATTGAAGGTACAGCTGGTGACTATATGATTCCAGTTGTGGAAAATAATGGAGAAGAATACACTGACACTAATTTGGAATCTGTCAGTGAGGATATGCCTGCTCCCAATGGCTCGTATGTTCTCCAAAATCAAAATGGTAAGGTTGGTTTCTACAGAGTGGACACAAGTATTGCAACTCCAAAGATTCCAGCTGGTCGTGCATATCTTCCAGCTGATTATGGAGATGCCAAGGAGCGTGCCTTCTTCTTCAATGGTGACGCAACAGCTATTGAGACTGTAGAAGCTCCCGCAGATGAGGACATTGTTGCCATCTACAGCGCAAGTGGTGTAGAGGTGAAGTCACTGCAGAAGGGCTTGAACATCGTGGTAACTGCCGATGGCAAGACCAGCAAGGTGTTCGTGAAGTAAAATAAAGACTTGTGTAACTTTTAAAATCAGAAATTACAATATGAAAAAGACTTATATGCAGCCGTTGATGACGGCACACAAAATTGAAATTGAATCGCTTATCTGCCTTTCACTCCACGATGCCCCCGCCAACAATAGCGAGGTGCTGGTAAAGGAGCGTGGCACTCGCACCGAGGTGGAGGTTGAGGATCCAGAGGAAATCCTCTCCATCGAGAACGAACCCAGCTACGGTTCTATCTGGTAAAAAAGCAATAGAATATAATGAAACAGGCAGACAGGAATTTCTTCTTGTCTGCCTGTGTTTTTGGGGCTCCTTTGCGTGTTATAGCGGGAACCAGACGAAGGCGGCGGCATCCCACAGGGCGTGGCTGAGGATGATGGCTGGCAACTGCCGAGGGAAGAGGCGGTAGAGGCCGCCCCAAGCAAGGCCGCAGACGAGGGCTGCCATGATAAGCATGAAGTTGAAGGAGGGCAGATGGACGAGGGTGTAGAGGGCCGTGGTGAGGAGGAAGGCACGGTCGGGATTCCATCGCTGACAGAGGGTGCGCTGGATGTAGCCGCGCCAGAAGATTTCCTCGGCAGGGCCGATGATGAAAAGCAACAGACAGGCGATGAGGCGGGGGGACGTGCCGTCCTTCATGCCATAGATAAGGTCCACCTGCGGACGAGCGAAATGGAAGAGCTCTTGGGAGAGTTTGTCGCCCACGTAGAAGATGCCCCAAAGCCCGGCAGCGATGGCGAGGGCAAGAAGCACGGTAGAGATAACCCCTTTCAGTTCCCCTGCCGGGCGGAAAGCCTTTAGGTTTTTGCGGAGTGAAAAGAGCGCAAAGCTGGTGAGGATGAGGGCTGAGGCCGTCATTGCCCACCAGAAATTGAGGTAGGAAGCCGTCCAAGGGGAGAACATGACGAACCAGAGGACGGCTGCAACGAGGATGGAAAAGGGAAGCATGGTTTACAGGCTGATGGCCAGGCCCACCATGAGGAGGACGCTGAAGACGAGTTGCAGCTGGGCGGTGCGTTCGTCGAGGCGGGCGATGGCCTCGATGCCTTCCTGCTTGTATTTGAGCATGGTGCGGACGTTGCGGATGGCCAATGGCAGGGAGATAAGCACCGTGAGTGTGGTAAGCGGAAGGAAGTCCTTGACGATGAGCATGGGAATCCAGACGTAGGGCAGGAGGATTTCCAGGAGGTAGATGACGGCGGCCACGCCACGGCCCGTGAGGGTGGCGAAGGTGTGGATGCCGGCACGGCGGTCTGTCTCAATGTCGCGGGTGTTGTTGACATGGAGGATGGCGACAGTGATACTGCCGATGGGCACGGCCAGCCAGAGGATGTCGGTGAGAATCTGTCCCGTGACAATGTAGGTGGTGCCGAGTGTGGGCAAGATGCCATAGCAGCAGAGGATGACGAGGTCGCCCAGTGCGCTGTATTTCAGTGGCGGATAGAGCAGTGAGAGAAGGATGCCCGCAATGCCGATGTAGAGCAGGGGCAGGCCGGTGAGGCATACGAGGGCGATGCCGGCGAGGATGGCCACGATTTGCAGGCCGAGGGAAAGGCGGAGAAATTCGCGAGGCTGGAAGTGGCCTTCAACGAGCTGGCGCACACCGTAGGTGTCGGAGGCATCAACGCCTCTGCGGTAGTCGAAGTAGTCGCTCCACACGTTGCCGGCGGCATGGACGAAGATGATGTTGACGAGCGCCCAGATGCCCAGACACCAATCGCGGGTCGTGAGCGAGTGGGGCAGGTCTTCCTGCAAGGTGAGCAGCCAGAGAAGGGTTACGCATACGGGCATGGCCGAAGCCGGGAACGACCAGGGGCGTGTGGCCCTGATCCAGTCGATAAGAGTGTGTTGTCTCATTGTTTCGTTTGGTTTTGGTTGTTTTCTTCGACAAAGGTAAGGAATATTTGCGATTTACCGCTTACCATTTACCATTTTATTCGTAACTTTGCAGCATAAATTATGTATAACAAGTAAAAAAGAAAGACTATGGGAGGATTGATTGGATCAATTATTCTGGGTTGCCTGGCTGGTTTCTGCGCAGGCAAACTGATGAAGGGAGGCGGTTTTGGCTTCCTGATGAATCTGTTGTTAGGACTGTTTGGCGGTGCCGTGGGCGGTGGACTGTTTAACTGGCTGGGCATTACCTGGGGCGGTGTCCTCGGACAGCTTGGCACGGCCATCATCGGTGCGGTCATCATTTTATGGGTAGCCTCACTGCTGAGAGGCGGAAAATGAAAAAAAGGGACTCAGGCGAGTCCCTTTTTTAGTCCTTTCTTGTTGGCTTGTCAGGATGTCATTCCACCACGTATGCCCGCTTGACGCGCACCTCCTGTAGGGGAACGTCGGAGGCGTTGGTCTTCAGTTTCTGTATCTTTTCAACGATGGCCATGCCTTCCACGACTTCGCCGAAAACGGTGTATTCGCCGTCGAGCCACGGAGCACCACCCTGACTGCGGTAGCTGCTGCGCTGCTCACGGGTGAAGGTGAGCGGCGGATTGTCGGAAACCTGTGTGCGGGCTTGGTCAAGGTATTTCTCCAACTGGTCGCTGAGTTTGCGGGGATTCCGTAGGGCACGGATGGCGTCAATCTCGCTTTTGTGCTGGGCGCAAAGCTCGTTGTAGAGGGTTTCCGCGTCACGTTCTTCGCGGGCGGTCTCGTAGCTGTCGAGGTCACCCTCGGAGCAGATTTTTCCCGTGACGATGTAGAACTGATATTTGTCGGACATGCGCTTGGGGTTCTCGTCGTCGCCGTCTCGTGCCGCACCCACAAAGCCGCGCTTGTGGTAGTACTTGGGGTAGATGAACTCTGCGGGGATGCGCTCGTGGGCCTTGGTCGTGTCGGCCACCTGACCCGGACGGGTGTCGGGGTCGCCGGTCTGAATCATGAAGTTGCGGATGACGCGGTGGAAGGTGACACCGTCGTATTTGCCGTCCTTGATGTTCTGCACCATGTTGTCGCGGTGGATGGGGGTGTCGTCGAAGAGTGCGATGCGGATGTCGCCCAACGTGGTCTCAAGGACCACCTCGGTGCTGGCTCCCTCGCGTTTCTGCCCATTGCAGCTGCTGGCTATCATGCAGCAGAGCAGGAGAAAGAAGGTTGCGATTTTGTTGCTTGGCATGGTTTTATGGGTTTTATGGTGGCTGGGGTTTTTATAGTTTCTATAGTTTCTATAGTACCTATAGTGACTATAGTTTCTATAGGCTAAATAGA
This sequence comes from uncultured Bacteroidaceae bacterium, assembly GCA_905236065.1. Lineage (GTDB taxonomy): Bacteria > Bacteroidota > Bacteroidia > Bacteroidales > Bacteroidaceae > Minthosoma. The sequence continues at coordinate 9,121 of CAJONZ010000052.1, read as the reverse complement.
TAGGGGAGGCTTTACTTCATCCTGAAAACTCGGATGCCGACTTGGCTGGGTTGTTTCTGTTGATAGTCGAAGAGGGTCTGCTCGTCCATGACGACTTTTTTGCGGAGGCTGGAGGCATGGAGCATGTGCAGGCGGCCTTCCTGCCAGAAGGCGATGCCAAGGTGGGAGGTATCGAGTCCGGCCTTGGTCGTAATCATGGCCAGGATGTCGCCGTCCTTGATGAGTCCCAGTGAGGCACTTTGCCGCTGTTTCAGCAGCATGGTGGGGATGTAGCGGTAGCTTTTGCCCGAGGTGATGCGCTCGTAGTCGTGGATTATCTCCACCCGTTCGGGATGGTCTTTCAGGTGTTTATAAAGTCCGGGGTGCTCGGACATGTAGTTGAGGTTGAGCGTCTGGGTCTCGTTGAAGAGCTTGACGCTGGTCAGCTTCTTGTAGAAGGCCGTGGGCTGCGGGTCTTGGCTGATGCACTCCAGGAGGCCCTTCTGCTCGTTGTCCTCACCCCACCAGGTGAAATAGTGCAGGCGGCTGGTGTAGTCGGTGAGCTTGCCCTCGCGGTAGCGCAGGGTCGTGAGCCAGTGGCAGTAGTCCTTGAAGGTGCGCTGGTCGTGCTTGTCGCAGAGGGTGAGGGCGGCAGCGGTTTCGACGAGGGTGGTGCAGTCAAATTCGTGGAGGTTGACGATGAGGTGTTCCTCCTCGCCATTCTCCAGTGTGTGGGCCACGTAGGGCAGTCCGACAAACTGCTTGGCGAAGTAGAGCATGGCGGGTTGGTCGCCGCGTTCCGTCTTCGCTTTTTGCAGCAGGGTGACGACCCGTGCCGAGTCCTGCGGCGTAACTTCTATTTGCTGTGCCCACAGGGCAGTGCCGCACAGGACAAACAGCAAGGCTGTGAATAGTTTTTTCATCTTATTATGGGTTTTGGATGTGAATCGTAGGTTATTTCTTCGTTCGGTAGTCGGTGGGAGTCATCCCCTTCATGCGGAGGAAGAATTTGCAGAAGCTGGCCTGGTCGGCAAAGTGAAGGATGCTGGCAATCTGCGCAATGCTTTGGGTGGTGAACAGGAGCAGACCGGAAGCTTCCATGAGGAGCATGTGGTTGATGTAGTCCATGACGGTGCGCCCGCTGATCTTCTTGACGATGCGTGAAAGGTAGGTGGGGGTGATGTGGAGCATGGAGGCGTAGAACCCGATGTCGTGGTGCTCGATGTAGTGTTGGGGCACCAGTTGGATAAAGGCGATGAATAGGTGTTCAGCCTGTCCCGAAATAGGGTGGTACTCGATGCTCTTCCGTTGTATGTCGATGAGGTCGAGGATGAAAAGCTCGTAAATCAGGCGCAGGCTGTCGCTCTTGAACGTGTGGGTGGAGTGGATACGGTCGTGGCAGAGCTGCATCAGCCCTCGCAGGTGTTCCGCTTCCCTCTCCGACAACGTGATTTTAGGCTCGTGCAGTCTGGCTATCGGGAAATAGGCAGCCTTGATAAGGTTCTGAACTACGGGTGACTCAAAGGTGAACGATTCCTCGACGATGAGGCACAGGCCATGATAGTCTTCCGAGGCATCGATCACCGAACCGACAATGCCGGGTGTGAAGACGTAGAGGTCGTTCTTTCGCAATGTGATTTCTTGTTGGTTAAATAGAACCTTTAACCATCCGCTGTCGAGCAGCGTGAAGGAGTAGCATCTCAGATTTCCCTTCATGTTGTTGACAAGGAAGACATTGTCGTAGTTGCTCGGCCCGCAAATCATCTTGCCGTCCCAGTTCTCCAATGGGGGCAATTTGAGCGCGTCGTAAACTAAATCGGTCAGTTTGTACATAGGTTTTGTGGCAATTTGCTTGCAAAGGTAGCTAAAAAACTTAATATCTTTCGTCAGCGGAATGAAAAAAGTGTTGGCTGTGAAAAAGACTTTTGGGGTAGGGGCTCAATCTGAGCATGAAATACCCCCATTGTTTCGTTTTAGACAAATAATGGTTGCTTTGAGATTTTGAAGATGAAAGGAAAATGTCGTACTTTTGCGACTGAAAAGGAATTCTTATTCCACACAAGCACTTCTACCATATCGCATGTTTTTGATCATATTAGAGCGATAATATGATGATGAGAGTAAGATGAGGGTTTGTCCTCAGTTATTTTCTTGTCAGTTTTATTAGTTTTGGTGGGTTGGGTAGGACGAGTAACATCGTCCTGCCTAACTTTTTTATTGCTTGCCCTCGTAGGTCAAGAAGACGATGTAAGTCTGGTCGGCATGGAGGGTGAAGCTGTCGCCAAGGGGCTCGTTGAGTGTGCCTTGCCAAAGCTGGGCGTAGGGATAGGACTGCCAGCGGAGCCCCTCGGAGGTCAGCGTCGTGCAGTCCATGTTGAAGATGGAGACCTGTTGGCGGGGGAAGCAGGGGAATGTGCGTGTCCCCTGGGCGGGGATGAAGATGCCGTAGTCGGTGTACATCACGGGGCTGATGCCGAACTCCCGCAGGTAAAAGGCCATGAGGGAGAAGTTGCCCAGGGCGTGGTCTTCCCGCTTTCCCTGACAGCCCACGTAGGCGATGTCGTGGAAGCCCCTCTCCACGCAGAAGCGGGTGGCCTTGGTCAGGTCGTTATATATTTGCTCCCGGACGATGTGGAGGCGGTCGGCGTAACGTTCCTTGAAATCCGTTGGCAGCGAGTCGCCGTCGCCCACGATGGCATCGGGCAACTGGCCTCCCCCTTGCAGGTGCTGAAGGGCAGCCCCGTCGCAGCAACAGAGGTAGGGAGCCTGTCGCAGAATCTCAACGGGCAGGGGATGAGTGGGATAGCTTCCGTTCCCCAGAATCACGCAGTCGTGGTGGAAGCGGGGTGCATGAGTTGTTTCCATTTGAAATATCCGTAGATGGCAATGAGGGTGTAAAGGCCGTAGAGTGCGGCATAGAAATAGATACCTTTATATATATATAGGAAGAAGCAGACGGCATCGACGGCCACCCACGCCCACCACTGCTCAATCCATTTGCGGGAAAGCATCCACATGCCCACGATGGAGAGTGCCGTGGTGAACGAGTCCCACCAAGGCACGGTGCTGTCGGTGTAGCGCTCCAGAACGACGCCGATGAGGAAAAAGCAAACGAGAAAACACGCCGCGAGCTTCCAGTAGATGCCCTTGGGCGTGTGGGTGATGGGCATGTCCAAGTTCTTGACTTTTTGGCGTTTGCTTTTGCCGAAATAGGCCCAGACGGCGAAACCGTAGATGGCGGCCAGCAGGTAGTAGATGTTGATGCCGAAGTCAGCGTACAGTCCAGCCTCGTAATATACGAAAATGGAGATAGCGGGCATGATGATGCCCGTTATCCACATAAAGATGCTGGCTTTCAGTTCCAGATAGAGATACACGAGTCCGCAGAGCGTTCCCAGTATCTCAAGTCCGTTGTCCATCAAGTATTCTTCCATTTTTCATTTTGCTCTTCAAAAGGGGTATTTTCTTAAAACGTCAGTGACAAGTGCCCCATGAGGTGGAAGGGCGCAGAGGGTGCGAAGCCGACGGCTCCCTGGTCGCGTACCTTCCATTCGTTGACAGCCCGGATGGTTCCCTGGTCGTCGATAAGCTGTGGGGCAGCCCAGCCATTGTTGTCGAACTTGCTGTCAAACAGATTGTAGAGCATGATGCCGACCGTGACGTTCTTGAGCCCGCATGATGCCCAGGCGAAGGTATAGCTCAGGTCAAGGTTCGTCGTGAAGTGCCGCTTCAGCATCAGCGTTTCGTAGGTGTCGTTGCCGGCAGCATCCTTGCAGAGCATCTCCTTGAAGCCCGTGTTGGTCAGGTATTGGTCGCTTACGTACTGGCTATGCACGGTAGCCTTCAAGCCACGGAACTGGAACGTAAACACGTTGTTAAAGATGAGGTCGGGCGAGAAGGCCAATGGCTGGTCGCCCAAGTTCACGTTGGTCTCGTTGTCGTTGAGCGTGGCAATCATGTCCTTCACGCGGTTGCGCGACCATGTTAGGTTCATGTCCCAACGGAACCAGTCCACGGGTTGCCATGCTGCCTCCAGCTCAATGCCTATGCGATAGCTCTTGTCCAGGTTCTTCGTCAGCGCCTCACCAATGTTGTTCAGCTCTCCCGTCAGCACCAACTGGTCTTTGTAGTTCATCCAGTAGAGATTGAGGCCTGCACTGAAACGTTCGCTCTGGAACTTGTAGCCTGCTTCCAAGTCTCCCATCCGTTCGGTCTTGGCCACGACGTCTGTGCGGTCAGGATTGGCTATCTGCTGCATGAAATTGTTGCGAACCGGCTCCTTGTGTCCGATGCCATACGAGGCGTAAAGCCTGTGGTTCTCGCCGATGGCGTAGTTGATACCCGCCTTCGGATTGAAAAAGTCGTACTGATTGTCAATGACGTAGCTTCCGTCCTTGTTGGCACCGTAAGCCACGGTTGGGTCCTGCATCTTGTAGCCTACATGGCGGAACTGCAAATCGAGGAATGCACTCAACCCGCTCACGAACTCGTAATTCACCTTCCCATATACATTGAAATCGGTCTTACGGGCATGGTTGCGGTAATACTCATAGTCGGGCGAAAGCGCATTCGGTTCGGGAACAGTGGTTTGCACATTGGGCATCGTCCATACGATGTGTCCGAACTGGTCGCCCGAATACGTGTTCCAACCACCGCCCACTGTGCCTTGCAGCCGCCGGTGGTTGTCATAGTTCAGCGAGGCCACCACCCCGTAGAAGTCGTTGTCCATCTTCTGCTGGTCCACCAAGTCGGCCACCACGTTTTCGTCCGTGCTCATGCCGAAAGTCTTCCACGACGTGCCATACAGCTCCTGGTTTGCCTTGCTTTGGTACTGTTGATAGTACCCCTCGCCCTTGGTGTAGTGCAGGGCCACGTTCATCTTCCAGTCCAGGCCCAGTATCTGGTTCCACAGCAGTTGGTAGTTCTGTTGGTGGTAGTTGTCGGTCTGGTCGTTGTAGTAGCCCGTGGGATTCCTGTCCGCGTCGTAGCCCATCACACCGCACGAGTTGAACCGCCGGCCAAACAGCTCCTGTTCATACTTTGACGTATAGTTCCAGGCGTGGTAGGTCTGCTCCGTGCCGTTGTAGGTGATGAACTTCACCACCGTGTTCTCGCCGAAGTAGCCACCTTGCAGCAGGTAGCTGTTCAGCTTCGTATCCGCACGGTCTATGTAGCCCTTGGAGCCGATGTTCGACAGGCGGCCTTGCACCCCCCAGTGGCCACCCAGCAAGCCGGTGCCGAAGCGCAGGGTCTCCTTGTGCGAATAGTACGAGCCCCCCGAGGCATCCAGTCCGAAGTAAGGCTTGGTGCCCACATTCTCCGTCTGCATGTTCAGCGTCGCACCGAATGCACCCGCGCCGTTCGTGCTGGTGCCCACGCCACGCTGTATCTGCATTGACTGTACACTGCTGGCAAGGTCGGCCATGTTCACCCAAAACACCGATGAACTCTCCGCATCGTTCATCGGGACACCGTTCACGGTGACGTTGATGCGGCTGGGGTCGCTGCCGCGTACACGGAACGTCGTGTAGCCAATGCCGTTGCCGGCATCGCTCGTCGTCGTCACCGAAGGCGTCATCGACAGCACCTGCGGGATATCCTTGCCCATGTTCACGGTCTTGATGTCCTCCTGTGACATGTCCGTGTAGGCCATCGGCGTTTTCGCCGAGGCACGGGTCGAGAGCACTTGCACGTTCTGCAAGTCGATGGTGCGCAGCGAGTCAGGCTTTGCGGCCCGAAGCAGGGTGGTGGAAAGTGGAAATGCCAGAAGTGAGAACGCCACGGCCCTCACCCCGATAGCACATGGCATACGGTAGATGGAAAATGGTAAATGAATCGTTTTTTTCATTCCTTTATTATTTATAATGTTAAACAATAAAGGGGTGCAGGCCATTCCTGCTGCAAGACTTTATACACAGACTTCCCTTCGGCGGCATTATCCGCATCAGGTTCAATGGGTATTATCTCAGCCCCCATACGTGGGAGCACCCCCGGTTATAAATTCGGGTGCAAAGGTACGACTAAGTGAGCGAAAAAGCAAAGAAATCATTGATTTTTTTGAGTGTGAGTATCTTCGAAGCAACCAACGGTCTCTTATGGTTCCCTTGTTCAATCCAGGGGTGCTACGCTCGTACCCTCGGTTACGGAATGGTGCCCACGCCACGGTCTTGCTGGTGGTACGTTCGCTTTGTGGGTTTGACAGGAAGAAAGAACAAGAAATTGGGGCTAAAAATTGACAGAATGGGAAGTAATGAGTAGCTTTGTGGCCAGAAACAAGCGAGAGCAGAAATATGACATCAAAATATACAACTGTATGAGAATAGTGAATCTTGCGGACTCATGCAGCATCATGAGTCAGTATATGGCAGAATTGCGTGACAAGGATGTACAGAAGGATCGGATGCGATTCCGCCAAAATGTGATACGTGTTGGCCGCCTGATGGCCTATGAGGCGAGCAAGCTGCTGACGTATGCAGAGCGGGAGATAGAGACACCGGTGGCGACGGCCCGGGTGCAGGTGCTGGACGACCCGATTGTGCTGGGCACGGTGTTCCGTGCAGGCCTGCCTTTCCATCAAGGCTTTCTGGAAGTGTTTGACAATGCGGACAACGCTTTCGTTTCGGCCTATCGCTACTACAAGGATCGGGAGTGTGCGGAAGTCGGGGTAAAGATTGAGTACATTGCCTCGCCGTCACTTGAGGGCAAGACGTTGGTCATTGTGGATCCGATGCTGGCCACGGGCGAGAGCATGGAACTGGGCTATCAGGCTTTGCTCACCAAGGGAAAGCCCCGTCGGTTGCTGCTGGCCTGTGTGATTGCCTGTCAGCAGGGCGTGGAGCACTTGCAGCGGCTGTTCCCAGATGACGATGTCGTGCTGTTCTGTGCGACCATCGACCCGGTACTGAACGGGCACAAGTACATCGTGCCTGGGCTGGGCGATGCCGGAGACCTGATGTACGGGGAGAAAATCTGAGTTCCTTGCCATTTTGTCATACCGTGTCAGTGTGTTTGTCAGTCGTGATGTACATGGCACGGTCTTTGTTTTGTTTTGTCGGCGTAGTTCAGAAAAAGGGCTGCGAAGAGTAAACATTATTTATTATTAACGAAAAACAAAACAAAGTATATTATGGGAAAGATTATTGGAATTGACCTTGGCACAACGAACTCTTGTGTCAGTGTATTTGAAGGCAATGAGCCTGTAGTGATTGCAAACAGCGAAGGCAAGCGTACAACGCCTTCCGTAGTAGGTTTCGTGAAGGACGGTGAGCGTAAGGTGGGCGACCCCGCCAAGCGTCAGGCCATCACTAACCCGAAGAACACGGTGTTCTCAATCAAGCGTTTCATGGGTGAGACTTACGACCAGGTACAGCAGGAAATCGCTCGCGTACCTTATACTGTAAAGCGTGGCGACAACAACACGCCGCGTGTTGACATCGAGGGTAAGCTCTATACACCGCAGGAAATCAGCGCGATGATTCTGCAGAAGATGAAGAAGACGGCTGAGGACTATCTGGGTCAGGAGGTGAAGGAGGCTGTCATCACCGTGCCGGCATACTTCTCCGACAGTCAGCGTCAGGCCACGAAAGAGGCTGGTCAGATTGCAGGTCTCGATGTGAAGCGTATCGTGAACGAACCGACTGCAGCTGCCTTGGCCTACGGTATCGACAAGGCCAACAAGGACATGAAGATTGCCGTGTTCGACCTCGGTGGCGGTACATTCGATATCAGTATCCTTGAGTTTGGTGGCGGCGTGTTTGAAGTGCTCTCGACCAACGGTAACACTCACCTGGGTGGTGACGATTTCGACCAGGTCATCATTGACTGGCTGGCTGGCGACTTCAAGGCACAGGAGGGTATCGACCTTACTCAGGATCCGATGGCTATGCAGCGCTTGAAGGAGGCTGCTGAGAAGGCTAAGATTGAGCTTTCGAGCGGTTCTTCTACTGAGATTAACCTGCCGTATATCACAGCTGTAGGTGGTGTGCCCAAGCACCTCGTAACGACGCTGACACGTGCGAAGTTTGAGAGTCTGGCACACGGACTGATTCAGGCATGTCTGGAGCCATGTAAGGCTGCCATCCGTGACGCTGGCATTTCGACCAGCGACATTGACGAAGTTATCCTCGTAGGTGGTTCCAGCCGTATTCCTGCCGTTCAGCAGCTCGTACAGGACTACTTCGGCAAGGTGCCTTCAAAGGGCGTAAACCCAGACGAGGTGGTAGCCGTAGGTGCCAGCATCCAGGGTGCCATCCTGAACAAGGAGGAAGGCGTGGGCGACATCGTATTGCTCGATGTGACTCCACTGTCAATGGGTATCGAAACCCTGGGTGGCGTAATGACTAAGATGATTGAGGCCAACACAACCATTCCGTGCAAGAAGACAGAGACTTTCTCGACGGCGGTTGACAACCAGACCGAAGTGACTATCCACGTGCTGCAGGGCGAGCGTCCAATGGCTGCACAGAATAAGTCCATCGGTAACTTCAACCTGACAGGCATTGCACCTGCACAGCGTGGTGTTCCACAGATTGAGGTCAGCTTCGATATCGATGCCAACGGTATTCTGAAGGTGTCTGCCAAGGATAAGGCTACTGGCAAGGAGCAGGAAATCCGCATCGAGGCATCATCCGGTCTCTCTAAGGATGAGATCGAGCGCATGAAGACAGAGGCAGAGGCCAACGCTGAGGCTGACAAGAAGGAGCGCGAGCGTGCTGACAAAATCAACGAGGCAGACTCTGTAGCCTTCCAGACCGAGCACTTCATGAAGGAGAACGGTGACAAGGTGCCTGCAGAGGACAAGCCTGGCATCGAAGCTGCCATCGAAGACCTGAAGAAGGCCAAGGACAGCGGTGATGTTGCTCAGATTGACAATGCCATCAACGCCCTGAACCAGAAGATGCAGGCTGCCAGCCAGAAGATGTACAGTCAGGCAGGTGGCGCAGCCCAGCAACCCGGCGCAGGTGCAGGTTTCAATCCCGGCGGTGCTGGCTTCCAAGGCGGTCAGCAGTCCGGCCCTTCCAGCCAGAACAACGACAACGTTCAGGATGCCGACTTTGAGGAGGTCCACTAGTTCAAAGATAACAAACAATAACAATCGGAAACCAAATCCGTGTAGCTCTCTGAGTTACACGGATTTGCCGTT